>CAYYOS010000034.1:0-18810 GCA_964473355.1 uncultured Burkholderiales bacterium | reverse complement strand
TCATCACCGCTGAAGTTGTGCGCGTGGATAACGACGAAATTGTCGTCAATGCCGGCTTAAAGTCCGAAAGCGTTATTTCTATTGATGAATTTCGCGACGATCTCGGCCAGGTTGAAGTGAAAGCCGGAGATTTTGTCAGTGTCGCCATTGAAGCATTGGAAGACGGTTACGGCGCCACCAAACTGTCACGTGAAAAAGCAAAACGTTTGGCCGCGTGGCACGATTTGGAGCTGGCAATGGAAGAGGGTACCTTAGTGCAGGGGGTGGTAAACGGTAAAGTCAAAGGTGGCTTAACGGTGATGGTAAATGGCATCCGCGCTTTCCTACCCGGTTCACTGGTGGATATTCGACCGATTAAAGACACAACGCCATTTGAAAATAAACAAATGGAATTTAAAGTTATTAAGCTTGATCGTAAGCGCAATAACGTTGTCGTTTCTCGGCGTGCAGTGCTGGAAGCCAGCCAAGGCGCGGAACGTCAGGCGTTACTGCAAAACTTGCACGAAGGCGCGATCGTCAAAGGCATTGTTAAAAATATCACCGATTATGGCGCGTTTGTGGATTTGGGCGGTGTCGATGGTTTACTGCATATCACCGATTTGGCGTGGCGACGCGTTAAGCATCCAAGCGAAGTGCTGACCGTCGGCGATGAAGTCGAAGCTAAAATTCTAAAATTTGATCAAGAAAAAAACCGTGTTTCATTGGGCATTAAACAATTGGGCGACGACCCGTGGATCAACCTAAGCCGCCGCTATCCAACCGGTACGCGCATGTTTGGTAAAGTAACCAATCTAACCGATTACGGCGCCTTCGTAGAAATTGAGCAAGGCATAGAAGGTTTAGTGCACGTTTCAGAAATGGACTGGACCAATAAAAACGTACATCCGGGAAAAGTAGTGCAATTGGGTGACGAAGTTGAAGTTATGATTTTGGAAATCGATGAGGAGCGTCGCCGGATTTCTTTGGGCATGAAGCAATGCCAAGCCAACCCATGGGATGAATTTTCAGCGGGCCACAAAAAGGGTGACAAAGTTAAGGGCCAAATTAAATCCATTACCGATTTCGGCGTCTTTATTGGTTTGGATGGCGGCATCGATGGCTTGGTGCATTTGTCCGATTTATCTTGGTCGCTCCCCGGCGAAGAAGCTGTCCGTAATTATAAGAAGGGTGATGAAATCGAGGCCGTGGTATTGGCCATTGATGCGGAACGCGAGCGCATTTCTTTGGGGGTTAAGCAATTGGATGGTGACCCTTTTACTAACTTTGTCGCCGTTCATGACAAAGGACATATCGTCAAAGGAGTGGTTAAGGCCATAGACGCAAAAGGTGCAACCGTCACTTTGGATACCGATGTAGAAGGATATCTACGTGCCTCCGAACTCTCTCGCGACAGGGTTGAAGACATACGCACCCATCTCAAAGAAGGCGATGAGATTGAAACTAAAATTATCAATGTCGACCGCAAGAATCGAAGCATTAACTTATCCGTAAAAGCGAAGGATATGGCGGATGAAGCCGACGCAATGCAAAAAATCAACCAAGATCAGGACGCCGGGGCCGCAGGCACCACTAATCTTGGGGCTTTGCTAAAAGCTAAACTTGACGTCAAGTCTGCGGAGCAATAAAAAAGAGGATTCTAGCCATGACAAAGTCTGAACTCATTGCCAGACTCGCGATGCGTTACCCGCAACTGGTGGCAAAAGATGCGGAACTCGCAGTAAAAACCATTTTGGACGCAATGGGAAAAAGTTTAAGCTCGGGGCAACGGATCGAAATTAGGGGATTCGGCAGCTTTAGCTTAAATTTTCGTCCTCCTAGAATCGGTCGTAATCCCAAAACGGGAGGCAAAGTCAACGTCCCGGAGAAATACGTTCCTCACTTTAAAGCGGGCAAAGAACTTCGCGAACGAGTGGATTACGAAAAGTAAGCGTTCAACCATTCATTACGAACGTCCGTAATCACGCCGGCTGGCGCCCTTCGGCGGCAGCAACCATTAACACTACTTGTATTCACGGTGAGAATAAGTCGGTTGGTCAATGCGGCAAGGTAGTGTATCCATTATGCGTTTTGTAAATTGGCTGCTGGGCATAGGCCTATTTGTTTTAGCGCTTGGCCTTGCCATTAAAAACAGCCACGCTGTTGTTATCAATTATTTTCTCGGTTATCAAATTAGTGCCCCCCTCATACTCGTTTTGTTGGTCGTCTTAATTGCTGGGGTAGTACTTGGCGTGGTGGCCTGTCTGAGCATTATGCTCAGACAACAACGCGAACTTCGCGTGCTGAGAGGGCTATCTCCCCTGGGCGGCGAGTCGCGCCTGGAGAGAGAACCTTAAGTATGCCCGCCCTTTGGTCTTTTCGCTTAGCTGTTGCGCCGGTCACTCAAGCTAACGGCGGCCATGGAATTTGAATTTTGGTGGTTGCTGGCATTCCCCCTGTTTTTTGGATTAGGGTGGTTGGCAGCGCGTATTGATATTAAACAATTGCTCACTGAATACCGCTCATTACCGGCTTCTTACTTTAAGGGCCTGAATTTTTTGTTAAATGAACAACCGGATAAAGCTATTGAGGCTTTTATTGAAGTGGTGAGCGCAGATAGCGAGACGGTCGAGTTAAATTTCGCTTTAGGTAGTTTATTTCGGCGTAGGGGGGAAGTGGAGCGCGCCATCCGTATGCATCAAAACCTTTTGGGGCGAGCGGATTTGGATAAAGAAACGAAAACCAAAGTGTTATTCGAGCTGGGACAAGATTACCTTAAAGCCGGCTTGCTCGATCGCGCCGAAAAAATTTTCTTGGATTTACGAGAGACGGTATTTGCCGCGGCGGTATTGCAGTTTTTGCTGGAGATCTATCAACGCGAAAAGGAGTGGTATAAAGCAATAGAGGTCGCTAATGCACTGATCAATAATTCGGGAAAATCACTGCATCAAGAAATTGCGCATTTTTACTGCGAGATAGCATTGAACGACCATGCAAATGCCAACGCTACAGGGGCGGAGACAAACCTAAGGCAAGCATTAAGCATTAACCGGGATTGCGTACGAGCAAATATTCTACTTGGCGACTTTGCTGCACAAGCAAATCGACATGACGAAGCCATACAGTACTGGCGAAAAATAGAAGCACAAAGCGCCGAACACCTGCCGCTGGTAGCGGAAAGATTTTTGGCAAGCTATCAAGCTCTCGGCAAAATTGAAGATGGGCTAAATTTGCTCCGCTATTACTTAAATAAATACAGTTCGTTACCATTACTTAATGTTGTATTTCAGTCGACCCTAACTAATCACGGGGTTGAGCCTGCGTATGTTCTAGTTCGGGATGAACTGCGCCGTCATCCCACGCTGCATGGCTTGGATAAATTGTTGGAAGCAGAGCTCTTGAAAGCGCCGCTGGAGCGCCGTCAGGATATTCAGCTGATAAAAAGCCTGGTGCAGGACCATGCACGCCGCTTGGCTCTTTATCACTGCACAAATTGCGGGTTTAAAGCGAAACTTTTTTATTGGCAGTGCCCGGCTTGTGGACTCTGGGATACTTTCCCGACGACCGATAAAGAACAAGCTAGCTTAGCAAAAGCAGCCTATTTATCATGAACCCACGAGTTATTGTCGCCTTAGATTTCCCCAGCGCAATGGCAGCTGAGTCACTTGTGGCGGCCTTAGATCCCACGCTATGCCGTCTAAAAATAGGCAATGAATTATTTACTGCCGCGGGGCCGGCTTTCGTTGCAGCGCTTATTGAAAAAGGTTATTCGGTTTTTCTCGACTTAAAATTTCACGATATCCCCGAAACCGTAGAAAAAGCCTGTCGTGCGGCGGCAAATTTAGGCGTATGGATGATTAATGTACACGTTTCCGGTGGGGAGAAAATGCTGGCGGCGGCGCGACGCGGTATCTCGCACAAGACGAACCCGCCGCTACTCATAGGCGTCACCTTACTCACCAGTCTCGCCGCGGCGGATACGGAAGTTCTGGGGTGGAAAAGCGGTATCCCCGAAATAGTTTTACGTTTAGCGCAACTCGCGCAGCGCTGCGAGCTTGATGGTGTAGTTTGCTCGGCCCAAGAGGCGGCGCTATTGCGGGCGCATCTCGGACCAAAGTTTCTCTTAGTGACGCCGGGCATCCGCTTGGGCGGCGAACAGCAAGACGACCAACAGCGGATTATGACACCCCAAAGCGCCCATGCTGCCGGCGCAGATTATCTGGTTGTAGGACGGCCGATCACGCAAAACAAAGCGCCCTTAAAAGTCTTGCAAGAAATTAATCGTATGATTTCGCTATGAAAATTACTGTTATTGTCAAGGGATACGTGGGCTTGGTCACCGGCGCGTGCCTCGCTGAGGTCGGTAATGACGTGTTATGCGTAGACGTCAATCACGAAAAAATAGCCCTGTTGCAACGTGGCGGCATTCCCATACATGAGGCGGGGCTAGAAGAATTAATCGTTAGAAATAGCGCTGCCGGCCGGCTAGCCTTTAGTACCGATTTGACCCTGGGCGTCAATCATGGTCTGCTGCAATTAATCGCCGTGGGTACGCCCAGCGATGAGGATGGCTCCGCGGATCTGCAATACGTGCTCGCTGCAGCTCGTAATATTGGCGAGCGCATGAATGATTATCGAGTAATCGTAAACAAATCGACCGTGCCCGTGGGTACAGCGGATAAGGTAAGGGCGGCCATACAAGCAGCGCTAGAAAGTCGCCATATAGAGATTCCATTTAGCGTGGTTTCCAATCCTGAGTTTTTAAAGGAAGGGGCCGCGGTGGAGGACTTTATGCGCCCTGACAGGGTGATTATCGGCAGCGATGACGAGCGCGCATTGCAACTAATGCGGACACTCTACGCCCCATTTCAACGCAATCACGAGCGTATTATCACCATGGATATTCATTCCGCCGAGCTCACCAAATATGCCGCCAATGCCATGTTGGCCACCCGTATTTCTTTTATGAATGAGCTGGCTAATCTCGCCGAGCGGTTGGGTGCTGATATCGAAGAAGTTCGCCGGGGTATCGGCGCTGATCCGCGCATAGGCTATCATTTTTTATATCCGGGTTGCGGATATGGGGGATCTTGCCTGCCAAAAGACGTTAACGCCCTACAAAATACCGCTGCCGAGGTGGGTATGGGTTTAAAAATCTTAAGCGCGGTTAAGGCCGTCAATAGCGCGCAGAAACAGCGTGTTTTAGAAAAAGTCAGCAAGCGCTTTGGGAATGATTTACAAGGTAAGCATTTCGCCCTATGGGGTTTAGCGTTTAAGCCCGATACGGACGATATGCGCGAGGCGCCCAGCCGAGCCATCATCGAGGGCTTACTGGAAAAAGGCGCAACCCTAAGTGCTTACGACCCGGTAGCGTTTAAAGAAGCGCGGCGCCTCTATCAGCACGAGCGGCGATTCAGCGTGGTCGACAGCCCCATGGGCGCGCTGGAAAATGCAGAAGCCTTAGTCATTGTTACCGAGTGGCGCGAATTTCGCAGCCCAGATTTTCTAGAAATGAAAGCGCTTTTAAAAAACCCCGTGATTATTGATGGCCGCAATTTATACGTCCCTGCCCTTCTTGCGCAGCAAGGTTGGGAATACTATGCGATAGGAAGAAAGGGCGCATGTTAGAAAACTCCATACTGGCTTCCGCGCGCATTCTCGTGGTTGGTGATGTTATGTTAGATAAGTATTGGTTTGGCGAGGTAAGCCGCATCTCTCCCGAGGCGCCCGTTCCCGTTGTGCAAGTAAAAACCATAGAAGAGCGCCCCGGTGGCGCCGCTAATGTGGCTCGCAATATTGCAGCTTTAGGCGCCCAGGCGACGCTAGTGTCGGTCATTGGCAACGACGATGCGGGCGATAAAATTCTGACATTGTTGCATGATGATAAAGTCAAGAGTGTTATTCATCGCGACGCCAGTATTGCGACGACCATTAAGCTCAGAGTCATAGGGCGTCAACAACAATTACTGCGTATTGATTTTGACACGCCACCCAGCCACGAAATTCTAACGGCTGCCCTAGTCGATGTAGAGCGTTTATTAGACACCGTGAATGTAGTGATTTTATCTGACTACGGCAAAGGCGGATTGACGCACATTGAAAAAATGATCGCGCTAGCGAATCATAAGGGAAAGCTGGTGTTGGTTGACCCCAAAGGTGAGGACTATTCCCGATACCGCGGCGCGACCCTAATCACACCCAACCGCGCGGAATTTAAGGAAGTCGCGGGGGGTTGGAAAACGGAGACCGAATTAACCGAGAAGGCCCAGCAGCTTCGGAGCTCGCTGAATTTGCAGGCCCTATTGATCACGCGGAGTGAACAAGGCATGAGTTTATATCGCGAGAACTCAGTGCGCCATGAACCTACCCGCGCGCGTGAAGTATATGATGTAAGTGGCGCAGGCGATACGGTGATTGCAACCTTGGGGGTAATGCTGGCTTCCGGTATGGAAATGGGTCAGGCTATGCATATGGCGAATCATGCCGCTGGCATTGTGGTCGGCAAGCTGGGCGCGGCGGTCGTCACGCCTAAAGAACTGTTTGAAAATTTAGAGGAAATGTAATGTTTTATGTGGTCACCGGCGCCGCCGGGTTCATCGGATCAAATATTGTAAAAGCCCTAAACCAGCGCGGGCACACTAATATTTTGGCTGTCGACAACCTAAGTCAGGCGGACAAATTTAAAAATTTAGTCGACAGCGAGATTAGCGATTATCTAGATAAAACAGTATTTCGCGACTACCTTGCGCAAGGCGAACTGGATGGACAGATCACCGCCATTTTTCACCAAGGTGCCTGCTCTGACACGATGGAGACCGACGGGCGGTATATGATGGATAACAATTATCGTTATTCCATGCAACTGCTTGAACATTGTCAAGCCGAGGACATTCCTTTTTTGTACGCCTCGTCTGCCAGTGTTTATGGTAGCGGCAGCGTGTTTAAAGAAGTGCGTGAGCATGAATCGCCTTTGAATGTCTACGGATACTCCAAATTTTTGTTCGATCAGTACGTGAGGCGGTGTTTGGCGGAGCGGCATAGCCAGATTGCGGGTTTCCGCTACTTTAACGTCTATGGGCCACATGAAAATCACAAAGGCCGCATGGCGTCCGTCGCTTCACAATTCTTTAATCAATATATGACCCAGGGCTATGTGCAATTATTTTCCGGCAGCGGCGGATACGCAGACGGCATGCAGCGTCGGGATTTTGTTTCAGTTGAGGATGTCGTTAAAGTTAACTTATACTTATTGGACCACCCGGAAATTTCTGGAATATTTAACTTGGGCACCGGCGCCGCCGAAAGCTTTAACGCTGTGGCTTTGGCCACGATCAATGCTTGCCGGCAAGCTGGGGGCGCCCCTGCCCTAAGCTTAGCGGAACTTCAAGATAAGCAATTCATTCGTTACATTCCCTTTCCGCAAGAATTGGTCGGCAAATATCAAAGTTACACCCAGGCGGATATCGGCGCGTTACGCGCGGCAGGTTATCAGGAACAATTTTTAGACGTCGGGACCGGCGTGACGCGCTATGTTCAACATCTCTTACTTACTTCGGAAAGGCGGCAGACATGAAGCAAATCTTTTTATTGATCGCAATATTCTATTCGGGATTAGTGCTTGCAGCGGATATTAATTTAAACACAGCATCTCAAGCTGAATTGGAAGCAGTGCGGGGCATAGGTCCGGTAAAAGCCAAGGCCATCATAGACTACCGTACTAAAAATGGGCCGTTTAAAAATATTCAAGAACTGGAGCGAGTGCGTGGCTTTGACAGCACATCGGTAAGAAACATGCGCAGTGATATCAAAGTTAGCGCCCCTAAAACTGAACCACGGCGTACACTAAGCGACATTCGTGCGGCGTCCCGTGGGCCGGTAGATATCAATACCGCCTCGCAGGCCGAACTAGAGTCGGTGATAGGCATAGGTCCAGAGAAAGCCAAAGCGATAATCGACTACCGCACAAAAAATGGCCCCTTTAAAAACAAAGCACAACTGGATAATGTAAAAGGGTTCGGCGAGAGGTCCATCGACAAGTTTGGCAATGATCTTACGGTCGGCCGTCCCTGATCGAGGACTTTGCACTTGGCGCGTTCCTGTTTAATACCGGTTTGGCTTAACGACTTTTCCTTAGTCGCGGCAGCGGCTTTAAGTCGCCAAGGCGAGGTCGTTGAAGCTAACCAGACATTCCTAACGACGATCGGCGTACGCATAGGCGAGAACGTCGCGAGCAAAATTAACCGCCCCTCCTTCGCGGCGCTGCTGAGTTTATTAAATGACAAAAATGGCGTGGTTTATAAGGGCGTTATCGAGTTTCAGCAAAAGAATGGTGTTGCAAGATTTAACGGAAAAATTCTTTATCAACGGCAGCAGATTCTCATTACCGCAGAGCGCGAAACCGAATCGCAGTCCTTAAAACTCGAAAATGAAACACTGAGGCTTAAGTTAGAAAGCCATGCCCGCGACTTGCAAGATGCATTATTAAAAATTGAGAATTTAAGATCGCTAGATAGCTTAACTGGTCTTGCTACCCGATCGCTACTTGACGCAAAAATGGATGAAGAGCTAAAGCAGTGGGAGCGCTATCGCCGACCTTTAGCATTAATTCTCATGGACGTAGACAATTTTAAGGAAGTAAATCTCACCTACGGACGCGAAGTTGGCGATGAAATTTTGCGGCATGTCGGCACGGTGGTTTCGCAATCTTTGCGCAGCGTGGATTTGGCAGCACGCTATGGTGGCAAGGAATTTGCAATTATGCTGCCAGAAACCAACGAAATGGGCGCGCTAATAGTGGCCGAGCGGTTACGCATGGAGCTTGCAAGTCAGCTAATTTTGCCTATGGTAGCACCGTTACACGCAAGTTTTGGCCTGGCCATGCCGCAACCCGGCGAACACCGCCATCAAGTTTATGAACGGGTAGAACGTGCCGTAAAGTACTGCAAACATCATGGCAAAAACTGCGTGTCCATTGCCGGAGTTGTGGCCGAGTGCGATCTTCTTTATCGGGAAGGTAGTTTGCAAGATCCCGAGGGTATTGAGGATGTATAGCCCCATCGAAGTGTTTGTCGGCAATACTCCCTTAGTTCAGCTCCGGCGATTGCCAGGCAAAACATCCAATAAAATTTTAGTTAAATTGGAAGGCAATAATCCGGCGGGTTCAGTTAAAGATCGCGCTGCGCTTTCCATGATTAAACATGCCGAGCGGCGCGGAGACATTAAGCCCGGTGATACGCTAATCGAGGCTACCAGCGGCAATACCGGTATCGCGCTTGCTATGGCCGCTGCCATTCGCGGATATAAAATGATATTAATTATGCCCGCCCACATGAGTGAAGAACGTCGCCGCATTATGCGAGCATTTGGCGCTGACATCATATTGACTAGCCGCGAGGGGGCCATGGAAGAAGCAATCGATACGGCGCGCGCGATGAGGGATAAGGGCTTAGGTTTTATTTTGGATCAGTTTAGTAATGCCGATAACCCCCAAGCGCACTACGAGGGCACCGCCCCCGAAATTTGGGCTGATACCCGTGGCGGCATCACGCATTTTGTTAGCAGTATGGGAACCACGGGAACCATAATGGGCTGCTCGCGTTTTTTTAAAGAAAAAAATCCCGGTATCCGGATTATTGGCGTGCATCCGGAGGCAGGCTCGCAGATTCCAGGGATACGAAAATGGCCCGAGGAGTACTTACCGCAGATCTACAAACCCCATCAAGTTGATGAAATCATAGAGGTCAGTGAATCCACAGCGACAGAGATGACCTTAAAGCTGGCGAGAGAGGAAGGCATTTTTGCCGGTGTATCATCCGGGGGGGCGCTCACCGCCGCTTTACAAGTCTCTGCAAGGGTTAATAACGCAACGATTGTATCCATCGTATGCGATCGAGGAGATCGATATTTATCCACGGGCGTCTTTCCTTTATAGGCTGTGTGGCTTAGTTTTGCTCTTGCCGCTACCATGTGGCGCGATTACTAAGATCAGCGTCACAGCCGAGGAATTGGTCGCGCCTAATTGGCAATTGCAGGGGATGAATATTGATCTCGGTAATCCGGGATTTACGCGGCTAACCATGGGCGCTGATAAACTGCGAGTGGGGACGCGCCACTGGGCAACGCCAAAAATTACTTGTGAAAAATTTCTCGCCCAAAACACGGCCGTTCATTGCGCCCAGGGTTTTCTGCAAACAGACGCCCCCATCCCCTTTATTTTTTCCGCACGTCTCCCGCAAAAAAGCCTGGATATCACCTTGGTGCCCACTCCGCAAGAAAATTGGCAGGCGAAGATTAACTGGGGTCAACCGTTTCAGGTACAAGCGACGATACGCAATGGGGATATCAAGAGACTCTCCCCTTGGCTACCCAAAGCCTTCCCGGAAATTTCTTCAGGACAACTAAATGGCACGCTCCAAGCAAACGGTAGCGAAAAAAATATTGGAGAGGCGCAAATAAGCGTAAGTCTTGCACAACTTAACTTCAGCGATGCAACAGGCTTGCACGCCGGGCAAAAGATTGGCGCTACGATTAACGCCAAGATCTTGCGTCGCAATGCTGCGTGGGAATGGCAAGGCGTAGCATTCTGGAACGTAGGTGAAGTCTTCTGGCAGCCCTGGTATGCCAAAGCAGGGCATCGCGTGGAGGCGCGAGGCAGTGCGGACGATTCGGTGATCCGTGTGGCCCATGGGAATATGAATTGGTCGGATATCGGCCAGGCGGAATTTTCGGGCGTGTGGCAGCGCCCGGCCGCAAAGTGGCAAACCTTAAGCGTCGCCGCCCGCGATCTTGACCTGGGTGCGCTCCAATCTAATTTTCTTGCGCCTAGCTTAAGGCAACCTATCCTCGCCAAACTTAAACCGCGTGGACGCGCCGATGTCGAAGTTTCTTATCGCGATGGCCAACTTGAATCGGCGGAATTAACGCTGCGCGACGCGACAATAGAAGATGGCGAGCGACGGTTTCGGCTTGTGGGTATAGATTTGCGCTTGCCTTGGTCAAAACAAACCGTTAAACAAGGTGACCTGCGCATCGACAGCTTGAACGTATTCAAGCTAAATATGGGACCAATCGTTACGCAGATCCACACCCGAGGAGAAAATTTGTCGGTTAAGACACTAACCATCCCACTGCTGGATGGCGGGCTTAAGCTGAGCGATTTAGAAGTACAGAAAACGGAAAAAGGATGGCAGGCGGGGGTCAGCGGCGAGCTAACACCTGTCAGTATGCAGCAAATGGCCCCTCTGCTGGGGTTGCCTGCTATGCAAGGTGAGCTTTCGGGTAAGTTCCCGCGACTTACGTATCGCGACGACCGTCTCAGCGTTGAAGAAAATCTCACCGCCCGTATGTTTGATGGCACGGTTACAGTGAAGAATTTTACTGTGGCCAAGCCGTTCAGTAGTGTGCCAATTGCCAATCTCGATGTGGTTATGCGTAATCTGGATCTCGCTTTGCTCACTCGGGCGTTTTCATTCGGAACCATGGAGGGCCGCATTGATGTAGATATACAGGATTTGCAAACAATAAATTGGCAACCGCTAAAATTCGATGCCCGCTTGCAAAGTAGCCCAGGCCGCTACTCGAAAAAAATTAGTCAGCGTGCGGTACAAAATATTTCGGCGTTAGGCGGCGCTGGCCCGGCCGCCGCTTTGCAACGTAGCTTTTTGAGTTTTTTCGAGCAGTTCGGCTACAACCGTTTGGCGCTTTCCTGCCAACTAAAAGATGGCATTTGCACGATGGGTGGGATTGAACCCAAAGGATCGGGCTTTGTCATAGTCGAAGGTGGCGGGCTCCCGGCTATCACCGTATTGGGTTACAATCGGGAAGTCGGTTGGGCCGAGCTGGTAGCGCGATTGGGACGAATTACAAAAGGAAGCGCCGCTCCCATGAAACCAATAGAAAAGGAACAATAATGCTGAAGCTGCTTTGGTCGTTGCCTATCTTTGCCTTGGCGAGTTGTGTGACTATAAATATCTATTTTCCCGCAGCCGAAGCCGAGCGCGCTGCAGATAAAATTATCGACGAGGTGTGGCAATTGAAAAACTCGAAAAGTGATAAATCTAAGGTGTCGCCCGCACCCGCGACACCACAACCTACCCGTTAACTATTGATGCCTTTAAGGCAGGAGCCATTATGCAATCGCGACATATCATAATTTGGTTATGGCTGGTTTTAAGCTTTGCTTTTAATACGGCTCTGGCCGCAGCGGATTTAGAAATCAATACGCCGGCCATTGCCAGCCTTAAAGCAAGTATGCAACAGCGCCATGGCCAGTTAGTGGAGTACTACAATAACGGCGCGGTGGGATTAACCCGAGACGGACTTATTGCGGTGCGGGACGCCAATGCCGTGCCCTTGGCAGAACGGCAGTCGGTTAACGCGAAAGTGGCTGCAGAGAACGCGGATAGGCAGGCGCTTTATCAAGAAATAGCCAAGGCCAATGCACATCCGGAATGGGAAAACGATGTGCGCAAAACCTTCGCCCAACGCTGGGTGGAGAAGGCTGCACCGGGTTGGTGGTACCAGGGTAGCGGCGGCAGCTGGTCGAAAAAATAGACCCGCTTGGAGTTCAGTTAAGCGTGATGAGAAAACTGCCAAACATCTTCGGGGGAAGGGTTAGTAACTAGCGAAGACAGCAACATAATCTCCACTAATATATCTCCCTCAAATCCGCGTCGATAAGCCCGATCTTTTTCTTTGAACAATAGGCTATCTAAGTAGGCCTCGGCTTGTGTGGGCTCTTGCCATACTTGTACGAGTTTAGACGCGATGCGAGGATATTTTTGTTCCAGAAAGCTTTTCATTTACCCCTCCCACTAAATAAGCTTAAGTAGATACTAGCATATTCTAACAAAAAATCCATAAAAGAAGTGCGTGTATAATCCGCTATTTTAGCCCTTAATGATGAATCCCGTTCTCGCGTTTGATATTGAGACCATCCCGGATACTGAGGGTCTGCGCAAGCTTTATGATTTGGGTCCCGAGGTTTCTTCGACCGAAGTAGCGGAGATTGCTTTTCAGCGCCGGCGTCAAACTAGCGGTCATGACTTTCTGCCCTTGCACGCGCAGCGCGTCATTGCGGTCGCTTGCGCACTACGCCACGAAGATTCCTTCAAAATTTGGTCTTTAGGCACCAGCGCCGATGGCGAATCGGCGCTGGTTCAGCGTTTTTTCGAGGGCATAGAAAAATATTCTCCACAATTGGTGTCTTGGAATGGCAGCGGGTTTGATTTGCCGGTATTAATCTATCGTGCCCTTATCCACGGCATTCAGGCCCCGCGATTTTGGGATATGGGCGAAGAGGATCGCGATTTTAAATGGAACAATTATATTAATCGCTATCATGTGCGCCACTTAGATTTAATGGATACCCTGTCTCTCTATCAGGGGCGCGCTTGCGCGCCCTTGGATGACGTTACAAAATTGTGTGGCTTGCCGGGTAAGCTGGGTGTAGGTGGCGCTAAAGTATGGACGGCTTATCAAGCGGGAAAAATAGAGGAAATTCGTAACTATTGTGAGTCGGACGTGATCAATACATATTTATTATTTTTGCGCTTTCAGTTATTTCGCGGGCACTTAAGCCGTGTTGCTTACAACCAAGAGTGCGCTTTAGTGCGTACTGTGCTCACTAAATCACCCGAGTTACATCATCAAGAATTCGCCGCCTGCTGGGCGGAATGATAGTCGTCATTGAATCACTGGACCAGGAAGGGCGGGGGGTAGCGCGCAACAACGGTAAAGTCGTTTTTGTCCGAGGCGCGTTACCGGGCGAAGTGGTCGATATCGAAATTACCCAAAGCAAAAGTAAATACGATCTCGCGGATCTCAAAAATATTCAGCAAGCTAGCTCGATGCGCGTGGCACCGCGCTGCGCTTATTTTGAGCGATGCGGGGGGTGCAGTTTGCAGCATTTAGAAGTCGGCGCGCAAGTTGCCGTCAAGCAACGCGTGTTGGAAGACAACTTGTGGCACCTCGCGAAAATCCGTGCGCAAAATATTGCTGCCCCCATCTATGGCCCCGCGTGGGGATACCGCCATCGGGCGCGACTGTCGGTGCGCCATGTTTTTAAAAAAGGCGGGGTGCTAGTAGGTTTTCACGAGCGACAAAGTCGCTATGTAACGGAAATGCGCAGCTGCGACGTGCTACCGCAACGGGTTTCCTGTTTAATCCATCCACTGCGCGTTTTGTTGGATAACCTTTCGATACGCGACAAAATCCCGCAAGTTGAAGTCACGCTTAACGAAGCCTCGGATATGTTTATTTTGCGCGTATTGACACCACCATCGCCGGCGGATCATTTGCTACTCAAAGATTTTGCCACCACCCATCAGATTGAATTTTATCTGCAAGCGCAGGGCCCCAATTCCGTGCTCGCTTTGGACGCCAACAACCAGGCCGAAGCGTACTACACGCTACCCGAATTTAATCTCAAGCTTTATTTTTTACCGACGCAATTTACTCAAGTCAACCCTCAAATGAATCGGGCCTTGGTAAATCGCGCCATAAGCTTATTGGATCCGCAGCCAGGAGAGCGAATCGCCGACATGTTTTGCGGAATAGGAAACTTCACTTTGCCTATCGCCAAGCGAGGTGCGGACGTAACCGGGGTCGAGGGCAGCGGGGAATTGGTAATGCAAGCCCAGGAAAATGCGCGGCGCAACGGGCTGGCGGTGAGCCTTATAGAGGCGAATCTTTTTGCGATGGATGCGGCGGCGCTATTACGTTGGGGACGCTTTGATAAATTGCTCGTTGACCCGCCGCGGGATGGCGCCATGGCACTATTCCGCGCACTTACCCCACCCCTACCCAGCCGGATTGTATACGTCTCGTGTAACCCGGCTACCTTGGCCCGTGACGCTGCTATTTTAGTAAATGAGTTAGGGTATAGCTTGCCATCGGCCGGGGTAATCAATATGTTTCCGCATACGGCTCATGTCGAGTCTATAGCATTATTTGAACGCCCGTTGACGTAGCACGACAGGATCTCCTAACCGTCCGTGAGTCGCGCGCTAGTGTCTGAAACCATTCAGGCTATCTTAAGGCGTCACTTGCTGATGTGCATTATCTGCAGGCTCTAGGTTTTACTGTCGTCATCCCCACCGTTACTGCCGTTATTCCCACTGCTACTATCATCATTCCCGCCTCCGCAGAATGACTGGCGCGTCTGGGCATGCCCCCAGGGGCGAATTGTTCTAGGCGGAGAGTGGCAAGATTTTAGCTACATAGTGATGGTTAGATAGACTCGTCGTTACCCACCATCGAATGACGACCAAAAAAATAGGGGCTTAAAGCCCCTATTTTAATGTTTGCTTGCGCGGTTAGTCGCGGCCACTAAAAGCCATCAGCAAATGCAACAAACTTACAAAGATGTTGTAAATGTCCAAGTACAGCGCCATGGTTGCCATGACATAGTTGGTTTCGCCACCGTGAATAATTCGGCTCACGTCATAGAGAATGTAAGCGGAAAATATCATAATGGCGATCGCGGAAATGGCGAGCGACGCAGCAGGCACCGCAAAAAACAAGTTAGCTATGGCGGCGATAACCAACATGATTAGGCCGATAAATAAAAACTTGCCCATAAAGCTAAAGTCTTTGCGGGTAATGGTGGCAAAGCCTGCCAGGCTAAAAAATATTAAAGCCGTGCCGCCAGCCGCCATGCCGACCAATTGCGCGCCATTGCTGAGGTTTAAGGCTGCTTGCAACATCGGGCCCAACCACCAGCCGGCGATGAATGTGAAGGCCAATAATAAGACGATGCCCCATACGCTGTTACGCGTGGCTGACACGCCAAACAGTAAACCCATCATGGCCGCTAACATTAACAGTGGCCCCATAATCGGGTATTGAGCTAAAAAGGAAAAGTTGCTATTGAGCCCAATAAATGCGCCGATCACCGTGGGTATGAGGGTAATCCCCAGCAACATATAGGTATTGCGTAATACCTTATGCGTCCCCAGCGCTAATTCTTGCGAGGGTGATGCTACGCGAATTTCAGGTTGCATTTGTAACTCCTTTTTTCAGACGTTTGAGACTGCGGTTATGACCCTACCTGCCGTCGAAAGTTGCACCCTTAGCGCTTTTTAGACTTAGCAGCGGGCTTAGCTTTGCGAGACGAAGCGGATTTTTTCGCACTTGCTGATTTTACACTAGATTTCGCTTTTGTCGCGCTAGCTTTTTTAGCTGGCTTTTTGGCCGCTGTTTTAGCTTTGGCGGCGGTTTTTGGCTTAGCCGACGTTTTGCCCTTACTGACGGGTTTCTTTGCTGCACCCGCGGTTTTCTTCACGGGTGCACGGGTTTTTGCCTTGGCAGCGGGCTTAGACTTTGGTTTAGTGGTTTTGGCCGCCGTTTTCTTAGCGGGCGACAATTTTTTCTTAACCGCAGCGACCGCGGATTTAACTGCGGATTTGGCCTTAGCTAAGGGACGCGCCGTGCTGCGCTTAGCGGCGGAAGTTTTCGGCTTAGCTTTTTTGGCTGCAGCGGTTTTAGTGCCCCCACTTGCAGGTTTCTTTACAGCAGAAGTAGATTTAGCAGCCGCCGCAGATTTAGCCGGGCGCTTAGCGGGGGATTTACGTGCCCGAGGTTTAGGTGCCACGGTGTTCCAATCCGTGCTGGATTGGGGGCGACTTTTCTCCGACACCGATGACGGGGAGGAGATGGTGCCCCGCCACGCACCGGTTTCTACGCCGCGTTCCTCAACAAAATCTTTAAAGCGTTCTAAGTCTCCCGCAACCCGTGCCGACGCCACCCCGATAAAATCACCTACGGTTTCCACGACACCCTCAGGTTCGTAATCCATTTCCAAGTAGATACGGGTTTCGTCATCATTGAGTTTTTGAAAAGTAACCACGCCGCTGTTCGCCGGGCCAGAAGTACTACGCCAAGCTATACGCTGATCCGGAATTTGCTCGGTAATCTCGGAGTCCCACTCGCGCTCCACCCCGCCGATTTCGGCACACCAACGCAGATGGCTGTCGTCCAATTGGGTAACTTCTTCCACGCCCTCCATAAACATAGGAAATTCCTCAAACTGCGTCCATTGGTTATACGCCGTACGCACAGGAACATTAACGTCTATAGATTTTTCGATTTTTGACATAGCGTTCACTCCTTAAAATTGATTTGACAGTCACATAAAAGAATAAGTGCAAGTTTCGTTCCAAAAGCTAGCACCGAGTTAACTGGCGGCTCACGTATGGGGGGCGGGCTAAAAAAATGTAATTATGACCTAGGCGCAGGCACATGTTAAGCGTAATTTTTACACAGTTCCCCGGTCCCTGGGTCAATGAACTAGGACAGGTGATAGTGTTACAATGGCACGTCATTGAAGCCGGGAGAAGTGGCAGAGCGGTCGAATGCGGCGGTCTTGAAAACCGTTGTGGGGCAACCCACCGGGGGTTCGAATCCCTCCTTCTCCGCCAGCGGCATTTCTTGCATCACAGCATTTTAAAACGCCACGCACCTTTAGCGCGTTTATCAAACGACCCGGTTTCTTCGCAACCGTGGGCTACATTACGCCGGCCAATTAAGCAGTCGGTAAAGCCCGTAGCGGATGGGCGGTAATCCTGCACCGCTGCAAGTGCTATTTCGGCGTCCGGGTAAATCTGCACCAGCTCAACGCTCTCACTTGCATCGTCAAGAACATAACGCTAATGTGGATCTTTCTGTTCGACCGAGCGACATCGTCTCTACATGCCCACCTTAACACCACTCACCGCACAGGATCATAGCCGCGACGTCGCGGGGTTTACTTACGTTTATCCCGTCTATTCGCGGCGTGCCCAGGGGCTTTCCATTGGCGTAAACCTTAACCCAAACAACGCGTGCAACTGGCGTTGTATTTATTGTCAGGTGCCTAATCTTGTGCGGGGTAGTGCGCCGCCAATAAACTTACTGCAGTTGGAAAAAGAGCTGCGAGCCTTAATCCACGAGGTCAGCCAGCCGGGCTTTTTACAGCAAAAGTTACCTAGCGGCAGCCAGCGTATCAATGACATTGCCATATCGGGAAATGGCGAGCCGACCAGCGCCAAGGAATTCGCGGACGTTGTGAACTTAATTGCTAAAGTTATGGCGGATTCGCAACTGCTAGGCAAGATTAAATTGGTGCTGATTACCAACGGCAGCCTTATGCATCGCGCAGCAGTAAAAAAAGGCTTACAACGTATGGCAGAGATTAACGGCGAGGTGTGGTTTAAATTAGATAGCGCCACCACGGATGGCATGCGCAAAATTAATAACAGCGCATTATCCGTTGAGAAGGTTTATGCGAATCTGCGAACTGCCGCAACGCTGTGCCCAACTTGGCTGCAAACTTGTTTGTTTGAAGTAGAGGGGGGGCTCCCTTCGAAAGAAGAGCGCGTCGCTTACTTAGGTTTTATTGATAGAGCGCTAAACGAGAAAATTGCCTTAAAGGGCGTGCATATTTATGGCTTGGCGCGTCCTTCGTTGCAGCCGGAAGCAGCGGTATTGCGCGCTGCTTCCGCTCCGTGGTTGAGCCAATTTGCGCAGGCCATTGAGGGGCGTGGCCTACCGGTAACCGTTAGTGATTAACCGGGCGCAACGGAAATTATTTGCTCCGCACTGCCTTTTTTAAACTTTTATAAAGATCAGGATGACCTTCTTTGAGGTATTCCATAATCTCGAAATCTTCGCGTCTTAATTTGGCGAGATCGATTTGTTCCAGGTGGACCAAGCGCAGCAATTCGCGAACTGGTTTAGGCATAGAACGCCCGCTTTCATAGCGCGAACCCCCGCTTTGGGTTACGCCAATTTTTGTCCAAAAGTCGGACTGATTTAAGCCAAGTTTACGTCTAATTTCTCGCGGATTCGCTACCTTTT
>CAYYOS010000033.1:0-18811 GCA_964473355.1 uncultured Burkholderiales bacterium | reverse complement strand
GCGGCTACCCTAAAGCCCCACTTTTAAAAAGTCGGGGTGATTAACCAAATGTTGCATATTTAATTCTTTCCAGGCGCTGCCATCGTTATCGACGTACTCTTTGGCTATCCAAGCGCTGCCGTTTTCGGCGCTTTCGTTGGTTTGCAATTCCGTAGGATTTTTTAAGCCCAGCATATGGTTGATCACTAAACCGCAATTAATTGCGTAACGCGGATTGATCAACAATAAGCGGCTTTCAATTCCGGGTGGCACCGGATCTCTACCCAAAAAAGCAGAGAAATCTACGATGCCGTAAAGATTGCCTCGGACATTAGAAACACCCTTGAACCAAGAGTGAGTGAGCGGAACCGGGACCACTTCGGGTAATGGGACTACCTCGCTCACATCATTCAGGTTCACCAGCCAAGATTGTCCGCCGACTTCAATACCCAGCTTGGAAGACACGGCGCTCGCACCGGCATCCTTTGCCAATTGCAACCTGGCTACTACGCCTTCTTGAAATTCGCGCAGGCTTATTTTCTTTTTAGCCACAACTATCCTAGCGCTGAAATCTTTTTCAAGAGCTCAGACTGCACGATAGGCTTTGTGACATAGTCCTTGGCACCCTGACGCATGGCCCAAACCTTGTCGGTTTCTTGCCCCTTCGATGTACACATAATCACCGGAATATGCTTGGTTTGTTCGTCTTTAGTGATGGCCCGCGTGGATTGAAATCCATTTAAGCCCGGCATAACCACATCCATAAGAATCAGATCCGGGTTATCTTTTTTGGCTTTATCCATCGCTTCATCGCCATTTTCCGCCATGATGACCTGGTAACCGGCTTTGTTGAGTAGCTCGCCGATAAAATGTCTTTCAGTGGGCGAATCGTCTACAACGAGAATTTTATTTATAGGCATTTTGCTTATCCTTAATGTGCATGATTAACCTGCATGCCGATCAACGGTATGTTTTCGGACCGTTTGCAGCAAACTTTCCTTGGTAAAAGGTTTGGTCAGATATTCATCCGAGCCAACCATCCTGCCCCGCGCGCGATCAAACAATCCGTCTTTACTTGAAAGCATGATCACCGGCGTAACTTTGAATTTGAGATTTTTTTTAATCAGCGTACAAGTTTGATAACCGTCGAGGCGCGGCATCATAATGTCGACAAAAATGACATCAGGCTGATGGTCAGTTATTTTGGCCATAGCGTCGAAACCATCCTCTGCAAGAATCACCTCACAACCGGCTTTAGTGAGGAAAATTTCGGCGCTGCGGCGGATAGTATTACTGTCATCGATAACCATGACTTTGACACCCGCTAGATTGTTATTTGTATCACTCACCTGGTAACCCCCCGGTTTGGCTTCTGTATTTGCTTGTAGCCCACCTGCGTCTTGAGTATCCATTGTATAGTAAAAACCCTATGTTCAAGCGAAATCTCGCATAATTAAGTCAGATAAGGATCTCCAGGCCACGCTCACAGTTTTCACCGGGATTTTAGCTGACAATCTTAATGTAAAGCATGAGCAATAGTTATGCCAGTACTTACATTCGCTACCAGCAAGGGTTTGGAAGAAGTTAGGAGGGATACGAGAAAGCGGGGTTGCCGAGAACCCGTCGGCTTATCGACGGGGTTGGCGACGTTTCAACGGTGAAGGTCGGTCGTGATAAAGCTAGCTACTGCACTTCAATCATCTCAAAATCTTCCTTGCGGGCACCGCATTCCGGACATACCCAATTAGGTGGCACATCTTCCCAACGCGTTCCGGGCGCAATACCTTCTTCAGGCAGACCCAGCGCTTCGTCGAAAATAAATCCGCAGATAAGACACATATAAGTTTTCATTTGAGTTTCGTATTAGGCTAAACTTGCAGTTTAATTTTTTCACGCCTAGAAATCCACCACAATTGACCACGATTTACGAAACATGGCTTTAAATCCTCCTGTTGTTTTAACCTTTTCCGCAACTGACCCTTCGGGTGGCGCAGGATTGCAGGGCGACCTCTTAACCTTATCCAGCATGGGCTGCTACGTATTGTCCGTGGTTACCGCTGTTACGGTGCAAGATACTGCCGGCGTAGGTGACGTGATGGCTTTGGACTCCGAATGGATTAACGATCAAGCGCGCGCCGTGTTAGAAGATATGCCGGTTGCAGCATTTAAGATTGGCTTAACCGGGAGCGTGGATAATATCGCTGCCATTGCCGAAGTCGTGGGAGATTATCCCGATATCCCGCTCATCTTGGATCCGGTATTGCGCTCCGGTCGCGGCGAAGAGTTGACCAACGACGAAATGATTTCTGCACTCGAGCATATGCTCATTCCGCAAACCACATTGCTCACCCCGAATAGCTGGGAGGCGAGACGCATCGCTTTTGGCGAAGATTCGGATCGCCCCTTAGAAGAATGTGCGAGTAGGTTGCTGGCGATGGGGTGCGAATACGTGCTTATTACCGGCACCCATGAACAAACGCCGGAAGTGTGTAACACCCTGTATGGGCAAAGCGGTCAAGTGCGTCGGGATTGCTGGCAGCGTTTAGGCAATAATTACCATGGCTCCGGTTGCACCTTAGCCTCCGCCATCACCGCCTCTGTCGCCCATGGATTAGACTTATCCGAGGCGGTACGCGAAGGCCAAGAGTATACATGGAGCGCGTTAAAAGCTGGTTTACGTTTAGGTATGGGACAGCTCATTCCGGATCGCCTTTTCTGGGCACGCGAGGAAGATGGTGAGCCCTAGTTTATCCGGCGTTTACGCTATCACCGCTGAAACCCTTGATAGCAATCACTTACTAGAAACCGCTCAAGCTGCCCTAAGTGGCGGGGTCCACGCCATCCAATATCGAGATAAATCTGCTGACGCTGCCAAGCAACACGAACAAGTTAGCGAGCTCGCCATCTTGTGTCGTCAGTATGATGTGCCGTTGATCGTTAACGATTACTTGCGTCTTGCCGCGCTCACTGATGCCGACGGCGTGCACCTGGGAAAGGAAGACGGTTCCGTCGCCGAGGCGCGGATTATTTTGGGGCCGAAAAAACTGATCGGGGTTTCCTGCTATGACAATCTCGAGCGCGCTTTAGAAGCCGAAAAAGCCGGTGCCAACTATGTCGCGTTCGGTTGTTTTTTCCCCTCTGTTACCAAACCGCAAGCACACCCTGCGCCCTTGTCGTTATTAGATGAGGCGCTTCATAAATTAAGAATTCCTGTCGTTGCTATAGGTGGCATCACCCTGGAGAATGCGCCACAATTAATCGAGCGGGGGGTCGATGCCATTGCGGTCCTCAGCGATTTGTTTGATAGCGCGGATGTGAAACTTCGGGCGCAGCAATTTGCGGATTTGTTTAAAGTAGAAAGTGAAGAATGAGCGAGAATAATGCGGCGCTGTTTCTTCGCTCCCAACAATTAATTCCCGGCGGCGTGAATTCGCCTGTGCGCGCCTATGGCGCGGTAGGCGGCATTCCACCTTTTATCAAGCGCGGCGCGGGACCCCACATTTGGGACGAGGAAGGCAAAAAATATATTGATTATGTGCTGTCTTGGGGGCCGCTAATCTTGGGCCACGCACACCCGGACGTGATACACGCAGTGCATGAAACCGCTGGCTTGGGCTTGAGTTTTGGCGCGCCTACCAAGCTTGAATTAGAAATGGCCGAACTTCTCTGCCACTTGGTACCTAGCATGGAAATGGTACGCTTAGTCAGCTCCGGCACCGAAGCCACCATGAGCGCGATTCGCCTGGCGCGAGGTTATACCGGGCGGTCGCTCATTATTAAGTTCGAAGGTTGCTATCATGGCCACGCAGATGCGTTGTTAGTCAAAGCCGGGTCCGGGGGCTTAACGTTTGGTCAGCCCACCTCTGCCGGCGTCACCACTCAAGCCAGCGAGCAAACTCTAGTGTTAGCCTATAACGATATCGAGCAGTTAACGCACGCATTTTCAGAGTTTGGGCCTAGCGTGGCTGCAGTAATCGTAGAGCCGGTAGCGGGGAATATGAATCTCATCACCCCCCGGCCGGGTTTCCTCGAAACCTTGCGCCGCCTGTGCACGCAACACAATAGTGTGCTTATTTTCGACGAGGTGATGAGCGGCTTTCGTGTCGCTTTAGGGGGCGCGCAAGTGCATTATGGAATCCACCCGGATCTCACGACCCTAGGTAAAGTAATTGGCGGGGGCATGCCGGTTGGCGCTTTTGGTGGTCGCCGCGAGATCATGCAAGTACTATCTCCATTAGGCCCCGTATATCAAGCCGGCACTTTATCCGGAAACCCTGTGGCCGTCGCGGCCGGCTTAGCAACATTAAAGCTGGTGGCAAAAGCGGGTTTTTTCGAAGACTTAAGCAACAGAGCTAACACTCTCGTGCAAGGCTTAGTAACAGCCGCACGGCGGCACAAAATTACCTTTTCGGCCACACGTCTTGGAGGCATGTTTGGCATTTATTTCCATAATCAAATTCCCACGTCTTATGAGCAAGTCATGGCTTGTGATCAAGCGATGTTTAAACGCTTCTTCCACGGCATGTTGCAAAAAGGAATTTACTTTGCGCCTTCCGCTTTTGAAACCGGTTTTGTCAGCAGCGCGCACAGTAGTATGGAGCTAGAAACGACCCTGACCGCCGCTGACGAAGTGATGGGGGAAATGGCTAGCAGACGCTAGGGTAATCGGTTTCGGGTTTCGGGTTTGACTTGGGATCCCTTTCCCCACCGCCGAGCAGCGCAACCAAGCCAGGGAGTACTCGGCGAGCACTGCTCGAATCCCGAGGCGCGATAGCGCCGAGGTTGAGTTGCGAGAGCCGCCTGGCTTGGTGAGCAGCGCAGGGAACCCGCAGGGCGGTGGGGAGGGTGGCCTTCTCTTTGATTACTTTCTCTTAGGCCAAACAAGAGAAGGGCGACCGCTTAAGCAGGAGCAGTGCCTACGCCTTGGCGTAGGTGCGACGCGAAAGCGGGATGCGGGGCCCGGGATAAGAGCGCGGTCGCCTGGCACCCCTTCCGCTGCTAGGGTCCCGCTAACGCGGGTCCCTCGTACGGCGCTACAGGGCGCCCTAGCTGTCGGGCTACCCCCGACAATTTAATCAAAACCCTGGATTCCCGCTTTTCGCGGGAATGACAGAAGGTGGTCAGCAAGTGTCTCGGAATGCTAACCGAAAATAAAGAAGCACCCAGAATGTCCTAAGCAAAAAAGATCACAACTCGCCGTAAGAATGCAATCCCGAAAGAAACATATTTACGCCAAGAAAAGCAAATAAGGTAACGAACAACCCGATTACCGCCCACCATGCCAACACCGGTCCGCGCAGGCCTTTCACTAAACGTAAATGCAACCAAGCCGCATAGTTAAGCCACACGATCAGCGCCCATGTCTCCTTGGGGTCCCACGACCAGTATCCTCCCCAAGCTTCGGCCGCCCACATTGCGCCAAGGATGGTTGCAATCGTAAAAAAAGCAAAGCCAACGGCAATGGCTTTATACATTACATCATCCAACACATCTAAACCCGGCAGGCGAGAAGCCAGCACACCTTTATTCGCCAGTAAATAACCGGTAGCGACCATCGCCGCCAACGCGAATGCGCCGTATCCCACAAAATTAGCGGGCACGTGGATCTTCATCCAATACGATTGTAAAGCCGGTACCAGAGGTTGGATCTCGTGAGCCTGTCGATCAAAGGTGTACCATAATAAAAAACCTACGGCGGCGCTGATGACGAGCAGCACAAAAGCGCCGAGTGTTCGCGTCTTATAACGGTTCTCATAGAATAAATAGAGGAGCGCGGTAATCACGCTAAACAAAATAAACACTTCATATAAGTTGCTAATGGGAATATGTCCAACGTCTGCACCTATCAGATAGGACTCGTACCAGCGGGTGCTCAAGCCAACCAGCGCCATCGTGACAGCGCTCCACGTTAGCGCGCTACCTACTTTCAAGGCGAATTCGGAACGGGTCATTAGGCCCAGCCAATAAGCAGCAGTGGCCATTACAAACAAAGCGCTCATCCACATAATGGCGGTTTGACTGCCAAACAAATATTTCAGAAAAAAGGCCTCTTCGTTACGCGCTAAAATGCCGCGATACTGACTGATGCCGAATAAGCTTAAGGCCGCCATCACCAAAAAGAGCAAGCGAAATGGCTTCCAATACCAGCCTAGCGCAATAAATACCACTACGGCGCCCGCTAAAATACCTTGCTCATAACTATCCATGTAGCCGCTATAAAGGCTATAGGCATAAACCCCGCCCGCTACTAAGGCGACAGCGTAGAGCCAATCAAACCACGACAGGCTTTTTAATACGGCGGGGCGGGTGTAGTATTTTTCGGTTAGTTCCATGCGTTACTCCTTGGCTTCGTTCGCTTGCAGCCACATGATACGTGAAAGCAGCGCGGACAAACGATATATTCTCTTTTCAAAGTATTTTCCCGAGGTTGTCTTTGTGGCGAATAAACTCGCGCTCGAAATCCAGCGTTTTGCGGTTGCCGGACATAGCAAACAACACTTCTTGATCGGCGGGTTTGACCAGCAACCAGATGCGCCGTTCCCGAATATAAAACATCACAAACACGCCTAGAATTAATAGTACCGACCCCGAATAGACGATATTTTTTCCTGGAGAGCGGGTCAATTGCAGGCCGCTTGCCTGAATCTGCTCAAACTGCATAAGCTGAAGATAAAAGGGTGCGCCGTACAAAAAACTATCGCTTATGGCATTTAAACTATCCTGTAAAAATACTGTGGACGACGCATCCAGTATCGGCTCCGGCAAACCTTGTCCTATGGAAGCCAAACGGAAAACTTCAAACGCCGCGCCGCGCAGCAATTTTATATAGGTATCCGCAGCCTTTTCTTGCTCAGCTTTGGGTATACCTTGTTCAATAAGGCGCACCAAACTATCGTAGCCGCCGTCAGCAAAAAGCGCCAGTACCTTAACGGCGCTGTCGGTAAATTTTTCGCGCAGAGTCTCGCTGATCGCTGCGCCTTGCAACGCTTCGCTGGCAAAATTCAGCGCCGCCTTTTGCCGCAGCTCCGCATCAAACAAGCCGGCTCGCAGGCGCATAAACCCGTCAATGCTGCCTTTTGCGTCCAGCGGCAAACGCAAATATTGAAAAGCATCATTGGCTTGGGCGCGCACGCCGCTTAGGTAATACCAACGTTCATCCAATCTGACTGGCAGCATGTAATTTTGGTATTCGTGCGCCTGGCCTTCCTCATTGCGTACCTTAAATTGAAAACTTGGCCCGATGTTCTGCAGTTTCTTCTGTGCCGCATTAGACTCGTCCGGGGTAGGTTTCACCTCAGCAAAATTTTGTATATTAAAGGGACGGAAATCGGATATTTCAATGCGTAATTTTTTTTGGTTCACGAGCATATCTGTAGCACTCTTAACCGTGCCTTGAAAAGACAGCGCATCTTTACTCGCGGTGGTGAGCGGCCAAGCTTGTAGGCTCAACTTAGAGCCACCGTCCTCAAAGCTCGCCTGGTAGATGGCCACACCCCGATACTCCAAGGGATGATTGACGCGAATAGTATGACTAAAGCGCTTCTTGGTTTCCTTGTCATAAATTTCTAAGTCGCTGGCGAAAGCTTTAGGCTGGCCGGTGGTGTAATGTTCGATATGAAATTTCTTAAGAAAAATTTCAAAGGGTAAATCTTGCACCAAGTAGCCGTCCGCGACATTTAAAAAAACTACGTCCGCGCTGCTACCCTCGGGGATGGTGACGCTGCCACGGAAAGATAAATTGCCGGGGCTTAAGCGACTAATTGGTGGCACGGCACTTTGCGGTAAATCATTACGGGTTTCTATTTTTTTATATCCCATGGCCTGCTGAATTTTTAAGGGAAGGTTGCCGTCGATTAAGCCGCCTATGCATATGACGACGATAGCGGTGTGCGTTAACAAGTAACCCAAACGATGCGAGCTCCCGCTTTTGGCAGCGAAAAGTAGTCCGCCACTATGCGCATTTTTTTTAAAACGAAAACCCTGAGCATTAAGGTATGCCGTCACGCGCGATTCAATTTCCGCCGGGCTTTGCGAACTGGCGTAGCTGGCTTGATGGGTAAAATGGCGTAGTGAGTTTTCGGTGGCGTGTTCGCGAAAAGTTTTAATTTCGCGCAACATACCCGGGCCATTGCGATAAATGCAAATACTCGTTGAGCCCACCAGAAATGCCAGAATCGCAATAAACCAAGAGCTGTGATAAACATCGAACAGGCCAAGCGCCTCAAAGCCGCTAAACCAAAATTGGCCGAATTGGATGAGATAATTTTGATAGGGCTCGTTTTGTTTCAATACGGTGCCGATGATAGAAGCAATGGCCAGCACCGTTAACAAGCTAATAGCAAAACGCATGGAGCTAATTAGCTCATACGTGGATTTAGCTACTGAGGGCGTATTGTCTATCACCGAAAATTCTAGGATGAAGTTGGCGCAGAGCAGCGCAAAGTGGCATGGGAGGCACGCCGGTGGCGGCGTTGCCTACAGGCGTTAACGCAAACCTGCTACGTATTCCGCAACGGCTTGCATTTCAGAGTCGGTCATTTTTAGCGCGATAGTCTGCATCACTTTGTTGACATCATTGGAACGCTCAGCGCTGCGGAAACTTTTTAGTTGGGCCAGGGTGTAGTCGGCATGCTGACCGGATAAGCGTGGAAATTGTTTTGCGATACCCAGACCTTTTGGATTGTGGCACGCGGCGCAGGCCGGTACACCTTTTTCTGCATTTCCGGCTTGGTAGAGTTTTTTGCCTAGCGTCGCAGCTTCAGGAATTTTCCCGGCACCCGGCTGTGCGGGCTTAGTTGAAAAATAGGTAGCCAGGGCTTTTATATCGGCGTCACTTAAACCCGCAGCCATACCGGCCATCACCGGGTTTTTTCTCACCCCGGTTTTATATTCGCGCAACTGTTTTTCCAGGTACTCGGGGATTTGTGATGCTAATTTCGGATTGGCAGGTAAGACACTATTCCCGTCCGCAGCATGGCACGCCGCACACACTTGCGTGACGATTTGCTGCGCGTGCGCCGGGTCGGCGGGGGTAACGGTCGCGGCGCGCAAAGACGAGACAACGAGGACTTGGATCATCGCAAGCAGGGTGATATAGCAATATCTTTTCACTAAATATCCTTGGTTTAAAGGTAAGATAAAACCAGTTATTTTATAACAAACGCTATTCATAGCGCCACAACTTAAGTCAGCAAAGCCTTTATGAATATCTTGCGCAAGGCTGAATTTGTTATCTCAGCTAAAAATATGCATCAATTACCTCCGGCTATTGGCACGGAGATCGCCTTCGCAGGCCGCTCTAACGCGGGCAAATCCAGCGCTATAAACACCCTGACGGAGCAGCACCGGTTAGCTTACGTGAGTAAAACGCCGGGCCGAACCCAGCTCATTAATTTTTTTCGGGTTGCAGACAATCGCTATTTGGTGGACTTACCCGGCTATGGTTACGCCGAGGTGCCGCTTGCCTTAAAAGAAGATTGGCAGGCGGTGCTGGCGGCTTATTTAGCGACTCGCACCTCGCTGGCAGGTTTAATATTAATCATGGATATTCGTCACCCGCTGAGTGTTTTGGATCGCCAGCTATTAGATTGGTTTTGGCCCACGGGCAAAGCGGTGCATGTGTTGCTTACAAAGGCGGATAAATTTAGCCGCAATCAAGCAAAGCTCACCCTGGCTGGTGTCCAACGTGTGCTGACACAGGATTACCCCGGTCATACGATACAGCTTTTTTCCAGTCTAAAAAAACAAGGTGTAGAAGAAGCCCAAGCGCTGCTGCTAGAATGGCTACGTCTTACTACAGATGAGAACGACGGACAGAAAAAGCCCCCGGCTAAAGGGGAGTAAAACCGGGGGCAAACGCCTTAATTGGATTAAGGCACCCGCTCAGGGAGGAGAAGCGGGAGACGATATAATATCGTCTATTACCTGTGATCTCAATGCTAGAATTTAGTTCCCTATGATAAATTTTTGTTAGGAAACATGGCTTCAGTGCAACGCAGTTATCCCACCACTCGCTTACGTCGACTGCGTCGTATGGAATTCAGTCGGTCATTGGTAAGGGAAACACGTCTTGCGCCAACAGATTTAATCTATCCGGTTTTTATTACCGCTGACGCCACGGGTTCAACCGAGATTCCGTCCATGCCGGGGCAGCGGCGCCATAGCCTGGAGAGTATCAAAGACATCGCGGAACGCTGTCTTCGCCTTGAAATTCCTGCTTTGGCTTTATTCCCGGTCATCGCGCCTGAATTAAAAAACCCCCAAGGATCAGAAGCCCTTAACCCCGCTGGACTGATACCCCGGGCCGTAGCCATGTTAAAACAGAATTTTCCCGAATTGGGCTTAATTACCGATATTGCGCTAGACCCCTACACCAGCCATGGCCAAGACGGCTTAATCGATGCCAGTGGTGCCATTTTAAATGATGAAACAGTGGCCGTGTTGACTGAGCAAGCGCTAGTGCACGCCCATGCCGGCGTCGATGTTGTCGCACCGTCGGACATGATGGATGGCCGCATCGGCGCGATTCGTGCGAATCTGGACGCCAATGGCCATGCGGCAACCCTCATTTTGGCTTATGCGGCGAAATATGCCTCCAGCTTTTACGGGCCGTTTCGCGACGCAGTGGGTTCCGCCACGAACTTGGGGAAAAATCAAAAGTCTACCTATCAGATGGATCCGGCCAATAGCGATGAAGCCCTCTGGGAAGTGCGCCAGGACCTAGAACAGGGGGCGGATATCATTATGGTAAAACCCGGTTTACCCTATTTGGACGTAGTCTGGCGGGTAAAGCAAGCCTTTCAGGCACCGACCTTTGTTTATCAGGTGAGCGGGGAATATGCCATGCTAAAAAGCGCGGCGGCGGCGGGATGGTTGGATGAAACCGCGTGCATGCTAGAATCCTTGTTGGCGTTTAAACGCGCGGGCGCCGATGCTATCCTTAGCTATTTTGCTATGGACGCTGCTGCAACATTAAAGACTTAAAGTCATTACTTAAGACTTAACATTATTTAATTATAATTTCAACCAATTAGCTCTATTATAGCGGCTAGATAATTAAGCCCGGATACAAATGGCGTTTGAAGATCGGGGAGGCACCATCGTTGAGATGGACTTTGAAGCACCTCCCGCCTTATCTGATTTATGTATCACCACTCCAGAAGCTCCGGCCACGCGTGAGCTTCAGCTTGCACAAAATCAACTCAAGATCCGCCTCGCCGACACGGAAGCGCGTCACGAATCGGCCAATCTACTCCTCGATAAAATGTATTCTTGGCGTGGCTATATGACAAGCTCACGCTTTGATGGCGTACCAAATCGGGTTACGCTAGTCGCGGCTTTGCTCAATCAAGTGATAGGTACGCTCACATTGTGTTTCGATTCGCAGATAGGCTTGCCCGCTGATGAAATATTTAAAGACAAGCTTGATACTTTGCGTAACAACGACTGCCGCTTGGCCGAACCTAGCCGTTTTGCGGTGGACCACACCATAAATTCGCGGCGCGTTTTGGCAGCACTTTTCCATATCGCCTACATTCACGCCAAAGGCATTTTCGGTCTCACCGACTTTATTATTGAAGTGAATCCTCGGCACGTCGGGTTTTATCAAAAAATGTTAGGGTTTGTGCTGTTTTGCGAAGAGCGCATTTGCCCTCGGGTAAATGCACCTGCGGTGTTGCTGCGGTTAAACCTAGACTGGGTAGCAGATCAAATTACTAAGCTCGGCGGCAAACAAAGCGCGGCCAAAGATCAGAAAACCCTATACCCTTACTTTTTTTCTCCGGCGGATGAAGCCGGCATAACTAATCGTCTACTTCGTGAAGTAGGCGCATAGAAAAAGCAGGCTTTTCTTTAAAAAAAAGCGCTATACTAATAATTAACAACATTTAATGGTATAGGCTGGTGATGGCACAACACGCGGTGGGCTCGGGGGCGGACTTGTGGGAGCGGACTATTGTTGGCTCTTCGTTCCAGACGCCGCATACCTTGCGAGCCTTATCGTTAGAGCAAGATGGCATCGACACCCTCCCGATTGCTGGCGCTCAGCAAGAGTTTAAAATCCGCTTAGCCACCAACGAAAACCGCCGCGATTCCGCCAGTCTTTTAATAAATAAAATGTATTCCTGGCGTGGCTACGAGACCGCTAACGCGCCCGACGCTATACCCAATCGTATTACATTGGTGGCGGTGGCCAATGAAGCCTTGGTTGGTACCTTAACACTGGGTTTCGATTCCGAAGTCGGGCTCTTAACCGACGCCATGTATAAAACCGAGATCGACCGGCTGCGTCAAGAAAATCGCGTAATTTGTGAATTGACCCGGTTAGCGGTCGATCAAAGTATACGATCCAAAAAAGTGCTCGCCTCGCTTTTCCACATTGCCTACATTTACGGACATAACATCCACCATTGCACCGATTTTGTTATTGAAATAAATCCGCGCCACGCCCTTTTTTATAAAAAAATGTTGGGGTTCGAGCAGTGGGGGGAAGAGAAGAATTGCCCAAGGGTTAACGCGCCCGCGGTACTCCTGCGCTTAACCTTAGAGTACGCCGAGCGAAAAATATTTGAGCTTGGTGGCGGTACCAAAAGGGATGCGGGAGAAAAATCACTCTATCCGTATTTCTTTTCGCAAAAAGAAGAGCTGGGCATAACCAATCGCTTGATTCAAGGAAATTAATTCCGTCACCCTAGTGTTAGCACGGAACATTGATGCAGCCCCCTTCCTTTAGCCCGGCGATATTTAACCTACCACTGCGATAACTGAGCCAATGTCTGAGTTTAATTATGAGCGAGCATTCTCTCGCAATATCGGTTGGGTAACTCAAGCAGAACAATCGCAACTTAAAAATAAACGTGTCGCCATCGCCGGTTTGGGCGGCGCGGGCGGAAATTATTTAATTACCTTAATTCGTTTAGGTGTGACGCGTTTCCGCATCGCGGATTTTGATAACTTCGACCTGGTTAATTTTAATCGTCAAGTGGGTGCCACCCTATCTGCGCTTAATCGCCCAAAAACCGAGGTGATGCTTGCACTGGCAAAAGATATTAACCCCGAAGTGGAAATTGAGGTTTTTGGCGCAGTAAGCAAAGAAAATTTGCCGCAGTTTTTAGATGGCGTGGACGTGTATCTGGATGCCTTGGATTTTTTTGCCTTTGAGGCGCGCGCGGACACTTTTGCGGCCTGCCGGGAAATGCGCATCCCGGCCGTAACGGCGGCACCGTTGGGGATGAGTGCTGCCCTGCTGAATTTTATGCCCGGCGAAATGTCGTTCGAGGAGTATTTCGGCTGGGGTGAACGGCCGGAACTGGAGAAGGCGATACGCTTTCTAGTCGGGCTATCCCCACGTGGGTTGCATCGCTCTTATTTGGTGGACCCCGGCTCGGTCGACCTGGCGGAACGGCGCGGCCCCTCTACCTTTATGGCATGTCAGCTGTGTGCCGGCATGGCAGTGACCGAAGCCCTAAAAATCCTCTTAAAGCGGGGAAAAGTTTGGGCGGCACCCTACGCTTTTCAATTTGATGCGTATCGCAATAAACTGGTTCGCACCTGGCGGCCGGGTGGCTACAAACACCCTGTACAGCGCCTGGCCATTTTTTTGGTGACCCGCCAGCTGGCGCCATTATACGCAGGCAATAAGTAAATATATGGGTTCGGTGCGGACTATAGAGCAGATCTTAGACTTGGCTCGCTGGGCTCCAAGTGGAGACAATACTCAACCGTGGCGTTTCGAAATCGTCAGTGATGACCAGCTTATTGTTTACGGCCACGATACCCGAACGCATTGCGTTTACGATTTAGACGGTCATCCCAGCCAAATGGCCCTTGGCGCGCTACTGGAAACCATCATGGTTGCGGCATCTGGCCACGGTTTGCGCGTAAAAGTCGAACGGCGCCGGGACTCCTCGGAAGATCGCCCCATTTTTGACGTCAAATTTGCACCGGACGGCGCTGTCTTGCCAAGTCCGTTGCTGGCCCACATCACAACGCGCAGCGTGCAGCGCCGCCCCCTTTCCACAGAGCCCCTTACCGCAGAGCAAAAAACCACACTAGAAGCAGCCGCGGCACCTTTCCTAGTTCATTGGCATGAGGGGTGGTCAGGGCGCTGGGCCATGGCCCGCCTCTTATTTCGCAGCGCTAAAATTCGTCTCATCACCCAGGAGGCGTACCAAGTGCATATTAACGTCATTGATTGGCGCCAGCGTTTTAGCGAAGACAAGGTGCCCGATGCGGCGATCGGTTTAGACCCCTTCACCCTTAAGTTAATGTCCTGGGTAATGCAGCGCTGGGAACGCGTACAATTCTTCAATACTTACCTGATGGGCACAGTCATGCCACGCATACAATTAGATTTCGTGCCAGCTCTGACGTGCGCCGCCCACTTTAGGTTGCAAGCGCCGCGTGAGCCGCAGTCCTTGGACGATTACGTCGAAGCCGGACGTGGCCTGCAACGGTTTTGGCTAACGGCGACTAGCCTAGGGTTAATGATGCAGCCAGAAATGACGCCGCTAATTTTTGCCAGGTATGCCCGCGAGGAGCGCTTTTTTACGCAAAACCGGCGTGCCGCGAGCTTGGCAAAAACGATATGGGACGGTTTAAAAACGCACTGGGGTGTAGACGCCGCCGCCGTTGTTTTTCTAGGCCGGATCGGCCATGGTACGGCGCCTGCGTCACGCTCTAGAAGAAAACCTCTGGCGGCTTTGCTGCAACCACAGACCAGCCACGATCACGCCAATAAGTAAGGTGTGATTTAATATTTATGTCGCATTTTTTTACAGTTGCCGCCACCCAATACGCACGTATAAGGTTAACTTATTGATTTTAATAATTATTTTTGTTAGGCATGGTGATTGCTTAAGTGTCGCTACAGACTTTTCCATATAATTGACGTACCCAGCAGCAGCATATTAATTTTAGAGGAGTGCCACATGAAAGCAAAAAATAAGATTTTAACCAGCCTGTTGCTAGCCGGCTTGTCATTGCCGGTCTACGCGGGTCACGTTCCCGGCTTTTCTTTTGCCGCCGAACCATTCACGTTTAACGCTACAGCCTTCGGCGGGGGTAATTTTACCTCTAGCTATATTGACTTCTCCTATGAGTCCGAAGTTGACCAGGTCCTAAACACCTTCTCTGAAACCGGTGTCGGCTTTTTTGGAACCTTCCGTGATACCTTAGGCGGCCCGCCTGAAACAGGTACTGGCCTAGGCACCGCTTATCAGTTGTACGCCGTTTTTGACGGTACCGGAAACACCGCGCCAAACGGGGCTGGCGGTATTAATGGCACCTTCAACACATTCAATGTCAGTATTTACATTGATGACAACATGGACACCAGCTCCAACACCTTTACGGTCGGTGCAGGCGGCGGCAACGAATCCAAAACTCGCACCGGAAACCTTGCTGATGACAGACTCATATTAACCGGCGTATTAGATACGGGCGGTTTCCACGTTTTCGGCGGGTTGGCGGCGGGTGATTTCGACGTATTGTTCCGGGTTACCTCCTACGACAACACCGTTTGGGGGGGCCAAGCGTTTTCCGGCTCCATTATTCAGGGTGACTTGAATGGTGTGAATACGCAAGTTAGCGGCGTTGCGCCACCCCCTGTTAGCTTCGTGGATGGCCGGATTATCGGTTCCGGTAACGCTTCTTTCCGCGTTCCAGAGCCTGCCAGCATGTCCTTATTGGGTTTAGGCTTGATCGGTATGGGTGCTTTCTTACGCCGCAAGCGTAAAGCGCACGCAGCCTAACAAGTAGTAATCTTTTATCAAAAAACCCCAACCAAGGTTGGGGTTTTTTGTTTTTGGCGCTCCTATTCGATGGGAATAGCGCCTGGAGCGCCCGCCTATAGCCAGAGTCGAGAACCTTTACATGTCAGAGAAGTAATTCCAGTTCTCGTTAACGAGGCACGTTTCCCAGCGTCATTTCCGCAAGCTAGGCACCCCTCCAGGGGGTAGCGATAGGATTCCACTGTTCCCGGGGAGAGAACAAGCCTAGGTGTTCCGTCCCGGTTCACAGTGCGCTTTGCTTCCTGGATTAGAATGGCGGGGGTTTTTGCCGGTGGGTAGGGTAGGCGCGCCTTTCTAACCAGAACTGGAATAACTCGGCTTCCAGGGGCGCTTGGGGCCTGGTATTAGCGCGGTGCCATAGCCGTTCAAAGGTATTGGAGGGGCCTTACTCGAAAGCGTTACAAACCCCTTAACAGTGCTTTGGCGGCTTCTGCCTCGGGGAAATTGGCCGGCTGGGCTAAAAGCTTTTCAAGCACGGCTCGCGCTTCAAGCTTGTCCCCGGCCTTCGCCAAAGCCACCGCATAATGATATTGAAAGCTGGGCACGGTGGGCGCTTTGGTCGCTGCCCCGCGCAATAAAGGCAAGCCCCGTTGGGCTTGACCTTGTTCAACCAATATCCACCCTACCGTATCCTGAACACTGGGATTATTCGGAGCCAATTTCAATGCTTGCTCCGCCGTCGGCAGGGCTCGGCTATCTCGTTCACGTTGGTATAAGGCGGCGAGATTATTTAATGCCACCGCATTATCCGGCGCGCCCCGCAAGACGTTTTCATAGATGGCTATCGCCGCTTTGTTTTGCCCACGAAAAACGTAATAATCCGCGGCATAGGCCAGGGCCGCTTTATCAGCGGCGTGCTGTTTTAGCCAATCGTTAAGTAGCTGATCGGCCATCGCAGTTTGGTTAGCAATCACGTGGGCACGGTGGAATTTAATAAAGCCCGGCGTACTCGCCCCCTTATCCAGCGCCAATTTATATGCCTTAAGCGCCGCGGGAAACTGTTTCTGGGCAACCTGAACATCGCCTTCGCGTTCAAAGCCTACCGGAGATTCCGGGTGGCGAGCTTGCATTTGCCGGGCAACCTTCAGCGCCGCATCCGGTTTATTTTGGGTTAGCTCTAAAGTAATTAAAGTATTTTGACTTTGTATGTTGTCCGGCTGTAACTGCAAGGCTTTTTGTAAGGCCGCGCGTGCCTCGCTAAATTTTTTATCGGCAATGAGCGCCATCGCTAACAGTTGGTGGGCGTGGGCCGACTGATCTGCCTGCCGCGCTAGCTTAGTAAATGTAGCGATGGCGTTGGCTTTGTCGCCGGCCGCCATTTGCGTTGCTCCTAACATATTCAGCGCTTCCGGGTTGTCGGGGTTAGCGTTAACCGTTTCATTAGCCAGAGCCAACGCCGGTTGGGGTTGGTCTTTGGACAAATAGTAGCCAGCAAGGGCAGAGCGTGGCGCCATCGCTTTTGGGTGCGCCTTCATGGCTTTTTGTAACCAAGCAACGTATTCCTTTTCTGATTTTTTAGCGGAGGCTAATTTTGCCAGGGCCATCATGGCTGACAAATTATTTTTGTCTTCCTCCAAGACTCGCTCAAAACGTTTTTGCGCGATATCGGGTTTTTTGTCACGCAGATCAAGTTGGGCCAGACTTGCGGCGGCAGGGAAAAAAGCCGGATTGATTGCTAGCGCCTGCTCGAAATTGGCGCGCGCATTGGCAAAATCGTTTTTTCCAAAATAAGCGGTGCCGCGCAGGGAATGCGTAAGCGGACTATTTTTTAGTTTCTTTTCCAGGGCATCCACCGCCGCGAGCGCTTTGTCATATTCTTTGCGATTAAGATGCGACATGACAAGCATGGTATCGGCCTTGTGCTGCTCGGGATCGAGTGTAGAAGCTTCGCCCAGCTTAGCCACTGCGGCTTGATTATCCCCCGCCGCCATATAACTTAAGCCCAGTTGCGTTTGTATCAGTGCATTCCTAGGATCAATAGTCGCCGCTTTTTCCAAATACTCTACGGCCTTGGCGTTGTCACCTTGAAGACGATAGGCCTCGCCCGCTAGCAGCAGTGCACCTGAATCAGGTGCTGCCTGATCGACAAGCGGATTCAGCGTGGCCACCGCAGTTTGCGCCCTACCGAGTTTCAATTGCACGGCAGCCAGTAATTTGCGGGCGTAGGTGTGGCTAGGATAGTTGGCCAGCACGGCCGAGAGGTGTTTCTCTGCCTGCTCATTAGAGCCTCGCGCATGTGCAATGGCGCCCGCTAGCAGCAGGCTGGGCGGATGGTTGGCGTCGCTTTTTAAGGCATTCTGGATCGATTCCTCCGCCGCCGCATAATTACGCTTTAGAAAATGAATGCGCGCTTGCAGATGGTGGGTTAAATAATGGGCGGGGGAAATTTTTTTTAGTTCTTCCACCTCGAGCTGAGCTTTATCGAGTTGCTGCATATCCAATAACAGCGACGCCAATTTGGCGTGGGCCATAAAGTACCGCGGCTCCAATTCAATCGCTTTCCGATAAGCGGCCACGGCCTGTTCCAATTGCGGCTGACCGGCTAAAAGGTCGGCTTGCACCCCCCAGGCCAATTCATACGCGGGATGTTTAGCGAGAACTTGCTTGTTTAGCGCTAATGCTTCGGCAAACTTCCTTTCACTGGCCAAAACTTGCACCATTCCTAAATCCGCGCTGGCCAGTTGCGGCGCAAGTTTTTGCGCTTGCTGAAAGCTGGCGCGGGCCTCCGCATATTGCGCGATAGCCAGATAAGCTAAGCCGCGACTAACGAAAATTTCTGCTAATTCCAACGCCGCATAGCCCGGTTCCGGCTGAATTTCGTCCAGTAACTCGCGAAACTTGGTTTGGTGCAGTAAGGCTTTCCCAAGGGTAGCGGATATCTTGGCAGCGTCAAACTTAAATTGTTTGGCCTGACGCAGTTCCTTTTCGGCGGCTGGGAAATTTCCCGCCTCTATGTATGCCGTGGCCAAGAGATAGCGCGCCTCTGCATCGGCGGGATTTTTTTGCGCAGCATTTTTAAACTGGATTACCGCGGCGGCGTAGTC
>CAYYOS010000032.1:16059-18946 GCA_964473355.1 uncultured Burkholderiales bacterium | reverse complement strand
CGAATAGGGCAGAGCGTCTAAGGGGAGTGCAGGTATTGGAACAATGCGGCGCTTTTGCGTGACGAAGTCGGGAAACGTCGATCAGGCGATGCGCGATCACCATGTGGATGTTGTCGTCGTGGCCTTCTGGGAAAAGAGTGAGGCAATGCTCTTTTTTGGGTTCCACGCACTCCCTTGGAGCAGAAATACAACCGCGCACTAAAAAAATGCTACGAGTTCGTCGTCGTTACGGGAAATTTCGCGAGAATAATTATTTGAGTGGCAATATCAATAATCGATTTGCCACTGCCCATGGCAGTTTTACGCATAGCGATGAACGCGTCATTTTCGCTTAACCCGCGTTCTTCCATCAGGATGCCTTTGGCCCGCTCTATAATTTTGCGCTCCGCTAGCGCTTTCTCTTTTTTATGCAATTCTTGAGATAGATTTTGCAATGTGCGGAAACGCGCCACCGCCACATGAATGATAGTTTCTACACGACTTGCCTCGAAACCATTCACCACATAGGCAGCGATACCCTGCTGAATAGCGAGCTCAATATGTTCGCGGCTCTCATCGGGCGTAAAAACTACTACTGGTATCGACTCCTTGGAACTTAATGTGGCCAAGTGCTCTATAAAAGCCGCGGACGGTAATGCAATATCCACGACAATTACAAATGGCCGCGGCTCGCCAACTCCGATGGAAATTTCGGCGTCATGAAATAAACTCCCTGAAACGGAGAACGCCGCCTTACGTAAGGAGCGAGTTATCGTTGCCAAGCGTTCGGGCGTTTCTGCATACACATAAATGCGGTTCATAAGCAAATGTTAAGCAATGAACATGCCTACTGTCTTTCAGGCCGGGCAGTTACCCTCGATTCGTGTACAATAATTATTTCTAATTAAAAAGCTAAATATGGCTCGTATTGTCGTCTACAGCACTGGAATTTGCCCTGTTTGTGTCAAAGCCAAAACGCTGCTTAAGAAATGGAATATTCCTTTTGACGAAGTGCGCATCGACGAACACAAGGAAGCTTTACGTGAGTTTTCCAGAGTGACCAATGGCGCCCGCACGGTCCCGCAAATCATCATAGATGGGCGCTGCATAGGTGGATTTAGCGAGTTGACCGAGTTGCACATGGATGGCGCGCTCGACGCCATGATGGCGTCACCCCCTTAGCGCACGCTTATTCGTTTGCTGTTACAAATACTAGTTTGCTAATCCCCGCTTGCTGTATCGTTGCCATCGTTTTTGCGACTTCCCCGTATTGCACCCGTTCGTCCACCATGAGCTCTACGGTCAGTTCCGGCGAATCTGTATGTAGCGCTTGAAGTTTGGCTTTTAGTTGCGATCTTTCCAGCGGTGCTTTGTCGAGATAAAGTTGTTGATTGCTATCAATGCTTAATTGGATTTGTTTTGACGAATTTAACGCCGAGGCGGAGGCTTTAGGTAAATTAAGCGGTATGCCTTGCATTAAAAGCGGCGCAGTAACGATAAAAATAATCAGCAACACCAGCATTACGTCCACCAGGGGCGTCACGTTAATTTCCGCCATCATGCTTTGATCGGTAAATCTAGTTTGCGTTGCCATGGTCTTTGTCTCCTGTGCTTTTGAGATTATTTTTTATGGCAAGATGCAAAAAATCCGTGGCGAAATTTTCCAGTTGCGCGACGTTAGTTTTTAATCGACGCAGAAAAAAGTTATATGCAAGTACGGCGGGGACTGCCGTGGCAATGCCCAATGCCGTCGCAATTAATGCTTCACCTATCGGGCCGGCAACCACATCGAGCCCGGCCGACCCTGTTTTTGATATTGCCTGCAACGCCTGCATAATGCCCCACACCGTGCCAAACAACCCCACGAAAGGGGCTGTGCTGCCTATGCTCGCGAGAGGCGCTAAGCCCGTATCGAGGATGCCTTGTTGGTTTTGCACCTCTTGGCGTAAACTGCGCTCCAAAATATCCTGAAGATCGCCGCTGTGGGCTAGATCCGCACCCGGTTTGCGCATGTTTGCCATGACTTCAAAACCGGCGCGCGCAAGTGCAGCCAAGCTTCCTAAGTTTTGCGCTGCTGCTTCGCCCGCCGCCTGCCAGCTTGTGGCTTGCCAGAAACGTAGATGAAACGCAGCATTCTGCCGTGCAAGGCGCCATTGTCGCCAGAACTTCACGACGATAATGGTCCATGTGATCACTGAAAATATTATAAGCAGCCAAAGCGTCGCGGTGACGACCGGTGCAGCATTATGTTGCCACGTGAACATTATTCTTCCTCCAATTTAAATACCCAGGGAATCTCGACCCACTCAACAATGGATTCGCTACCGCGTGTAGCGGGAACAAATCGCCATTTTTTAACTGCCTCTAGCGCAGCACGATCTAGCAATTCATAACCACTGCTCTTTTTCACCTCAACGCGTTCCGCGCTGCCATCAGTTTGAATTAAGGCTCTAACGATTACTTTCCCCTCATAACCCGCTCGGCGGGCCGCCATCGGGTAAATCGGTTTGGGATTATGCAAGTAAGCCGGATTACGAGGCGGCACAATTGTCTCGCCAGGACTATTACTTGGTGTAGGGTCAGGGGCCGGGCTTTCCATAGGTGCAGGTGCGGGAGACGCAGTTACCGGCACATCCGCCTGAACGATAGGTGGCGTCATGTTTTGGGGCAGAGAATCCGGTAGTCGGCGGGAGGACGAAGTCGAAATTGGCTGCCGCGCTATTAATTGAGATTGTGCCGTGGTTTTTTGGGGCGGTTGCGCAATACGCGTTTGTCGTGGCTGAGGCTCAATTGCGCGCAACTCGACTTCGATGTGACTGATAATCTTGGATGAGGATACCGGTAAATCGATAGAAAGCTCACGCCAAATTGCAATATGCAGTGCCAGGATTATGCCCGCCACACTTAA
>CAYYOS010000032.1:0-16049 GCA_964473355.1 uncultured Burkholderiales bacterium | reverse complement strand
CATTGGACGGGGGGCGTGGAGCCGCCCCCGGGCCGACTCCGCCTGCTTAGCGCCGGGACCAACCCGATCTCCTGGCAAAACTCAAAATTCCCCTTTTAGGCCGACAGAAAGCGCGCGCCCAGGCTGAGGTGCAAATTCCTTTAAATACGAGCTGTGAGTTCTAATATCCTCATTTAATAAATTTTTAATTTGCAAGAAAATCGTGTAAGCGGAGGAACCGAGATCGCGAAAAGTATAGCTAACTTCTCCATTAACTAAAGTGTACGCGGGCGTAGGCGATTCTAAGGGCGCGACCCGATTTTGGCTCGCAGCGTGAAGGACGGACAACCAACCCTGCCACGGCCCGTCTTTGTAGCGCAATTCCACGCCCGTGCGTTGGGGTGAAATACGGGGGACGTTACTACCATCCGCCAAGGTTGCCCGGGTAAGGTCAGTGAAGAAGCGCAAATTTAAATTATCCGGAATTAAATCAAACAGCAGCTCTGCCTCTACACCCCGCAGGTGTGCTTTGGTTTGGGCAAAATTTTGTACCAGAAATTCCCCGCTGGCATTTAGTGAGCCGTTCTCATCTACTCTATCGGCTACGCCGTTACCATCGACATCTTGGCTTTGTTGATAAATAAAATTGCTTATGCGATTGGCGTAGAGGTTGACCTTCCACTGAAAACGGCCATCGGTTTTGCGTACGCTTAAATCTACGTTATTGGAAGTTTCTTTGGCTAACGCAGCATTCCCCGTTTCAAATGTTCCGGTCGCGACGTGTGCGCCGTTGGCGTACAATTCCTCGGCGGCCGGCGCGCGCTGTGAGCGTGTTGCCGAAATAGCCAGGCTATGACCCTCCCTAAATTGCCATATGGTACCGGCCGCATAACTGTACAAATTAAAATCACGTGCGGGATTATCGCCTTCAGGTTTATGCGTCTCGCGCTCAAGGCGTGCACCGAGTTCCAACCGCCAGTTATCCCAGGCACGTTCTTCGACTAGAAAAACGCCATTGGCGCGGGTTTTTGTGGCGGGAACGATAACTTCATCTCCGAGCGCGGAAAAATCTCGGTCTTGCGTCTGCAGCCCGAGTACGCCTTGCCAATTCCTAATCGGAACATGAGATAATTCCAAGCGACCTTCTAACCCCTTATTTTTGAAAATGGTGGCGATTTCTCCGCTTGATTCAAGTTCATTATGCCGATACTGATTATGGCCCACGCGCGCTTTAAGTTTCTTAAAACCGGGGTAAGGGTCGTCTAGTTCTCCGGCAATATCGGTACGGGTTTGTTTTAAGGCAATAGTTGCGCCATCGCTGCCCGGCACACCATAATTACTTTGCAGTCGAGAGACAGACGCACCGAGGAATCCTTGTTCGCCTATATAAGATCCGCCCATAGCTAAGCTTCCGGAATCTATGGCGCTATTCGGTACAACGCCTTCCGCGCTTAATGGATCGGCAAGATTACTGCGGCCCGGAACAGCATAGTCTTTGGTGCGTCGCTTGAAGCCGTCCACATGCCAGGAAAACTGCCGAATAGAACCGTCGGCGTTAAATGATCCCGCGCGCTCCTTCAGTGCGGAATTGGTGCGTAGTTCGATATTACCTTTGGGCGTTTTAAATATACGTTCTGGGATGCGGCCGGTAACGACATTTACCACGCCACCGGCGGCGCCGCTGCCATACAACAAACTGGCAGGACCACGCAAGATTTCAATTTGCTGCGCGTTTAAAGTTTCCACTGTCACCATATGGTCGGGACTTAAGGACGAAATATCCAAAGTGCCGATACCGCCTTCCAGGACGCGTATGCGTGGGCCATCTAAGCCACGAATTATCGGCCTCCCCGCGGCGGGGCCGAAAGAGCTGGAAGTCACGCCCAATTCACCAGAAAGGGTATCGCCTAAGCTCGCTTCGCGTTTGCGGCGGAGTTCGTCGCCTTTTAGTATGGAAACCGGTTGCGCGGAATCCAATTCGCCACGGTTTTCAAAGGGCGTGGCGGTAATAACAACCGATTCCAATAATGCAGGAGATCCGTTGGTCTGCGCTAGAGATTGCGCGGATAAGCTGCTTAAAGCCAAACCGATTAAAAAAACGGCGGGAAACAAAAAAGGTGGCGGTGTCTTTGTACCAAGGCAAATAGCATAATGCATAACGGCTCCCCATAAACTAAGAAAAAAAGTGCCTAAGATTTCCTGCAATGCAGGCGAAACGGGGTTAGGTTTGCGGGGGAGCGCGAGTGGAATAAGGCGGGAAAAAGTCGCCCGGAAGACGTATACGTTTAAGGTGAGCGAAGCGTAACGCGCGGCGTGGCGGAAAAAATAAGGCAGCAAAAACAAAAAGGAAGATGATAAGTGTCGTCAAGGCTAAACATTGCCCGCAGACTGGCTCGCGGTCTTTGCCAGCCGGGTCTTGGTCAATTTGGCTGGTGTTGCCAGTACTTAGGTGCGACAACCCATGGGCCGCTTGTAGCACGGGCGTGCAAAGCAACATAAGGGTAACGGTGAGCAGTAATAGTTTACGCAAGCGGGAGAATTAAAATGGAAGCACGTTACAGTATAAACACGACGCTAAAATTGTAAAGTCCCGGTAATTGGCGAGGCTATTTTTAGACATGCCAAGGTATTCCCTTTATATCGCTAAAGATGCCTTCAAAAATGATTCAGTCGCGGGCGCGGGTTTCCCTATAAAGTATCCTTGAGCGTAGTCAACTTGCATTTGTTCCAACAGAGCCAGGGTCGCTGCGTTCTCTACGAATTCCGCGGTGGTTTTTTTGCCGAAACCTCGCGCTACATCACATAAGGCTTTCACTAAAATTTGATCATCGAGGCTGCTAGCTAAATTTTGTATAAACGAACCATCGATTTTGACAATGTCGATAGGAAGTTGCCGTAGATAATAGAAAGAGGAAAAGCCGATGCCGAAATCATCCAAGGCAAAACTGCATCCGAGCGCACGAATTGATTCCATAAGTTTGCGGGCGGCGCCAATATCGGCCAAAGCCGCGGTCTCGGTTATTTCAAAAATAAGGGACTTTGGGTCGGCTCCGTGTTGCGCCAGCGCACGCTCTAGGTTGGGCAGCAGCTCCGGATCGTTAAAAGCGTGGGCCGACAAATTGATTGAAAAAGAAAGAGGGCCGAGTTGGCTAATTTCTGCTGCCTGAGCGAGGGCCTTACGCAAAACCATGTGGTCAATATTGTGAATTAGCCCGGTATGCTCCGCCGCCGATATAAACGCTGCGGGTGGCAAAATGGATCCATCCTCATCGATCATCCGTAACAGCACCTCGTAATGTCGTATGGCCTTACTACTAACGTGCATAATAGGTTGAAAATAAAGAATGAAGCGATCGTGAGTAAGCGCGTGCTCAATTTTTTCTTTCCAAAAAACCAAAGTTTTCATGCGCTCACGACTAAGGTCCTCTTCGGAAAACAAATGCCAGCCATCTCGGCCCCCTCCCTTAACGTGATACATTGCGAGATCTGCTGCTGCCAAGAGGTCGTAGACGTCACGGCCTTTCTCAGGAAAGAGCGCGATACCGACACTTGCGGAAACCTTGTGTGTTCTGCCTTGAATAGTCAGCTCGGCCGCCTTTAGGGAACTTAGAATTTTCTTTGCGACTTGAATAGCGCCCTCTTTAGTGGTCTCCGGTAAAATTAAGGCGAATTCATCCCCGCCCAGCCGCCCAGTTATATCCGTGCTTCGGGCTATGGTGGTCAACATACTTGAAACCATTTTAAGTAAAGTATCGCCGGCTAGGTGCCCGCTGGTGTCATTTATATATTTAAATTGATCGAGATCGAAGAAAAGTAGCGCGCCCGGCCGCTGATAGCGAGTTGCTAGGTGGAGCATTTGCTCCAACTCTTCCTGAAAGCGCCGACGGTTGAATAAATCGGTGAGCGGATCATGGTCGGCCATCCATGCCAAGCGGCCTTCGGCGCGTTTATGTTCTGTGATATCCATACCTACCGACAACACTGCTGCATCCTCTTCCGCATGCTGCGTGAGACGGGAGTGCAGCCACACGATATGCCTTATGGAGTCGTCTTGACACCGCGTGACCGCTTCATGTCGAAATTGATCTCTTTTTCCGTGACAAATTTCCGAGAGATAGTTTTGCGGATCGTGCGGAACACTCTCTGGCTCTAAAAGCTCAATAAAGGGTTTGCTTTGTAAATCTTTTTCCGTCCGTTGTAGGAGCGTTTCCCCGTGCGCATTCAAGCTAACAATTTCGCCGCGGATGTTTTGCGTAATCACGATTACTTGAGCGGTATCAAGCAGGTTAGCCACAAAATCCCTTTGTTTGCTCAGCGCATTCATTTGCTCGGCTAATCCTTGAGTTCTGTCTAACACTTGGTCTCCCAAGGCCTCGAGCTGATAAGACAACGCTATGGCCGTTTCATCTAGCATATCGATCTCGTCTTTTAGCCATTTTTGATGACGATGAGGTTGCAGTGAATGCCGGAACTTCTTAAAGGTGCTACCGGCCAGCAGGGGCAAAGTAAAAACAATTTGTCTGAGCCGGGAAAATGGCGGGCTTAACATAAAAAACACTAGTATTTCGGAAAACAACAGACCTAAGATGCCCACGATTACAATTTTTTGCGTAGCACTACGAATAACCTGCATAGCCGCAGTGATGTCGGAAATAACAATAAACTGTGATTTGCTGGCTGCGGCAATCCCATCTAATCGCAGCAGCTTAATTTGCATGAGGCGCGACCCGCTAAGGATTTGTATCCCATTTTCCAGACTGGTGAAATTAGGGTATTCCCGAGCGGCTGAATTTAGGATGCCTAAATTTTGCTTGCTGTTGGTGAGCGCAGTGACATAGATATTCCAGTTTTGAATCTTCATTTTATTACTTTGAGTGACGCCATTGCTGTCCTTGACCAACAAGCCCATGTCGTCGCCGGACATTTTCTTAAATCCTAATACCACGTCAATCATCGAGGCGCCAATTACCACGACTCCTACACTTTTTCCATCCACCAGCAAAGGCTCAATTGCGTATTGCCAACACGCGGTTTCGCAATCGATTTGGCTCATGGGTGTTTCCATTGAATTGACTTGTTTCACCCAGTCGGATATAGCATCGCTTTGACGGATGTCAGGTTTAGAAATACTCCAATTGGCGAGAAGTTGATTCGAGTTAGTATAGAAGCGAATGAGTTCCACACCGCTTTGCAATTGTATTAACGCCCAATGGGGTTCAAAGGCTGAAGTGATGGCTGCAGCGTCACCCGCGAGCAAGCTTGTGTCGACGCCCTTCATCGCAGGAATTTCGGCAGCGAGCCGATGCAGATTCCGGGAATTCTCGGCTAACAGGCCGGCGATTTCCTTTTCATATCGGTGATGCCGGGAATTCTGCTGATTCTCGAACTCATCGGCAAGATTTAAGTAGCTGATGGCGCTAAATGAGCCGATGACAACAACCAACACTACACTAGTAAGTAAGATGACCTTCCATTTAAGACTTAAAAATGCGCGGTCCCTCGCAATCGGTATGGATCCGCCTTCAGAACGGGTGTGAGGCGGGCTTTCTTGAACGAGGTGAGCCACTCAGAACCGATAGGAAAGTAGGATAGCGAACAGATCCCACTTCCGGGTAGCGTTAGCTAAATTTGGATTATCTAACAGCGGAAGCCAGCCGGTGCCATTCACGCGATGGTATTCTCCGCTCAGCATCACACTTGGGGTAATGTTCCATCGTAAACCCACGGTCCAATCCTTGGCATAACGATTGTGCGCCGGGCGTCCGGTTGCAGCGGCAAATGCGCTGCCGTCACGGTCGTCCTTGTTGGTGTAAAGCACATCATAACGCAACACGCCTTCCCATTTAGGATTGAAACGGTAGGTGCCCTGCAGATAATAGCTTTCACCCGAAAAATCCAGGTTAAGTGCAGGCACACCGAAGTCCTTAAGTTTAAAATGCCTTACTGCATACTCAGAAGTGACGCTCCAACGTTCGGCATTGTATTGCGCGGATAAAATCATCGGCGTGAAGCGAATAGAACCTGCGCGAAAGTCGGAGGGGAAGGGAGACGCGGGATCGTAACCCACGTTTACCTGTGCCCCGCTAAGCGCAAAACGGAGTCGTCCGCCGTCCTGCTCGTATATCACCCTGCCAATGTAGGAAGTCTTAGCAGCTAGTGTACCTGGGCGATCTCCCCCTAACACGGCCACCTCGGTTTCTAGATCATCAACTTTGGGATTTACCGCACCAAACTGAAATGAGAAGTTACCGCTTGCCATCCGATGTTCTCCATAGAAATGAACGCCATCGGCAGCCAACGCAAGATTTCGTGTGCGGTCAAAATAAATCGATTCTGGCAACAAGATACTTGGCCGGGTAAAGGGCACATCTCGGGTGTCGTTGTATAGCCCTAAAGGATTTTTTATCCTACCCGCGCGGACACCAAGGAGGTTAGTTTCGTTGGAGACGAAATTATAATCGACAATTCCATAGTCTAAGCGAACGTCACCATCATTGCCTTCACCCGCGGTCCGCGAAAGGATTTGGGCCGATAGTTGTAGGCTTGGAAAAGGGCGCAGAGAAGCATTCAGCCCCAGTTCCCGATAATCGAAACTACCACTGTTGGCGCTACTACCAAAGAAATTATTATCGGAAGTATAAATAAATCCTTGACTGGCAAACCCGTGGAGCTGCAAACCATAAGGCAATTCATCGCGCCAGTCGGAAGCCTGTAGAGGTGAGCACGATAATATCACTAGCCCGACAAGGGTCCTACGCATACCGCCATGTAAAAGGCTGTTATTTAATCTGCAATACACGGACTTGATCATTGATCATTGCCCCCTTTAAGTAGCCGATTGCCCCCGGCGTAGTCGCAATCTTACTGCGCATCTCATTTTCTGAACTAACCTCAATCGGAGCTTGCCCTGTCCCGGAAAACGTTAGCCGGTCCCACGCCGCGCGCAATTGATAGGGGAAAACATTTAATACTTCCTTGGCAAAACTAACGTGAGTGGGGTGGTCGTCCGGAAGTACGAATACGGTGATCGCGGTACCGTCCGCCCATACCCGCAAACGCATGCCGAATACGATGCGCAGAGTATTTCGGGAGATGGATTGTTCACTCACACTCCGATGTACCACGATTCTGTAGGATTCCTCTGCTGTGGCGAAGCCTGAATAGAATATGATGCATATCCAAACAAGGAGGCTACCTAGTCGATGCTGTTTTCTAATTGCGATACCCCCCTTTTTTTAAATACAGCTGGTAGTTATCTTACATCTACGCCGATTTGAGCGTTACGCCTATATCCTGCGGCCTCGGTTGGAGCCGCCGTTCCAAGGCGGCTGGCCAGATTCTTCCGTAATCTGTTAATAGTTCCCATACCATACGATGATTCGTATACGTTCGATTAAAAACCTTAATTAAATCGACAAAATAGGGGCGACGCTGCCCGTGGTATTCGACCAACGGACCCACTGGGTCAAGCTGCATACCGTATAATCCTAAAAGCCTGTTTAAAGAAGGGTCCATCACCGAAAACCAATGACTAATATTGTGTTGTGCACACATACCCATTACTCCTACAGCGAGACCAATAAATGCGTGCGGTACCCGGCGGCGGGTTGGGCGCCCCCCTTTCAAATCCCGGCGGTCGGCAGGCTTTCGACCGCGCACCCCCTCGTGATGGGGAAAACGACTTAACAGCACAAAGCGTGAGATTTCGGCAGTATGCCCGCTGCATAGTTTGCCCATATCTATTAGCTTAGGATCGAATTGAATGTGCTGTTGGCCAGGAAAAGGTTTTGTTAAGTCGGTAGGATCGGGGAGTAACAACCGTACCGTGCCTACATAGGCTTTAGATGGGCGGTGCTGGAGGAGAGCATGTACAGCGGAAAGATCATAGATATCCTTTTCTACCTCATCAGGAAAAAATGATGCTCCGAAGTCAGGGAAGCTTCGTTCAATGCACAATGCTTGGTAGCGTAGTCGAAATACTTCGTTCAATAGTCCCGGGGTATTGGCGGGAACCACCTTAAAATATTCATTAAAAGCTACAACAAGATCGTTCATATTTGACTCCACCGGGTCATCGCACTTTAATAGCTCACGGAGATTCGTTAGCGAGGAATCAGCTCCTGGTTAAAGGGGGTCAGCCTGTTAAGCACAACTAACAAGACAACTAGATTTAAGACAACTAGATTCGCTAAAAGACTTATAGCACATTTAAGGTATATTTTTCCGAGCTTTAGAAAAAAACTTTGAAGTAGTATATTTACGCTGGACGACAAACCATCGTTATATTACACTAATTTGCTATCCTTAACTTCGTAGCCAGCGTCGTTAATCAGCTCAGCAACGTGCGCTAAGTCTTCGACTTTTAACACATCTACTTGTTGTTCAGCCAGATTGACCACAACTTTGGCCAAAGGGTAATGCGTTTGTATCGCTTTAGTAATTTTACTGACGCAGTGGCCGCAACTCATCCCAGTAACTTTGTATCGAAGCATAGTGAACTTCCTTAGCACGCTTAAAGCCTTAGTGAAGCGTTTTGTTATTGCGATGTCAAGTTTTGATACCTGGTTTGAAGTATTCCGCACAAGCTGAATTCTTGACGCCAAACCCGGCGCATTACGCCAGACGTTGATAGTGTTACTTTGACACAACCTATGACTGCGATTCGCTCAATATCTGAAATTTCAGAGTCCCGCTCCAAACAAGCGGTGCGCTTAACTATAACTGGCATGACCTGCGCATCCTGTGTAGGCCGCGTGGAAAAGGCGTTGGCAGCCGTACCTGGTGTGGTCGAAGCGAGTGTTAATCTGGCGACTGAAACAGCGATCGTAAAATCCAGCGGTGATATATCAATTAGTCAACTCAGCCAGGCAGTAAAAAATGCAGGCTACGATATTGCCCAGCAGCAAGTTTCCATAGCAATTCAGGGCATGACTTGCGCCTCTTGTGTGGCGCGGGCGGAAAAAGCCTTACAGAAAGTGCCCGGCGTCATATCGGTGTCGGTAAATCTAGCGACGGAAAAAGCAACCGTTACCGTTTTGCCTGGAACGCCCTATGCCAGCTTGCGGGATGCAATTGTCGCCGCAGGCTATGACGCGCCGCAATCAGAACAGGCTCCCCCAATAGCGCGCTCGAATGCGGGGAGTGGGCTCCCAGACTGGTGGCGGGTCGCGCTCTCCGCGTTACTTACGCTACCCTTAATATTGCCTATGGTATTACAGGTATTCGGCCTAAATTGGAATTTGCCGGGATGGCTGCAGCTGGCACTCGCTACCCCCGTGCAATTTTGGTTAGGGGCGCGTTTTTACCGAGCCGGCTGGAAAGCACTTAAGGCTCGCACGGGAAACATGGATTTATTGGTCGCGCTAGGTACGAGCGCTGCGTACGGCCTATCGCTGTATCTTCTGTTATTTCATTCCGCCGCCGCAGCCATGCAACATCTTTACTTCGAAGCAGGGGCGGCGGTGATTACTTTAGTGCTGCTGGGGAAGTGGCTGGAAACGCGGGCCAAACATCAGACCACGGAAGCTATTCGAGCGCTAACCGCGCTTGCGCCGGATACCGCACGCATACGCCGCGAAGGACTCGATATGGACGTACCCTTGGCAGAAGTGAAGGTAGGCGATGTCGTGGTTGTGAAACCGGGCGAGCGCATTGCCGTCGATGGTGAAATTATGGAAGGGGAGACGCATGTCGATGAATCTCTCATCACTGGCGAAAGTTTGCCCGTTTCTAAAAGGCCAGGTGACCACGTAATTGGGGGAGCAGTCAATTCCGAGGGATTGTTATTGGTAGAAACGCGTGCCATAGGAGCAGAGACTACCCTGGCGCGTATTGTTCGCATGGTTGAAAACGCTCAAGCCGCGAAAGCACCCATTCAACACCTGGTCGATAAAGTAAGCGCGGTATTCGTACCTGTCGTTGTAGTTATCGCGCTATTGACACTAATTGGATGGGGTCTCGCTACGGGGAATTGGACCCAAGCGTGGTTAAACGCGGTGGCAGTTTTAGTCATTGCCTGCCCGTGTGCCTTAGGCTTAGCGACCCCCACGGCGATTATGGTGGGCACCGGCGTTGCCGCGCGACTCGGTATTTTAATTAAGGACGCAGAAGCGCTAGAAACAGCGCACGCCATTAAGATTATCGCCTTTGATAAGACAGGCACGCTTACCGAAGGCCGTCCTACATTAATCGCTTTGGAGGCACTCGATGGCAACCCGCTTACGTTGCTAACAACCGCCGCAGCAATCCAGCAGGGGAGCGAACATCCTTTGGCGCGGGCCGTGTTGGCACGCGCAAGAAATGAAAACATTACTATGCCGGTGACGACACAAACTAAGGCTCTGCCCGGCCGAGGGATGCAGGCAAACATCGCTAGCACAACGTATTTTTTAGGTAGCACGCGGCTCATGGATGAGTTGCCTGCGGATACAAGCGCCTTACAATCTCGCGCAAAAAGTTTGGAGCAAGAGGGCCGCACGATTTCCTGGCTGGCTGCACAGACTAAGGATGCTTTCACAGTCCTGGGCTTATTGGCGTTTGGTGATAGTTTAAAATCCAATGCTAAACCCGCCATAACGCGCCTTCGTGAGCTAGGTGTCCGTACCGTCATGCTTACCGGCGACAATTCCGGCAGTGCGCAGTCGGTGGGAGAGGCTTTAAATATAAGCGAAGTAAAGTCTCAGGTGCTGCCCGAAGATAAAGCGGGAATAATCGTAAAACTAAAAGAGGGCGGGGCGGTTGTCGCTATGGTTGGCGACGGGATTAATGACGCGCCGGCGTTAGCCACAGCAGATGTGGGGATCGCCATGGCAACCGGTACTGATGTGGCCATGCACACCGCGGGGATCACATTAATGCGCGGCGACACTTTATTAATTCCCGATGCCATTGATATTTCGCGGCGCACTTATAACAAGATACGCCAAAATCTTTTCTGGGCTTTTATCTATAACATTGTTGGTATTCCGCTTGCAGCTTTGGGATTTTTGAGCCCGGTAATCGCCGGCGCAGCCATGGCGTTTAGCAGCGTCAGCGTGGTTGCTAACGCTTTATTGCTGCGCCGCTGGCGGCCGAACGCTGAGCGTGGCCAAGCTCCCCAAACTCAAATACCTTCGCCCACCGCTGTTTGCCCCTTGCCCTAAAGCGGTTTTCTGTTCGCAGCCCCTAGCTTAAAGGTATTTCTCTCGTTACACTCTTAAACCATTATTTGAGTTATATTTAGTATATTATTGGGGGCATGGACAACGCACTTGAGGATTCGATGGAAGCATTGGTATTAACTGTGAATATGGCGGGGTTTCCGCAAGCGTGGGTGGCGATGGAAGAGGCCATCACCTATCATGCGCAGCATCGTGTAGCCTGGTCCTTAGGAAGCGAAGTAAAGGAGTTCCGTGGCGGCTACCAAAAAAACGGAGAGCGCTCCCGCATCGCTACCAAGTCCATATTGGCTATAAAAGGCGCAATTTCCGATCGCCACTTCCATGCGCCGGGTTTGACCAACGCATTACTATTCGCGAGAGATCAGCAATTGTGCGCCTATTGCGGCAATCGATTTTTGTATAGAGAGTTATCGCGGGACCATGTGGTGCCGGCATCAAAAGGCGGCAGAGACGCTTGGACCAACACTGTTACGGCCTGTAGAAGTTGTAACACCAGAAAGGCCAACCGTTCGCCAGAACAGGCGGGTATGCCGTTATTGTATGTGCCTTATGTGCCGAACCGGCACGAACATTTTATACTGCGTAACCGCAATATCTTAGCTGATCAGATGGAATATTTGCTGGCTGGTGTACCGAAAACTAGCCGCCTACACGGCTAGCCTTTTATGCGCACAAGCGTTAATTTTAACGCTTTTTCTCTGCGCGCCCATACCATTAAAGCAATGCCCCCTATAAAAAGCACAACCGTACCCGGCTCGGGGATGGCGCGAAAACTGTTTTCACTAAAACTCGTACCGTACTGAAAGGTGACGTCCGAGATATCGCTATTGGTTAAACCCAATGCGCCGCTTAGCGTAAAACGGGCGGTGTGGCGAATTAGCGGGTCGTTTGCCAGTCCGCCATTGGGGTTAAAGTTGGAATTGCCGTTTAAGTTGGAAATAATGCCAAAGTTAATCCCGTCCAATGATTTCGGGTCATCGAGATCCGATCCTGCTGTTCCGCCTGGGCCAAAGTTGCCAATGTTATGAGTAAGCCCAGTGCTAAGATACCCCGAACTGGCAATACCGCGATCCGCACCGCTACCGGTTGGTACTTGAATGTTTGAGGCTTGATAACCCCATTCTCCCGCAATATTGGTAGTCGAGGAACTGCAAGGCCCATAGGTACATGTCTTTGTTTGCATAAGAGCCCCGGCTGCGATGGTTGCCGACTGAGGCGTTAGTACTGGATTACCGGTAAAGTCCCAGTACACGCCAGTTAGCGTGTTGCCGGACGTGTCTTTTCCACTTTGGCCATCCAAAGCCGGGTTTGCGATGTTTTCGAGGATTACCGTTAAAATATCCCCGACAATATCAAAGGTAACCCTAGCCGCTAGGAAACCGCCTTCCTGGCCAGGGGCGTTGCCACTAAAGACAATAGGCACGGCCTGAACGTAGGTAGAAACGAACAGGATGAAAGCAATCAACCCCTTTAAAGTTACTTTATGCATGGTCTTCTTATAGTTGTAATAAATTACGTTACCGTAACTAAAGCACAAAGCGAGCCAGACATATTAAAACCTTGTAATACGGGAACTTAACCTAAAGAAAGGTGGGTAAAGAAAGTAAACTTGTAAAATTATTCGACGGGTGCGACGAGTTCCGCATCAGCAGATAGCTACTATGACCGGTCAAAGTTTTATAAACTGATAAAGGTAGGGGCAGACCCGAAGTGCCAGCTGCAGATATTATTTAACATAATATACATTATACGAAATAAAAGAGGCCGGGGTTCTGTGGGTAACCCCACCTCTATTTGGGAGTCACCCACAGAATCGGGCGTACCAGATGCCAGCCGAGCGATCGAATTTGCTGGGTGGCGTTAGAAAGTGGTGCCTTTAAACTAAATATTTCAGAACGTAAGGCGTTTGCCTCCGCTTGCAAAACATGATGCCATTGCCCGGAAGCGTCATCCAGCCACCACAATCGAAGTACCGGCTGGGGTGCGGGGCCTTTTCCTGGGTTAGGGCCCGGGCTTAGATCGGGATAAGGATCGCGGTCCAAATCCTGATTAAACCAATCGTTATCCAGGGCGCCTTCTTGCAAGAAAAGTAACTCCTTGTTCGGATCGCGTGGATCTTGCGCCAAGATCAATCTGCAATCTCGATAACAAGGACTAACTCCATCTTCACGCCTGGGCAAAGCCTGCGCTATCCAACCCGCGGAGCTGCTGCGTTCCACCCGCAATTTCGCTAGGTTTAACGGTTCCGCTTCTATCACGCTCGATTCAGTGGGCATAATTAGGCGCGTTACGCGACCTTGGGCATCAATGAGCGTTTGGATTTGGGCGGTAGCCTGATCGGCTTGCAGCGCCACTGAAGCCCGCTCCCCGTTGCTAATCGCCCAAGTCCCGGCAGAATCCTTATCCGAAGGTGAAAATGTCTGGTAGCGATTTGCGGGTACAAAGGGGCCCCATGCGGCGAATTTTTCAGGGCATGCTTCCCCGGGCTCTTCTCCTAGAATCTCGCAGCTGTCGTCAATGAGCGAAACAGATTTTTCTTGCATGCTTCCGCCCGCCACTACCACTTTACCATCAGGCAACCAGCGTGCTATTGCGCCGATTTGAAGACGCCTACTGGGAGGGAGTTGTTCTACGTGCATCGTGGAAAGATTTAAACGCAACAGCGCCGAGCTAGTACTCATCAGTAAAGCCTCATCGCCCCTGGCATCCAGTAACTGCGTATCTTTAATTTCCTTAGGCTCTCCTAACATCTTCCAACTTTTTGCTTTAATACTGTATATGGCTAAGGCATCTGGACTTGGCGGCATATACACCGATAAATTGGACCCTCGGGGAGCTTGTCCCTTAACAAGTATGCGGTCCTCATCAAGCCACGCGACTTTAGCGCTGCCAGCGGCAAAGGGAAGCGAAGGAAGTTGTTGCACTTGGCCGGTGTTTAAATCCAGCAATTCCGCCAGACTGCTGTAGCGCATTTGACCGGTGGAGGTAGTCGAGAATATGCGCCCTGCCGTAATAAATACCTGGGGGCCGCGCCGCGCTATGCCCGGGCCCAACAACCGCAATCCAAAACTTTGAAAATCAGGTTTAATAAAAGCTTGCGCCGGCAGAGGCATAATTTCCGCGCCGGGCGTACCGTAGCAGCAACCATCCTCCCGGTGCACGCCGCCTGCAATTGCCACGGCGGATTTTGAGATCGCTTGCAGGACGCCACTGATGCGCTCACGCTTAGTCGGACCCAACACCTCCCAAAAATTTGCGTAACCATTTGTGGATTCGGTTGAGGGTCTAAGTGCGAGTATGTGTCGTTCCAGATGACCGCCTAATACCACCGTGCCATCCGCCAGCACGGTACCTGACGGGCCTGACGCCCCATAAGCGTCGGCGCATAAGGGAAAGGGCAAGTCCGGCAGTGATTGCCAAACACTAAGCCGCGGATCATAGAGATCGACGGTGCGAACGTCATGATCCTTGCAGTTTAAGTGCTCATGCCCGGCAACCACCACGCGCCCATCCGCCAACAGTCCCAATACAGCATTGGTGCGTTTGTGCGGCATGTCGGCGATGGCCTCAACCTTACCGCTAATTGGATCAATTATGGCTGCACGTTTTGCATCGGCATAACCTCCACCGGCCGTCATCACCCTGCCGTCTTTTAAGGTTATGGCGGCGACCCCATGGCGCGCCATGTAATCTACCTTTTGCCCGCTGAGCGAATGAGGTAACAGACCCTTGTCTTCCACGACGATGCCTTGCGGCGTGGGCACCAAACGCCTCATTTGCTCAGTGTGATTCCGCACACTGCGCCCGAGTACAAAGACCGAACCGTCCTTCAATGCGACCACGGTCGGCTCATCACTATCGAACGGTATGACGACGTGTTTTTCATCGGGTAAAACCAATAGAACAACGGGACCGATAAACCATAAGCCCGCTTTAGAACGAATAACCGTATAGCGGTGTTGATCTTTACGCGATAATGCAGATACTAAAAGTGGGATAGCGATATCCTTTTTCCAATTTAGCCGCCACATTTGCGTTGCGAGACTATCAAAATATAACGTATCTCCCCCATCTAGAATCGGTTTAGCAAAAGTGGCGCGCCAGGGGCGATGTGATAACTCATCGATCGGAAGAGGCGGATCGAATGCACGTCCATACGGCGAAGTTGATAGGGGTTCTGCGTATGCGCGCTCAGTAAAAACGATCGCCAACGAGATTACAGCAAGTAATGCGTAGAAGAGGAATCCAAACTTGCATCGTGACATAGTCAGCGCTCGGAGGACTCGGGACGCACATACTTCATGCTTCCAGCCAAACCGACAAGCTCGCCGGCTTGCGCCAATGAAGATAGATAAAGCGCTGTATCAGTATCGCGGTGGTCATGACTGAGGACTAAATCAAGTCTTCCATCGCCGTCCAGATCGCCTGCCCAACTCAGTACTTCCGGGCCATGTAAAATATCCTCGGGGGTGGCGTTAGCATAGCCGGCCAAAGACTGGCGCTTTCCATACGCGCGCAGTTCAAGAGTATCAATCTGATCACCCAAACGCGTGCGCGGTACTAAGATCGCATGGTTGCCCTCCCCTAGCGGAATTTTAATCTCCATCGTTTCAATTCGATCGGGCAGAGGATAGTCCTCCATACCGTCATGAAGCCAAGTTTTTACCGGACCAGATTTAAAATATCGTCCTTTGGATGCGTCAACCACCTTAAATATGCCGATAAGCATCGGTGGCGTCGATGGTTGGCTGGGAACGACTTTGGCGTCCAACTCGGGTCTATTAGAATCGGGTCGCTCGATAGGAGTTGTTACGCGACTTAGCCCATAAGGTAACGGCCCCCACCTCAGCACCTGGCTTGGTACCGATGCTCCCCCTCTAATCGATTTAGTAAGTTTAATTTTCAAGCGCG
>CAYYOS010000031.1:3624-19101 GCA_964473355.1 uncultured Burkholderiales bacterium | reverse complement strand
GGCCGAATTAAAGCGTATTCCCGGCACCCGCGAAGTGACAACGATTGGCGCGCAGAACCGGGTATTGAGGGTAGTCTTGGACGCTGAACGCCTCAACGCCTACCAAGTTTCTGCTAAAGATATCAAAAACGCCTTGCAGCTTTCCAATTTCGCGCAACCTGCGGGAACGCTGACCGCGGATAACCGGGAAATATTAATTGAAACGGGCACTTTTTTAACCAACGCCGAAGACGTTAAAAAATTAGTCGTGGGCGTCTACGATGGCAAAGCGGTTTTTATGACAGATGTCGCCGACGTCGTCGACGGGCCTGATCTGCCGAAACAGTACGTATGGTTGGGTATGGGCAAAGGCGCGAAAACCAAAAACGCTGGGGAATTTCCCGCGGTCACCATCGCCATTTCTAAAAAGCCGGGTGAGAATGCGGTCACAGTCGCCGATCGCGTGATTTCCCGCGTTAATCAGTTAAAAGGCACGCTCATCCCACAAGGGGTGGAAACCACGGTCACGCGCAATTATGGCGCAACCGCCAATGAAAAAGCGCAAAAACTCATAGGCAAGCTCGCATTTGCTACGGCCTTTGTAGTGCTTCTGGTTTTAGTGGCGCTGGGTAAACGTGAAGCAGCCATTGTCGGTATTGCTGTGGTATTAACACTGGCTGCAACTTTGTTTGCATCCTGGGCATGGGGTTTTACGCTCAACCGCGTCTCGCTGTTCGCGCTGATTTTTTCCATAGGAATTTTAGTCGATGACGCGATTGTTGTTGTGGAAAACATTCATCGCCGTCGCGAAATCGATCACGCGCCTTTAATGGAACTCATACCCAAAGCGGTGGATGAAGTCGGCGGGCCAACTATACTAGCAACCTTTACGGTTATCGCGGCACTCTTGCCGATGGCGTTTGTATCGGGATTGATGGGGCCTTACATGAGCCCTATTCCCATTAACGCCAGTTTCGGCATGATTATTTCGCTGGCTATTGCGTTTGTGATTACACCGTGGTTAGCGTTGAAGCTTTTACCTAAGGCACATACAGCGAGCACAGTGACTGGGCCGACCCGAGTTTATCGCTTCTTCGATAGAACGCTGATGCCGTTTTTAAATCGCGAACAAGGAAAACAAAAGCGGCGTCTTTTGTGGATTGGAATTTTAACGGCGATTCTCTTGGCTATTTCCTTAACCTACTTCAAATTAGTGGTTTTAAAAATGCTGCCGTTTGATAATAAATCCGAATTTCAAATCGTCGTGGATATGCCTACCGGCACGCCCTTAGAGCAAACCGCACGAGTACTGCGAGAGATTGGCGCTTATCTTGCCACCGTGCCGGAGGTGAGCGATTATCAGGCTTATGTGGGCACTGCTTCCCCAATTAACTTCAATGGTTTAGTCAGGCAATATTATTTGCGTGCCGCCCCCGAGTTAGCGGACATTCAGGTCAACTTGGTAGACAAGCAGGACCGGGATCGAAAAAGTCATGAGATCGCGCAATCCATGCGGGGCGCTATCGACAAAATTGCACGTGCTCTAAACGCGCAGATCACCATTGTAGAAGTTCCCCCTGGGCCGCCGGTGCTCTCGCCGATTGTGGCGGAAATCTATGGGCCGGATTATCGCGGTCAAATTAGCGTGGCCAAACAAGTTCGCGCAAATTTTGCGCAAGCGAAAGATATTATTTTCATCGATGACAGCGTCGAAGAAGACACCCAGAAATATGTCCTGCAAGTATTGCAAAACAAGGCGGCGCTGTTGGGTGTGGCGCAAAAAGATATTGTTGATGTAATGCGCATGGGTTTAGCGGGTGAGAAGGTCACGCCTATCCACGACGGCGAATCCAAATTTGAAGTCCCGGTAAAAATTACACTGGCTTCGGAAAAGCTAAACAGTTTAGAGGAATTGTTAAAACTAAACGTCCGCGCCGCTAACGGCAATCTGAGTCCCTTATCGGAACTAGTCCGTGTGCTGCCCGCAGCGCGTGAAAAAACCATCTACCATAAAGATCTGTTGCCGGTGGTTTTCGTGACCGCGGATATGGGGGGAAAATTGGATAGCCCACTCTATGGCATGTTCGATATTCGCGGCCGTGTTAAGGATATGCCCTTAAATGAGGGCGGCATATTAAACGAAAACTTTATTAAACCACCGGAGGATCCTTATAGCGGCTATACCTTAAAATGGGACGGCGAGTGGCAAGTCACCTATGAAACGTTCCGAGATATGGGCCTAGCTTATTCAGTAGGTTTGATTTTGATCTATCTTTTGGTAGTGGCGCAGTTTAAATCCTATCTGGTGCCATTAGTAATTATGGCGCCGATTCCTTTGACTATTATCGGGGTCATGCCGGGACACGCCTTGTTGGGCTCGCAATTTACGGCTACCTCGATGATAGGGATGATTGCACTAGCCGGTATTATTGTGCGCAATTCCATTTTGCTCGTTGATTTTATAAATGCCGAAGTTGCAGCGGGGGTGGACTTTCAGGAGGCGGTAATCAAGGCTGGTGCCACTCGCGCGAAACCTATTATTTTAACCGGCTTGGCGGCGATGCTCGGCGCCTTATTTATTTTGGATGACCCCATTTTTAATGGTTTGGCGATTTCCTTGATTTTTGGAATATTAGTCTCCACCTTGTTAACGCTGATCGTTATTCCGGTATTGTATTACGCCATCATGTATAAGAAATTTAACCGAGGAGTTGCAACATGAATGTAAATCGTGTGGTAAGAATAGTTGCAGGATTTTTTATTTTAGTAACGCTCGCCCTGGGTGTTGAAGCCAGCCCGCTCTTTCATAGCGCGAACTGGCTATGGTTTACCGCTTTTGTCGGCTTTAATTTGCTGCAAAGCGGTTTTACCAAATTTTGTCCGCTTGATATCATGCTTAAAAAAGCAGGCGTTAGTGAGGCATGAATTCCGGATCGGTACTTGATTTTGTTACCAATAACATTTGGCTGGTGCTGCTCGCGGCAGCCTCGGGGGCCATGCTCATGTGGCCACAATTGTTGCGTGGCAATCGCAAAGAAGTCGGTACGCTAGAAGCTACCCAAATGATTAACCATAAAGAAGCGGTTATACTGGACGTGCGGGAAGATAGCGAGTTCGCCCAAGGTCACTTGCCTAACGCCAAACACATTCCTCTAAAGCAATTACCGGATCGCTTAAAGGAAGTGGAAAAGTTTCGCAACAAGCCCATCATCGTAAACTGCCGTAGCGGGGCGCGTTCCGCTCGCGCTTGTAGCGTATTAAAAAAGCATGGATTCGAAGATGTTTATAATTTAGCCGGCGGCATGAATGCATGGAGCCAAGCCGGCTTACCGATTGAGAAATAAGTATGGCTAAAGTCAGTATTTATGCAACCGCCGTTTGTCCCTATTGCGTCATGGCCGAACGTTTGCTCGTGTCTAAAGGCGTGAGCGTGACAAAAATCCGCATCGATTTAGATGTCGAGAAACGCGTTGAGATGATGGAGCGCACTGGCCGGCGAACCGTACCGCAAATTTATATCGATGAATATCATGTTGGTGGTTACGATGATCTTTCGGCGCTGGATCGGGCCGGTAAGTTGGACAATTTATTGCGAGGCGTATGAATCTGGTTTGCGGAAATTGCTACACCACGAATCGGGTGCCAGAGGCACGGTTTGCGGAAAACCCCAAATGCGGTAAGTGTGGCGCTGCGATTTTAAATGGTTCGCCGGTGGACCTTGAACCCTCAGTTTTTCAGCGATTTGTCGCCGGCAATGAATTGCCGGTGCTCGTCGATTTTTGGGCACCCTGGTGCGGACCTTGTAAAATTATGGCGCCGGTTTTTAGCGCCGCGGCGGCGGAACTTAGAACTAGAGCGCGTTTTGCCAAGGTAAACACGGAAGAACATCAAGCGCTTGCCGGGCAATACCAGATTCGCGGTATTCCCACCATGGTGTTATTTCGAGCAGGTAAGGAACTCGACCGAGTTTCGGGAGCCCTGGATGGCAAGAGCCTTAAAGGGTGGTTAAGCCAGCATTTATGAGCGAGCGTCGAAGGATCACACGCAAATTGTCCCGCATGGGCGTTTTAAGATAAAATTTAAGCTTTTTTAATTTCACGGGATCCCCATGGCTGAGCCGGTTGCAACTGCACAAACCCCAGTATTTTCTATTGACAAGATTTATGTCAAAGATCTCTCTTTAGAGATACCCCATGCACCGAAAATTTTTCTTGAGCGTACTCAACCTGAAATTGACGTTAAACTGCATACGGAATATAGCAACGTCGAGGAAGGTATTTATGAAAGCGTGTTAACGGTAACGATTACCGCCAAGATCGGTGACAAAACCATGTTCCTATTAGAAGTCGCGCAGGCAGGAATTTTTCAAGTGCGAAATATCCCGGCCGAGCAAAAGGAGCAAATCTTAAATATCAGCTGCCCCAATATTTTATTTCCCTATGTTCGCGAGGTGCTGTCTGAAACAGTCTCGCGTGCCGGGTTCCCGCCGGTGATTTTAAACCCGATGAACTTTGAAGCCTGGCACCAAGCACAAACCCAGGCCGAAGCAGAGAAAACCGCGCCTAGCGAAATTCACTAAGTCATGATCGGCCGCGCCTTGTGGATGGTAGTCTGGAGTTTGGTGGCGCTGCCCGCCTATGCACTGGACTACCGGACTGTTTCTGGCAAACACGCAATTTTGTACGATGCCCCGTCTGAGCGTGCTAAACCACTTTTTGTATTAGGTAAGAACTATCCGCTGGCCATAATCGTCAGCCTCGGCGAATGGGTAAAAGTACGCGATATTTCCGGCACGCTAGCTTGGATTGAGAAGAAAAATCTTGCCGATAAGCGCATGGTACTGATTGCCACGCCGGTAGCGGAAATTAGACGCACGCCTGAGGCCAATTCGCCCTTACTATTTCGTGCGGAAAAAAATGTGCTCTTGGAACTACTGGAATACACCGGAGACGGCTGGCTAAAAGTGCGCCATCCCGATGGCCAAACAGGCTTTGTGCCGATCGGCCAGGTTTGGGGCGCTTAGTCGGGAAGAAGAAGGCAAAAGGCAAAAATTAAAAAGCAAAAATCAAAATTAAACCCGGAACCCGGGATATCGCATTGCCGACTTTGCCTTTTGTTGATTTTTGCTTTTTAATTTTTGCCTTTTGATTTCGGATTTAAAGCGACCCTTTCCCCACCGCCGAGCAGCGCAATCAAGCCAGGAGAACTCGGCGAGCACTGCTCGAATCCCGAGGTGCGTAGCGCCGAGGTTAAGTTGCGCAGCCGCCTGGCTTGGTGAGCGGGAACAAAACATAGCGTGATGGGGAGGGTGGCCTTTTCTTGGGTTACTTTCTTTTGGCCAAACAAGAGAAAGTGATTAGGTGTCGGGCTACCCCCGACAATTGATATTAAAGCCTAGATTCCCGCTTCTCGCGGGAATGACGGAAGCGGTTTGAAGCGATGAGCGTATCAAGAGGGACTAACCTAAAGCCAACCAAATTGCCGGGAGAACAACATTCGTGCATTCGCTGGAATGACAGCTAAGTGATAGCCATACTTGGCGCCGGTGCTTGGGGTACCGCACTGGCCGTAAGCTTAGCGCAACGCCATACGGTAAACCTGTGGATGCGCTCCCCAGACTTGGCCTCGGCTTTGCACGCTTCGCGGGAAAACAAGCGCTACTTACCGCAAGTAACATTAGCACCTGCCATACGTTTCTACACTGAACTGGATGCGGCATTACTGGGTGTCAACTTAATCATAGTCACCGTGCCCACTCATGGGTTTCGCGCCGTAATAAAATCGCTAGCGCAGCACAAAGTGCGCATTCCTATTGTTTGGGCCTGCAAAGGTTTTGAAAGCGACAGCGCCAAACTTCCTCATCAAATTGTCGCCGAGGAGCTGATACCGGGTATTCCCTGCGGCGTGTTATCCGGCCCAAGCTTCGCCCTAGAGGTAGCGCGAGGTTTACCCACGGCTATTACATTGGCCTCTAACCATCCAGCGTGTGTCGAGGCAGCTATTGCGAGACTGCATAGCAACCGCTTACGCGTATACAGCAACGATGACGTTATCGGCGTGGAACTCGGCGGTGCCGTAAAAAATGTGATGGCCATTGCTGCAGGCATTTCCGACGGTATGCGTTTTGGCCACAACGCCCGTGCGGCGCTGATCACCCGCGGTTTAGCGGAAATCATACGCTTAGGAGAAAAGTTGGGCGGCAGGCGCGAGACCTTTATGGGATTAGCCGGCGCCGGCGATTTAATTTTAACCGCAACCGGAGATTTGTCACGTAACCGCCGCGTGGGGATATTGCTGGCGGAAGGCCAATCGCTTGCCGACATCCTGGCAAACTTAGGGCACACGGCAGAAGGCGTAAACAGCGCTAAAGCCGTGCTGCGCCTCGCGCAAGCCCAGGGGGTAGATATGCCCATCACCCAAGCGGTGTGCCAGGTATTATTTGAAGGGCTGGAACCTAAGCTAGCGGTAGAAGGTTTGTTGAACCGGGTGTCGAAGGCGGAAGCTTAATGATCCTGCACTTTAGTTTTCGCCCACCTCTTAATTTCCTTTAAGCGCGCGGCGCTCACCGCGTCGCCGATTTTTGCCGGATCCGTTTCTGTTGCCGCTATGGCCGCGCTGTTTATATTTAAAGCGGCGTTTAAGGCTTCTTTTAAATATTTTGCCTGCACGTACTCCCGTTCTTCATAGCCCTTGCGGCCGCGGGAGTCGGCTTCGCAGGCCTGTAGAAATTGCTCGAAGCGTTGCGGTTGGCGAATTGCGTCGGTACCTTTTAAAAGTTTTAACAGCGTCTGGGGGCGCAGCTCTAAAGCGTGATGGGCTTCGCCATGGTAGCGCGCGGTGATCAGCGCGAGTTCCCGGCAATCACTCGGTACACGCAAACGCTTGCATAAGGATTTTACCAATTCCACGCTACGTGACTCGTGAGCGATATGTTTCGGCCATTCCGCCGCCGGCGTCGTGCCTTTCCCCAAATCATGCGTCAACGCTGCAAAGCGCACAGGTAAGGAAAAGTTTTGCCGTGCCGCAAAATCTATCACCATCATCACATGAATGCCGGTATCGATTTCTGGATGATACGCTTCTGGCTGTGGCACACCAAACAAGGCATCGACTTCCGGCAGAATTTTTTGTAGCGCCTCGGCTAAGCGCAGGATCTCAAACATACGCGATGGCGTTTTTTCCATGAGGCCTTTAGCAAGCTCTTGCCAAACACGTTCGGCGACCAAGGCGTCCACCTCGCCTCGGGCATGCATCTCACGCATTAACGCTAATGTTTCAGGGGCGACCGTAAAGTTAAAGCGCGCGGCAAAACGGGCGATACGTAAAATGCGTACCGGGTCTTCCGCAAACGCGGGGCTCACATGGCGCAGTATGCCTTGCTGCAAATCTTGCGCGCCATGGTAGGGATCAATCAATTGGCCATTCGCGTCGCGCGCCATCGCGTTAATTGTGAGGTCACGACGCGCCAAGTCGTCTTCGAGGCTGACATCCGGCGCGGCATAAACTTGAAAGCCCTTATAGCCCTTTGCGGTTTTACGTTCGGTACGGGCTAACGCATATTCTTCATGGGTGGTCGGATGCAAAAACACCGGAAAGTCTTTGCCCACCGCCTTAAAACCCAACGCCGTCATCTCTTCCGGACTGCTGCCCACCACCACGTAATCCCGGTCTTTAACCGGCAAGCCTAAGAGTTCGTCGCGCACAGAACCGCCAACCGCGAAAATCTCCATGCTATTTAATGGTCACCGGCCCGCACCGCCACGAAAAACGTCGGTCTGCAGGCGCGCAGAAGTTAAATAAAAAGGTGCGACGGCTTCCAGCGCAGTAGGCTCTAGGTTAAACGGCAGCGCCGCGCTACAAGTATTGGCAGTTTGCATGGATAACAGATTGTCCCGGGATAACAATTTCCCGGGAAGGAATTCAAAGACGGTAGCCTGCGCATAAGATAATTTTGGGCTAAGCGGAATAATCCGGCGCTGCAAGCCTAAGCTGGAGGCAACAAATTCTAACAATTCTTTCAGCGTATAAACTTTAGGGCCACAAAGCTCTAGGCTTTTCCCGAAAACATTTCTGTCTGACAGGCTTTTTACGAATGCCGCTACTACATCCGCCACATACACGGGTTGAAATTTCGCATTGGCGGAACCCAAAGGAATCACCGGAAACCATTTTACTAAACGCGCAAAGAGGTTAATAAAATTATCCCCCGGCCCAAAAATTACCGACGGACGAAAAACCGTTACGTTGAGATTGGCAGTCTGCGCGGCTAAAACCGCTGCCTCGCCTTCCGCCTTTGACCGCAGATAGGCACTGGGGGCATCCGTACTTGCGCCTAAAGCACTCATATGTAACAGGCGCGGCACGTGGCTTTTAGCCGCCGCCGCCGCGATTTTTTGCGGCAGTTCCACATGCACGGCCCGGAAAGACTGGTGGCGAGACTCATGCAAAATACCCACAAGGTTTATCACCGCATGCATGCCGAAAAAGTGTTGTTGCAACTCTGCTAGCTCAAAAATATTGGCTTCTTCTATGCTTACGCCGGGAAGAACCAACAACGCTTTACTGCGCTCGCGCCGTCGCGTCAATACTTTAACTTGGCAGTCCTGCGCAGCAAGGGCACGGACTAAATGATTACCGACAAAGCCGGTACCCCCTAAGATGCAAATATTGGTCATAGCCATTATTGTTCAGTCGCCTCCGTGGATGCTTCATCCTGTAGCGCACTACCTTTGGCTGGAATGGTGCCTAGTCTCTGTTTGAGTGAACGCACCGGCAGCCCTAAGCGCGCCGTGTAGTAAATGGTATTGCTCATCACTTTTTGCACGTATTCTCGGGTTTCTGTAAACGGGATGCTTTCTATATAAATCGCGCCTTCCAAAGGCTTGGTATCCTGCCATCTTTTGGCGCGCTGGGGTCCGGCGTTATAAGCGGCAGTGGCAAGAATCGCGTCGCCCCGATTGGAATCTAGTACGTATTTCAGATAGCTGCTACCCAGTAGAACATTGATATCCGGTTGATTAATCAGGGCCGGGCGAAAGCTTGCAAAACGTATGCGTTTGGCAATCCAGAGCGCTGTCGCGGGCATTAACTGCATCAAACCGGAGGCGCCTACCACCGAGCGGGCATGCGTCATAAAACGGCTTTCTTGGCGAATAAGACCGTACATCCACGCTTCGTCTAACTGAGTTTGGCGGGCCGCGGCTTGCATTAAATCCCGGTGGGGCGTGGGGTAGCGTAAACCGAAATCGTGCATAGCCACGGTTTTATCGGCGGTATAAATCGCGCGATCTATCCAATCAGAGCGGCGCGCCACTTCCGCGGCGGCGAGTAATTGTTTGTCGTTTAAATTTTTAACCAACCACGCCCATTCGCGATTCGCCTCGGTGCGCATCTCCAGGCGATACAAGAGCAGCGCACGTTGTGCCGCCGGCAGCGCGCGCACGGTGGAGATTTCTTCCTCTAAAGGACGATAGGTAACCGGCGCATTGCCTATAAACGTGCCCAGCTCTTCGCTTGCTAACTGCCCATAAAAATTAAATTGCCGCGAGAGTGCAACCAAGTGTTCATTTGCCTCCGACTGTCGGCCCAATGTTTTTAACGCGCGCCCCTTCCAATATTGCCACGCGGGCTTGGCTTGCGCGGCGGGCGTCATATCGGCTATCGCCTCTAACACTGTATCCCAATCCAAGGCACGCAGCGCTGCCCGGGTTTTCCAGGCTAGCTGCGCGTCGTCCAAAGTCACCTTCTCGGCTGCGCGAAACCACGCCAGCGCGATGGGATCGTGCTTACGCGCGGCGATGGTTGCAAGCTGACCCCACCCGTACGCTTGATCCCGCTCATTAAAACTCGACTTACTTCGGTTCCAGTAAATGTTTGTTTTATGCGGATCTTCTCGCGCTAAGCGCAATAGCGGGAAGAAAAATGCTTCGCGCTGCGCTCGACTCTGCAGCTCTTGGGGAAATTTATTCAGCGCGCGTCCCAGCCAAACTAAATAGTCGTTTCGCGCATCATTGGGCAAATACTGAGCGTAGCGTTTGGCATTATTAACATTACCCACCTCGGCCATGCGGCGCAAGCGTAGCCAAACATCATCGGCGGCTAAGAGCTCTTGCTCATGCAGTGCATCAAAAAGGGATAAGCATGATGCCGGTAAATCCGCGCTAAACAGCCAAATGGCTTTTGCGGCAGCAGCGGCCTCTTTAGGTTTTGAACTTAGCACCGCCTCTTGGGCATAGCACTGCAGATCAATTTCTTCGCTGGCCCGGCCATCGTATTCCGCTAGAAATAACTCCCATTGTTTAGTTTTCCCCAAATATTTTAACCAATCTAGACGGAGCTTTTCGGAGATCGGCAGCTCCGCATGGCGCTCGATAAAATTTTTAATCCGTTCAGCCGGTGCTTCTTCCAGGTTTAGCAGTAGTTGCCAAAAAACTGCATAGGGCTGCAAGATATAATCATCAAGACGCGCAATATGCTGGGCCAAACGGTCTTTATCGCGCGCATTATAGGCATCCCGCGCCGCTAAAAAATCATCCTCCGGCGCGGCACATAGCACCGCACTATAGAAGATTGCAATAATAAAAATGAAGCGTGTCATGCCTTATCCTAAGAAAAGTGTGTACGCCAGATTCTCGCTCTCATCGCAATAAGCGTAGCCCAAATTATCCAAGAATTTGGCGAACGCCGACTTATCTTGCGGCGGTACCTGTAGGCCAACTAGCACCCTGCCATAATCCGTACCATGATTTCGATAGTGGAACAGGCTGATGTTCCAGTTGTGGCTCATGCTATTTAAAAATTTTAACAGTGCGCCGGGGCGCTCGGGAAATTCGAATCGATAGAGGGTCTCGTGTTCGGCTTGCGGGGCGCGGCCACCAACCAAATGTCGAACGTGCAATTTAGCCATCTCGTTATGCGTAAGATCACTCGCCTTTAAACCATTTTGTTCTAACAGAGTGATGAGGGTCGCGATTTCTTCCCGGTTTTGAACTTGAATACCGACAAATACATGGGCGTTTTTCGGATCGGCGTAACGATAATTAAATTCAGTAATACTATGATGGCCTAGCAACGCACAGAACGCCTTAAAGCTGCCGGGCTTCTCAGAGATGGTGACAGCCAGGATTGCCTCACGGTTTTCGCCTAGTTCGGCACGCTCGGCAATATGCCGCAGACGATCGAAGTTCATGTTTGCACCGCTGGCGACGGCGATTAACTGCTGACCCTTGATGCCCTCCCGCGCCACATACGCTTTGGCGCCCGCCACGCTCAACGCGCCGGCGGGCTCTAATATGGAACGGGTATCTTCAAACACATCCTTTATGGCGGCGCAAATTGCATCCGCGTCAACCAGAATAATTTCGTCGACAAATTGTTGGCACAAGCGAAAAGGCTCCTCACCCACTTGCTTCACGGCCACGCCATCGGCAAAGAGACCCACCTGAGGCAAGGTAACGCGCCTTCCCGCCTGCAGCGACAAGTACATGGCGTTGGCATCGGTAGGCTCAACACCAATAATTTTGGTTTCTGGGCGCACCGATTTAACAAATGCGGCAACCCCGGCGATTAAGCCGCCGCCGCCCACCGGTACAAAAATCGCGTGGATAGGTGAAGGATATTGTTCTAGTATTTCCATGCCGATGGTGCCCTGCCCGGCAATCACTTGAGGATCATCGTAGGGATGAACAAAAGTCAGGCCCTGTTGTTGCTCCAAACTCACGGCATGGTTATAGGCCTCATCATAGGAATCGCCATGCAATACCACCGTGGCACCTAAACTTCTGACCGCAGCAACTTTAATGTCTGGGGTAGTGGCCGGCATAACGATAGTAGCCTTGACGCCTAAACGCTTGGCGCTGAGCGCCACACCCTGGGCATGATTGCCAGCGGAGGCCGCAATGACGCCACGTGCGAGCAGTGGCGGTTCAAGATTCGCCATTTTGTTATAGGCGCCGCGCAGTTTAAACGAGAAGATACCCTGGACATCCTCGCGCTTCAAAAGGAGGTCATTTTCCAGGCGCCGGGATAGATTTGGGGCGAAGTCTAAGGGGCTTTTTACGGCCACGTCATAAACGCGGGCACTGCGGATTTTTTCGAGATAATCGGTGTTCATAGGAAATTTATCAGAGTAACGCAATCTTGCACAAACGAAAAGCTGCGATTCAGTTAAACCCTTAAATTACTCCCGCCTTAAAAAACTTGAGGCGCGCTCCAGGCCGGTAAGCTGCTGCTGGTATAATGCGCCCACCTAGCATAGCGGATAAATCGTGCCCGAAAATTCACCGATAGCAGCGGTCGACCTAGGCTCCAATAGCTTTCGTCTCCAGGTTGCCCGCGTGGTCGACGACCAGCTTTATCCCCTGGATTCCCTGCGAGAACCGGTACGTTTGGCGACTGGCCTGACTACCAGTGGCGAGCTGGATGAAGACGCCCAACAGCGGGCGCTCGCTGCCTTGGGTCGGTTTTCCGAACGCTTGCGCGGCATACCCGCTGATTCGATTCGCGCGGTCGGAACCAATACATTGCGAATCGCAAAGAACGCTCAAACCTTTTTAAGGGAAGCCGAGAAAATTCTAAGCGTGCCCATTGAGGTTATTTCCGGCCGAGAGGAAGCCCGGTTGATTTACGTCGGCGCGGCACATAGCTTACCCACCACCGCACAGAAGCGATTGGTCGTAGATATTGGCGGGGGTTCTACAGAGTTTATTATCGGCGCGGGCTTTAAGCCGCGAAAAATGGAAAGTCTGCATATGGGTTGCGTTTCATATAGCGAGCGCTTTTTTCCCGGCGGAAAAATTACTAAACACGGCTTGCACGATGCCGAAGTCCAAGCGCGGCTAGAGATTCAGGGCATTGCCAGCGAATTCTCCGATCGTCATTGGCAAGAAGCGGTAGGTTCCTCAGGCACCGCTAAAGCGCTTTCGGAAATTTTAGAGCAGAATCAATTTAGCGATCGCGGCATCACCAGCGAAGGTTTAGCGCGGCTGCGCAACGCCCTTTTGGAGGCAGGTGATATCGAGCGTTTAGATATGCCTGGTTTAAAAGGCGACCGCAAAGCGGTACTGCCGGGCGGTTTTGCAATATTGTCCGCCGCTTTTTCGGAACTCAAGATTCGGCGCATGACCGCAGCCAGCGGAGCGTTGCGAGAAGGTGTACTTTACGATCTGTTAGGCCGCTTTCATCACCATGATATGCGCGAGGCCACCGTAACCCAATTTATGCGGCGCTATCACGTCGATGTGCGCCAAGCTCGGCGGGTTGAAAAGTTAAGCGTGGCGTTATTTAGAGAGCTCGTTCCGGAGCCGCGACCGATTGTGCTAAAACATTTGATTTGGGCCGCGCGTTTGCATGAAATCGGCTTATCCATTGCGCATTCCGGGTACCATAAGCATTCGGCTTATGTTTTGGAAAACGCCGATATGCCAGGGTTTTCGAAATGGGATCAAGCGCATCTGTCGCTGCTGGTGCGCATGCAAAAAGGTTCCTTGAAGGACCCGAATTTGTCTATCAAGGATGACAATAAACTCCTGATCCTGGCTCTACGCCTAGCCGTGTTGTTTTACCGCAGCCGTAACGATTTGGCACTTTCCACTATGCAGCTTGCCGCTACCGAGACTGGTTTTGCCCTGCAATTGCCGCAAAGCTGGTTGGAAAAAAATCCGCTTTCCGAGGCAGCGTTACTGGAAGAAGCGCGACGCTGGAAAGACGCGGGGCTGCACCTGCAGCTTTTAGCAGAACAAACCATGATGCCCGAGAGTAAAACAAGTTAAGTTATTTTACGGGTTTTACTAGGGTGCTAAGCAGCTCATCCTGGGCGCTAAATTTTCTACCTTGGCGGCTAGCCCGGCGTCGATAGTTGCCGTCCTCATCCATTATCCATGCACGCGTATTGTCTTTTAAATAGGTTTTTAAACCTTCCTGGATCACGCGTTTTTTGAGGCGCTTATCGAGTACTGGAAAACATACTTCAATGCGTCTAAAAAAATTTCGATCCATCCAGTCGGCACTCGCTAGATAAACATCCTGAGCACCATTGTTGTAAAAATAAAAAATGCGTTCATGCTCCAAAAATCGGCCTATGATAGAGCGCACCCGGATATTCTCGGAAACGCCCGGCAGGCCGGGACGCAATGCGCACACGCCGCGGACAATTAAATCAATCTTTACCCCCGCGGCGGACGCCTCATACAAAGCCTGGATAATATAGGGCTCGAGCAGCGCATTCATTTTGGCAATGATCACCGCCGGTTTCCCGGCGCGCGCGTGCTCCGCCTCGCTACGTATGGCGCGCATCACCTGCTGATGTAAAGTGAACGGAGACTGCCATAAACGGCGCAACGAACCCGCCTTGGATAAACCGGTTAACTGCGTGAATACATCGTGAACATCCAGGCAAATGTCTTCTCTGCAGGTGAACAATCCAAAATCGGTATACAGCTTCGCCGTGCGCGGATGATAATTGCCCGTTCCTAAGTGCACGTACCGTTTAAGCCCGTTTTCTTCGCGGCGCACTACCATCACCATTTTGGCGTGGGTTTTGTGTCCTACCACGCCGTACACGACATGCGCGCCGGCATCTTCTAATTTCGCCGCCCAGTTTATGTTTGCCTCTTCATCAAAACGTGCTAATAATTCCAGCACCACCGTCACTTCTTTACCCTTATGCGCAGCTTCTATCAACGCCGCCATCAACGCCGAGTCAGTACCGGTGCGGTAAACAGTTTGTTTTATCGCCAACACTTGTGGATCGGCCGTGGCCTGGCTAATAAAATCTAATACCGGGTCAAAGGACTGGTAAGGGTGGTGCAACAAAATGTCACATTTGGATATCGCTTTAAACATATTGGGGCGTTTATGAATTAACGCAGGCAGCCCCGGAATAAATGGCGGATATTTTAGATCGGGGCGATCTACCCAGTCTGGTACTTGCATTAAGCGCACTAAATTCACCGGCCCGTTTACTTGATAGAAGTCGTCATGCCCTAAACCAAACTGAGAAAGCAAAAATTCCGCCATCGCCGGCGAACAATTGTCCGCCACCTCCAAGCGCACGGCATTGCCGAAATGCCGGTGCGGCAATTCGCCTTGCAAAGCCGCCTTAAGATTTTTGACCTCCTCTTCGTCTACAAATAAGTCGCTATTGCGCGTAACGCGAAACTGATAACAACCTTTTATCTGCATACCGGAAAATAATTCGCCAACATGTGCGTGCAAAATAGAAGATAAAAAAACCAACCCGTCTTGGCAATGCGCAACCTTAGGCGGCATGCGAATTACCCTTGGCAATGCCCGGGGCGCTTGCACCACAGCGGCACCAGAATTACGGCCAAAGGCGTCCTTGCCTTCCAATTCCACGGCAAAATTAAGACTTTTGTTTAACACCCTAGGAAAGGGGTGCGCTGGGTCTAAGCCTATGGGCGTTAAGATGGGCATTAATTCTTGGAAGAAATAATTTTTTATCCATGCGCGTTGTTCGTCATCCCAATCCGTTCGGCGAAT
>CAYYOS010000031.1:0-3614 GCA_964473355.1 uncultured Burkholderiales bacterium | reverse complement strand
GTATGTCCTGTTGTGCCAGGCCCGGTAAAATTACTTCGTTTAACAAACTGTATTGATGGTCTACCAAACGATGCGCATAGCGGCTGACTTCCGCAAACACCTGGCGCGCGGGCATGCCGTCCGGCCTAGTTAATAGCGCATTCAACTTAATTTGCTCTTTCAGCCCGGCCACTCGAATCTCAAAAAATTCGTCGAGATTGCTACTGACGATGCATAAAAAACGGAGTCGCTCCAATAATGGGTTTTGCTCGTCTTGCGCCTGAGCCAATACCCGCTCATTGAACTTAAGCAAACCCAGTTCACGATTTAAAAAATACTCGGGAGAAGTATGAACAGTCATAAGGCAGAAATATATTAATAATGAAAGTTGTAGTGTTTAACTTATGTTACTGAAGTTTTATTTTTTCATCTATCTTGTGCCCTGTGATTACTATTCAAAAGAGAATGTTCTAGAATAGAGCCGGCTTAAAACCTCACTCAGTAAAAGGACGGTTATGGAACTCATTTTATGGCGGCATGCAGAAGCCGAAGACGGACGACCTGATGAGAAACGCAAGCTTACACCAAAAGGCTTGAACGACGCCAAGTTAACTGCCACATGGCTAAAGAAACATCTGCCCACGGAGTATCAGTTATTAGTTAGCCCCGCGACACGCACTCAGCAAACTGCTAAGACCTTACGCGCTACGTTTGAGACCCGCGAAGAACTTGGCTTGGATGCCAGCCCAAGTTCCATCCTTCGTTGCGTGAATTGGCCCAAGGGCAATGACGTAGTGGTAGTGGTAGGTCATCAACCAACCTTGGGACAACTGGTTTGTCGTTTACTCTGCAGCAGGCAGGGTGACTTTTCTATTAAGAAATCAGCAGTATGGTGGCTAGCCAGCCGGGAACGTGATAGTGTGAACGTCGTACTGAAGGCGGTGATTAACCCAGAAATTTTGGAGTAAGTCTCTGCACTTTCCACTTTTGAATTAAGGATTATGACTCAAGACGAATTAAAATTATCGGTAGCGCAGGCGGCGATTGCCTACCTGCCAAATGACGCCATCATAGGCGTGGGAACGGGTTCTACTGCAAACTTTTTTATCGATGAACTCGCAAAAATCAAACACAAAATTGAAGGCACGGTCGCCAGCTCCGACGCCTCAGCGGCGCGCCTCAAAAAACACGGGATTGCGGTTCTCGATTTAAATAGCGTGGATAAATTGCCGGTGTATGTAGACGGGGCTGATGAAATCACTGCTGGCTTAGCTATGATCAAAGGCGGGGGCGGCGCGCTCACGCGGGAAAAGATCGTGGCGGCGGTCGCGCAAAAATTTATATGCATCGCGGACGCTAGCAAGCTCGTCAATGTGTTGGGCAAATTTCCTTTGCCTATCGAGGTCATACCCATGGCGCGCAGCTGGGTTGCACGAGAAATGGTTAAACTGGGCGGTCAGCCGGCGCTCCGCCAGGGGTTCACCACCGACAACGGCAATGTCATTCTGGATGTGCGCGGGCTGGAAATTCTAAACCCCAGCGAATTGGAAAGAACGATAAACAATATTCCCGGCGTGGTGACTAACGGTTTATTTGCTTTGCGCGGCGCCGATGTCTTGTTATTAGCTGAAGCGAGCGGCGTGCGGACAATATCTAGATAGCCATATTATTGTCATATGTCTCTGAAATAGTGGGATACGCTTCTTAAGAACGGAGAAAATATGCAGGAACATACATCAAGACAATTTGACGCCGAGTTGGAAGCGGTGCGCGGGCGCGTTCTACAAATGGGCGGTTTCGTCGAGGAACAAATTATCAAGGCCATGGAAGCGCTGACTACCGGAAATGTCACCCTGGCGAATCACGTCATGGCCGAAGACCATCGCGTCAATGCAATGGAAGTAGCAATCGATGAGGACTGCAATCATATTATCGCGCGTCGTCAACCCACCGCCGGTGATTTGCGTATGGTGATGATGATTGTGAAAACCATTACCGATTTAGAACGTATCGGCGATGAAGCGGAAAAAATCGCGCGCATGAGTAAGTTGCTCTATGAGGCTGATCGCTTGTACGCGCCCCGCTTTACCGACATTATGCGTATGAGCGGGCTCGCTGTGGAGATGCTGCACAAATCGTTGGATGCCTTTGCGCGTTTGGAGGTTGCCACCGCGGTCGATGTTGCTAGGCAAGATCTTCAAGTCGATGAAGAATTTCGCTCCATCCTGCGGCATTTGATTACCTTTATGATGGAAGACCCTCGGACTATTTCCCTTTCCATAGAGATCTTGTTTATTGCCAAAGCCCTGGAACGTATTGGCGACCATGCGAAAAATATGGGGGAATATGTGGTTTATATGGTGAAGGGCAAGGACGTTCGCCATACTAGCGTTGAAGAAATGGAACGGGAAGTTTTAGAGTAACCACGGGGCCCCTAACGCTCTCGTCATTCCCGCGAGAAGCGGGAATCCAGGCTTCTATATTAACTTGTCGGGGGTAGCCCGACAGCTAGGGCGCCCTAGAGCGTTGAACGCGGGACCCGCGTTAGCGGGATCGGGCAGCGGAAGGGATGCCAGGCGACTGCGTTCTTATTCCGGGCCCCGCATCCCGCTTTCGCGTCGCACCTACGCCAAGGCGTAGGCACTGCTCCTGCTCAAGCGGTCGCCCTTCTTTTGTAAGGCCTTAAAGAAAGTAACCCGAGAAAAGGCCACCCTCCCCATCCGCCCTGACGGGTTCCCTGTGCGGCTTAACCAAGCCAGGCGGCTGCGCAACTCAACCTTGGCGCTAAAGCGCCTCGGGATTCGAACAATGCTCGCCGAGACCTCCTGGCTTGGCTGCGCTGCTCGGCGGTGGGGCAAGGGTCCCAAACACCCGGACACTGTTTGTGTACCTGTGGGATATTTTAACTACATAAATTTAAATACTATCTTCCACAAACCTCGGAAAATGTTCCGCTGCGACAATATACGTGCCATCGCAATTAAAGGATGCCCGCACCACACGCTGACTTAAGGATATCGCTGCGTTACGCAAATAAAATCCATCGATTTTGCGTAGCTGATTTAATGACTCGATGATTCGCCTAATTTGATCCTTAGCCAGTGGTCGCCAATGAACATGCTCTTCGCCCATGCTCCTGCGCCAATGCAGCGGCATATATTCACGCAACAAACCCTTTTGCGTGATACTCCGCAACTTATGAATAAAGCGCATTTTTTCCTGGTAGGGCATTTCTATAAAATGGCGTTCGCAATAATCATCCTTCACTAAATTTTCGGCGTCATGAATTTCATAGGAAAAAGGATTAAAAACGGATTCGGTACGAATTTCGGAACTGTTAAAGCCAATATAAATACTGTAGCAGCCGGTTTTCTTTAAGAGCCATTCGCAAACTTCCAAGAGTTTTTGCGCGTGTCGATCCACTACGCTGGTTTGGCGCGGCCGTATCGGCACAGTCTCGCGCATGGAGGCATCGCCTTTAATACTCACCTGGGTTTCGCCTGGCTCTAAACCAAAGGCGCCAACAATGGCGTCGTGAATTAATTCATGGTTATCATCGTGCATGGTGACCTCGCCGTTGTGAGGCTATGGGAGGCTAATGCTATAGGAAAGTTTTAAAAGTTTGATGACAATAA
>CAYYOS010000030.1:0-20378 GCA_964473355.1 uncultured Burkholderiales bacterium | reverse complement strand
TTGTGTACGGTGTTCTACGTAAGTGGCACAAGCTTTACCGATTCGGGCTTATTGCCGGTTTCGACCTACACCTATCGGGTGAAGGGGATAGATTTTTTTGGGGTGAGTGGTGCGTATTCTAGTCCGGTGGGTGCCACCACCCAGGCCGCCCCCGCTAATCCCCCGCCTAAGGTGAGTCTTACGGCCAATAGTACGACCTTAAGCCCCCCTGGCAGTGTGACCTTAATGGCGGACGCCCAAGATGATGGCAGTATCACTCAAGTGGAATTTTATCTGGGCAATACCTTAATTGGCAGTGATACCGCTGCCCCTTATAGCTATACCCATGGAGGGCTATTAGCGGGTAATTATGTCTTTCGGGCAAGCGCGATCGATAACCTAGGCGCCACGGCTAATTCCAATCACCTGACGGTCACGGTCACCGCGGGCGCCGATACCACCCCGCCTTCGATTCCCGGGGGGTTAACGGCCACCGTATTAAGTAGCAGTCAGATTGCCTTAGCTTGGAATCCTGCCAGTGATACGAGTGGCCCCTTAAGTTATGAATTAGCGCGCTGTACGAGTGGACCTAGTAGCGTGTGTGCTTTCTTCTTCTTAGGGAATACGAGTTATACCGATCGGATGCTCTTATCCCAGACCAGTTATGGGTATCGGGTGAGGGCCATTGATCGGGCGGGGAATCGGAGTGGGTGGAGCCCACTCGTGACTGCAACTACTACATCTTGATTTAGTCTAAATTTTTCCTCGGAAGTTTTCAAAGGCGGAAACATGCGCCGGTTTGACTATTAGCTGAAATAACGTCTGAGTGTCGCACTATTAAGTGCCCATCAAAAACCAAACACTGGAGCAATCATGCCTAAAGCAAAGCCAAAAGATACCAACAAGAAGAACGACGACTTAGCAATTAACACAGAGGAATGCGCCGATGATTTCCTCACCACTAATCAGGGCCTGCGAATTAATGACGATCAAAATTCTTTAAAAGCCGGTGAGCGTGGCCCAACTTTACTGGAAGACTTCCACTTTCGCGAAAAAATCACACATTTTGATCACGAACGTATTCCGGAGCGGATTGTGCATGCGCGTGGCGCCGGCGCTCATGGCGTGTTCCAGGTTTATGAATCGATGGCGCAATTTACTAAAGCTAAATTCTTACAGGACCCAGCTCGCCAAACACCCGTGTTTGTGCGCTTTTCCACGGTAGCAGGCTCACGCGGCTCCACCGATCTAGCGCGTGATGTACGTGGTTTTGCGGTTAAATTTTACACCGAGGAAGGTAATTTCGATCTCGTTGGAAATAATATTCCGGTATTTTTTATTCAGTAAAACCCGAGCCCCACAACGAAATTCCTCAAGCCGCATCGGCGCATGACACGTTCTGGGACTTTATTTCTTTAATGCCTGAATCAATGCACATGATTATGTGGCATCTATCAGATCGGGCACTACCCCGCAGCTTTCGCATGATGGAAGGTTTTGGTGTGCACACATTTAGGTTTATCAATGAAAAAGGTCGCGCAAGTTTTGTAAAATTCCATTGGAAGCCGCTGTTAGGGGTACACTCCGTGGCTTGGGATGAAGCACAGCGAATTTCGGGTAAGGACGCGGATTTCCACCGCCGTGATTTATGGGAAGCAATCGATAGCGGCGCCTTCCCGGAATGGGAGTTCGGCGTGCAAATTGTGCCGGAGCAAGACGAGCACAAGTTCGAATTTGACTTACTCGATCCTACCAAAATAATTCCCGAAGAGCTTGTGCCGGTTCGCCGCATCGGCAAACTCACATTAAATCGTAATCCCGATAATTTCTTTGCGGAAACCGAGCAAATCGCCTTTCATCCCGGCCACATCGTCTCCGGTATCGATTTTACCAATGACCCGTTATTACAAGGGCGGCTCTTCTCCTACACCGATACGCAGTTGATTCGCTTGGGCGGACCTAATTTCCACGAAATTCCGATCAACCGCCCTATCGCACCCCTGCACAACAACCAACGCGATGGCCATATGCGGCAAGCCATTAACCGCGGCCGTGTTAGCTACAATCCCAATTCTTTAGGCGGCGGTTGCCCTTTCCAAGCGATGGCCAGCGAAGGTGGGTTTGTGAGCTTTAATGAAAAAATCGATGCAGCGAAAATTCGTGGCCGTTCGCCGAGCTTTTTTGACCACTTTAGCCAGGCAACGCTGTTCTACAACAGCCAATCGGAACCGGAAAAAATGCATATCATCAACGCATTTAGGTTTGAGCTCGGAAAGGTAGAGGTTCCGGCTATTCAAGAGCGCATGCTTGGGCTTATATCCCAAGTTGATAAGTCTTTAGCTGAAGCGGTTGCAAAGGGGTTGGGTTTAAAGGTCCCCGCTAAACCGGAACAACCTATGAATATGAGCATTCCCGCGGATGGTAACCCTAAGGATTTCCAGCCAAAACGAGTAGTCTCGTCCTTAAAAAGCTCCGCACCGCTAAGTATGGCGAACACGCCTAAGGATAATATTCAAACTCGCAAGATTGCTTTTTTGGCCGCGGATGGCGTAGATCTTACGGCGGTCAATGCCATGAAAAAAGCGTTGACTAGCGCGGGTGCGGTCGTAAAAGTTGTGGCGCCACATTTGGGTTACTTAAAAACTACGGGGGGTGGTGAGACGAAAACCGAGTTGAAAATTGATTTCAGTTTTCTTACTACTGCCTCGGTGCTTTTTGATGCGGTGTATGTCCCCGGCGGCGAAAAAAGTGTGGCTGCGCTGAAAGGCGAAGCAGATGCGATACACTTTATCAACGAAGCTTATAAGCATTGCAAAGCCATTGCCGCGAATGGCGCTGGCGTCGAACTCATAAGGGCGTCCCATATCAATGCCGTGAAAAATCCGGATGATGTCGATGCGGGTTTGGTATTAAATGAGGACCCTAAGGCGCAAAAAATCGCCGACGCATTTATTGTTGCGATTGCTCAGCATCGTCATTGGGAACGTGAGCAGATGCCCACCGTACCCGCTTGATTGTTTTAGTTAAGAAGCCCGCCCTGATAGGGCGGGCGTATTGCCAAAGTTATAAATTAAAAACTGGACTTCTCTACCGTCCCGCCCGCAACCGTCGTCAAGGTTTCCAGCACTTCGTCCGGCATGTCCACGATGCCCATGAACGTACCCATGCTCAAAGACGGCCACGCCAGCGCCGTGCGATATCTCGCATAGAGTGCGTTGGCTTTGTTGTTCACTACATAAATTTCATAGGGCATGGCGGCGATATGATCCGGGCCAATTTTTTTCACCCACCAGCCTTCACCTGTTTTAGGATCGTTTAAGGCCACGCCAAACACCGCGAGTTTTTTGTCCGGCATAATAATCTCATAGACTTTGGCGGTACGGTTTACGCCCTTGGCCAAATTGTCTTGCACTGTGCGCACCGCAGATTCGAAACTGTCGTGAGCTCGCAATTCGTTTTTATCCGAATCAAAACGTTCCATACCGATCATGTACCGATAATTGGCTAAATTCGCCGGTGCTTCATCGCCGCCAAAACCTTTGCCTTCACCCAAGGCCTTACCCAACTTTTCTCGTACCGCTTTAACGGCGGGCTCCGCCTGGCCGTACTGATTACGGAAATAGGCGCGATACCAATACTCCGGATTCATATAAGAAACCGAACCATCGGCCTTTACGCCCACGCGAATCGCCGCGCCTACTATAGTTGCCCCTCCGATCGCGCGAATCGTGTCAAGCATGCCTTTATCCGTTGCAATCACCGTCCCATATTGACTAAGGCCAGGAGGTAGATGGCGACCGATGACGGTAAAACCTTCACCTTGTAATTTTTTTTCAACTAGCGCCATTACGGATTTCACATCCCCAGGGGCAACCTTTTCAGCAGACACATAGGGGCTAATAGCAAACGCGTGCGACGTTAACAACAAGAAAAAAACACATAATAACGATCTCCTCATACCGCTCTCCTTAATAAAAGAAAAAGGCTGAAAGCGAACTTTCAGCCTTTTTAAATGTAACTAATCCCGGTTATTAAAACTTCATACTGTAAGCAACGCCCAAAGAATTCTGGAACATCTTAATGGTCTCCGTTCCGCCTGTCGGGAAATAGACGGAATTGGGGGCGCCACTAACGGACTCTTCAGCCGCATGCATATAGGACACGGTTAGCTCTGACTGAGGGTTGATATGGTAGGTGACGCCTAGCGTGTAATGATCTTGTACCACACCCGGCGCCAAGACGTTAAAAGTGACGTCGTTGGAGCCGATTGGGCTATCGCCATGGTTATATCCGGCGCGCAAAGTCCACTTGTTATTTAACTGCCATTGCACCCCTGCCTTCCATACGTCTATGTCCTGCCATCCAAAACCAATACCATTGTTACCGCCTAAGCAACCGTCGCCCAAGCCGCTGCCCCCGGGACCAGCTTGAGGTGAGCAACCGAGAACCGTGCTGGAGTTGGCGATAGCCTTTACCCCGCCGTAGTTTATGCGCATATAGTCCAAGGCCAGCGTTAAGCTGGGCATGGGTTTAAATGCCAAGCCCACACCGTAATTTTCTGGAATGTCGAATCCGCCACCTTCAGCAAACAACCCTTTATATTGGTCAAATTCTTCCATTTTTATTTTGCTGGAATAGCTGGCGCCTATAGTCAGGTTAGGCAGAATTTGTCCTAACCAGCCCACTCTCACGCCCCAGCCTGCGGCTTTATCGTGGCCAGTATTGGTCAATTTACTCGGGTCTTGAGAGATTCCACCGAATGCTTGCAAACCATCCGCGGAAAAACGTTGATAGGCTAGCAACGGGGAGATACCGATAGAATGTTTCGGGTGAAATTTAAATGCTACGGTTGGTGCGATAACCAGTTGCTCTAAGTTCACGCCCAGCTTACCTTGCCCGCATAGAGGATTATTCCCCGTGGTGCTGGGGCCGGTAGGCGTTGGGCAATTGCCCGCGGCAATCGCGCTGTTGTCTTGAAAATCAGTGTTCATGCCTCCGTTGCCGTATACGGTTACACCCAGAGACAAATTAGGATTAATCATTTTGTTATACCCCAATTCTGGGATAAAGAAATTTTTGCTGCTGCTGTCTTCCGAATAATTTAGGCTGGACCCAGCAAAAAATGGTGCAAAAGATGGCGGAACTAAGCCTACTGCGCTACTCCCCGTGCGAGACGCACTGCGTTCCGGACGGAACCAATCAATGCCGATATCAAAACGATCACCAACCCAGACCATGCTGGCGGGATTGTTGGCGCCACCAAACGTATCATGCGTCATGGCGATCGAGGCGCCGCCCATACCCTTAGCTTTCATACCGTAGCCATGCGCGAAATAACCGTTGGTAGCCAAGGCCACGCCGGGCGTAGCCAGACCAGCCAGAGCCAAAATGCCAAGTAATTTTTTAGTTCTCATGAAGCCTCCAGTGCAGTGAGTGTTATGGGTATTGATTTTTTTTATAAGCGTACTCTAAAAACCTAGGGCAAGCCAAAACGTTATGGCGGCTGCCGGAGATAATGTTGCAAATTTACAACATTATAACGTTCCAATTTGCTCACCTAGCATTTGTCGTTTAATTATGCTGACATCATGGCGGTTTAGCGCAAAGGGAAAGGATAAGATGTCCGACGGACTGGAGTCCCCATACGGGCGATTGCAAGCTGAAACTTCTTCATCATCTTTACCCGGGCAACCCGAAGTTTGAAAAGGCTTACCGGAATGAATCAGATCGGCCAGCTCATCTTCAGAAACACCAAAATCGATTACCCGCCCCTGGCCGTCAAAAAGCATGCGCGTAACGTGGCCCCCGGCATAGTCAATAATAAATCTTGCAAGTTGCACGCGCCGCCATTGAGCCTTATCGACGGCAGGCCAATCTTCCATCATTGACCCCTTCTCGGGAAAAAACGCAAACATATGATTGTGTCCACCGCGGTCTTTAATCTTTTGTGCGACCTCTAAAATCTCTTGCTCGGTTTCACCCATGCCGCAAATCAAGTGCGCGCCAAATTTTTCTGGCCCAAAAATTTCCGCTGCCCATTCTATGGCTTGCCAATATTTCTCATAGCGATGCGGGCTCTCTACGCTCTTGCCACGGGTGCGCTCAAAAATATCCGGGGTAACAGCGTCCAGCGCCACGGTAAAAATATCCGCGCCTAAATCGTGTAAGCGAACCAGGTCATCACGCTTCATAGACGTCGGATTAGAGAGTATGGAAATGGGGATATGCGGCAGGGCCTTCATCCATTTTTCCAACAACACTACTGTATCGTGATCCGAATTCGGATGCGTGATCATGGAAATGCACATACGCTGAAACTGGCCTTTATCTTGGCCCGCTTTCACGCGCTCTATCACTTCATCGTAAATCGCGGTGGGCCAATCCACACGGATAAAATTACGATCGGAAAAATCTCGAGATTCCTCGCGATGACGCGCTAATCCGCAATAAGTACAATTCGCACGGCAGCCTTCCGGATAAGTCACTAGCAGGTTTAAGCAATGCGTGCAGGCAGTTCTATGCATGTTGCCCGGAATAAGGCCCAAGGTTATCGCCGCAGCCGTACTCATTTGCACATAGGTCGGCGAGCGCATTTCCGGGGTTTTAATGTGATAATCCGGCCGATAAAAGCGGATCGTTTGCACGTCATCTAGTACTGCGCTCATGGCATTCTCCAATTCTTAAAATTCTTAAGAAGTTATAGCTGGGTTTGCGCTTTAATTACGCACATGCAGCCAGCACGCAATCTTCATCCTCGAAATATTCGGAAAACGCGATCCAACCCTGACGATGATTCGCATCTTCGTGCGCAGCGTTGGTTCGCCAATAGTTGTTTAGGACAGCCCTGCGCCGCACCGCGCGTGCAACACTCGCCTCAAATTGGTCACGAATATCTTCTTCGTAACCTGAGAGGCTCTCAGGATGCGGCGCGGTAACAAAATCTGCCGCGGCCTCGCCGGCGCGTTCGCCGGAAATAACCGCCGCGGCGATGCCGGCACCGGAAATCGGGTGCGTTAACCCAGCCGCATCTCCTGTAAATAAAATATTATGGTGAACTAAGTTTTCGCGCAAACCCCCAACCGGAATGGCGCCGCCGGTTCGATAGCTAATCTTTTCGCCCACCACCCCTTGGCTGACTAGCTGGCGATGCAAGTGATCTAAAGGCGTTTTTAAATCTGCTTGCCATTTTTTATCGGCACCCAAACCTAAATTTGCGTACTGGCCCTTAGGGAACATCCACGCATAACCACCCGGATAACTATCTGATAACCAGATGTCGGTATCCCGGTAAGGGTGACACAAGTCCACGGTGTACTGCCGGGTGTTGACAATCTGCAAGGGGGTTAAACGCAGCGCGCGAGCCACCGAAGAATGGGGCCCATCTGCAGCAATTAACATTTGATACTGAAATTCCACTGTGCCTAATGGTGTACTGACCCAGGCTGTACTAGCAGAAAAATCTAAACGTTTTAAGGTACTGCTTAAATGTAAATTGGCCCCACGGCTTTGCGCCTCACGGGCTAACGCTTGATCAAAAGCGCTACGGCTTATCATTAGCCCAGCGAAGCCGGTATGGGTCGCACTACCCGAAGGCAAAATACTTTTCATACCGTCAATTTTTTGCAAAAGCACTTCCGCTTGTTGTGCGTATTTAATTAGTGGCAAAGGAATGAATTCTGCGCATTGCACCGGTACGCCGATGACTTCCTTACGCTCGATGGCGGCAACCGACAGCCCGCGCTTGGCCGCACTTAAACTGGCGCTTGCGCCTGCAGGTCCTAGGCCAACAACTAACACATCAACATTTGGCATTAGCTTGATCCACGATCAGCGGATGTTTGCTCATCTTGGCGCAACGCTAATTTAATCACCGTAATAAAATCTTCCGGCTTTAGATTCAGCATATCTATTTTACGACCCTTGAAAAATTCCAGCACCGTAGCCTCGAGCTTTTCGATAGACACATCGCGCAGCACGCTTTCCAAGTCAGCTAAACTTCGCTTCGGCGTAATAAACACATCCCCGCTAAACCAGATTTGTTTAATCCTATTCGTTTCGTTGTCAAAGTTAAGCGCTACTTTTAACAAGCCACCCGAAAATTTCTGCATCGCTTGCTTTAGCGGCATGCCACTTAGCGGGCTATGCATGAGGTGTACCCAATCGGGATGGCTGATTTCTTTTAGCGCGTTTAGAAATCGCGCTTCTTCCTGTGGCCGCACCCTGCTATGTTTAAATGTCACGGAAAATTCAGCTGCAAACGCTTCAATTAAACACTGCTTTATTTTTGTTAAAGGCGGAACGACCGGCAACAGTTCACTTAAACTGGTAACGCGCTCTTTGGCTTCAGAGATCGCTTTATCGCTTAATTTTTCTATGGGGATGCGCAGCACCCGCAGCATTTTGGCGATATTAAAATCGATGAGCAACGTACCCTGGAACATTAAGGCGTCGCCTTCAAACGCGCCCCCCGTCCCAGAAATTTTTTTACCGTCAACTTCAATATCATTGCGCGGACGGTACACCGCGTTTAACCCTAAGCTTTGAATGCCCTTCGCCGCCGCTTCACAAATGCGCCGAGAGATGTGCTGCATATCCGGCACATCCAAATCCTTCTTAGCGAGGTAGAGCTCCCAACCCAGCTGGGATTCGTCCATGTAGATCGCGCCACCTCCGGTAATGCGGCGCTGGATTTCAATACCGTGTTGGCTGCAATATTCAACGTTTAGCTCTTGCTGGGCGCTTTGATGAAAACCAAGCAAAGCGCTGGGCTTAAATTGCAGAAAACGTAAAGTGCTGGGGATTTCGTTGGCTTGCCGGGTTTCTAACAACGCGCGATTAAATGCGATGTTTTGCGCGGCCGAACGCACGCCCGTATCTAGAACCCGCCAAGTAGCCATAATTCCACTTTATTAAACTTGCACAATTTTTATCGCGGATAATCCGCTGGTGCCACGCCTACGTACCGCCTCGCGGGCAATAATTTGATCAATATTAATTTCCAAACCCGCATCTTCTGTTTCGATAGCCATCACTTCATCGCCGATGGCAATGGAGCAGCAAGCTGGCGTGACGCGCACGTCCCGCCCCATGCGAACTGCCAGCTCCACCATGCCGTCAGAGGGGTGCGCTAAACCATTTAAACCCGCCATCACGGCGTAGCTATCAATTTCTACTTTTACTTGACCCGGAGGCCGGGCACAACCTAATAACAATGGAATCGTGGGTAGTGCTGCGCGAGCGTCCATAAAAAAACGTCCCACTTGGGCGGCTTTGGGTGTGGCGAAGGGGCGATTTTCCGGCGCATAAAAAGGCATTACCACAACCAGCACCACCGCCGTGGGCAAATGCCGCTTTATCATTTCCAATGCATTCCATTCGCCGAGCAAGCTGCCGTAATGCAGGCCAATTACAATGTGTGGCACTACCTTTAATTGGGTTGCAACGAGATATTCTAAGGTACGTTCAAAGTCATCCACACTACGCTTTAAATGGTACACCTGGGTGATGGTATCTTGCGCGCCAATGACGTCCATCATTGCAGCATCGATGCCGCAATCTTCCATACGCCGCGCAATGTCCATATCGACGAGCGCGGTATGCATGGCGATTTTAAATTGGGGGAAAGTATCTTTAATACGTCTTATGACAGGGTAATAATCGTGATATTCGACTTCGTTGCGATGATTCGAGCCACCCGTTAAAAGCATGCCCTGCGCGCCACCTTCAATCTGCTGCGCCACCACGCGCCACAATTCGTCGGGCGTGCGCGCCGCGATCATGGGCTCCAGGATTTTCGCCTTGCAGTGATCGCATTGCAACTTACAGTCGCCCCCCGTGATCGATACCGCCGGCCAAGCACTTTTGCCACAGCCCTTAATTTCGGACGTAGCGTAGGCTTTAAAGGTCGGGGTATAAAAATTTACCCGGTTCATTCTTCGGGGCATGTCGCCATTTCGGGACTGCGCCTCAACTAGCAGCGCGGGATCTAAATTCAGCCCCTCCAGGGCTTCAATTTGATCGATCTGCGCCTGATAGCCGGAGACCATATTGCTAGCAACCGCCGAAGCCGTCGGCGCCCATTTTGGTTTCAAAAGCGGTGGCGACCGCGGCACCGGTAACTAAAGCACCGGAATCTGCATCCCAATTCGCAGGCTTCATTTTAACCATCCAACCGTTGCCATAAGGGTCAGCGTTAATGGTGCCGGGTTTGGCAGAAACCGCTTCATTGTTAGCGGTCACCTCGCCAGTGACAGGCGCTTTAACGGGGCCCACCCATTTGCCCGATTCGACCGTAGCGACGGATTTATTTTGCTCGATTTCTTTGCCCACTTTTTTTGGTGTGTAGGACACAATCTCACCCGCCAAGGAGCAAGCATAAGCCGTCATGCCAACCGTAATGGTGCCATCCGCTTCTTTGCGCGCCCACACATTGTTTTCTACGTTGTAGTACAAGTCATCCGGTAGATTACATCCTCTTACTGTTGCCATTTGTGGTCTCTCCTCAAATTAGAATCGGGTGTAAAGCTTAAGATTAAAAATACATCGCCTTGTCGGTGCTCAAGATAAGATCCGCCAGCGCGCTCGCATGGGAAATCTCGTCGACTTCGTCGATCACGTCGGTGACCTCAATATCGTAGCCGGGCATGGCGGGTTTGCAAAGATGCAATTTTACACCCGCGGCCTTGGCGTCGCGAATAAATTCGATGATGGTTTTGCCATCCTTCGCTGCTACTAAGTTTTCCGCGACACCTTTCTGCATAAGGCGCACGCCTTCCATGGTAAAAAATATGCGGACGTCGGCATCCATAGAGGCCAATATCGCGCCGATATAAAATGGTGTGGCACATCGGTGGGGCGTGCTGGGGCCGCTGGTCATTACAATCACGACGGACTTCTCTTCGTTGTCTAAATACTGATGATCGGACATAGCGTGCTTAGCCTACCCCCCGCTCGCAATGGATGTCATCTTTTTTGCAACGCTCGCAGTACCCCGCTTGTGCCGCGGCGCCGGTTAGTAACGTACCTAATGCTTCCTCAGGCGTGACGGCGGGTTTCACCCGGGCCACCCATGCTTCGTAAGGGGTAATGTTTAACAGATTGGGGTCGTCCAAAACTTGGAGATTGGCTTCAACGATCGTGCAATCAAACACATTCGGAATCGGCCCCGCCCACTTGCCGCTTTCGATAGTCGCTACGGGCTTGCCTTTGGGCCTCAAGGTGCCGGGTTTTCGTACGCGCACATGCAAAATTTTTCCCGCGATGGTTTGCGAAAGGTCCGTCATGCCCACCAGCAAGTTGTCGTTCGCCTCACGCCTTACCCAAATTTGATATTCCGCGTCGTAATATAGTTCGGGGCGAAATTCACAGCCGTTGCATTCCATTGTTGGTTTTTTCGAGGTGCCGGTCTTGAAATCCATTTAAGTTATTATAATGAATTGGGGAAGCATAAGGCCGAAAAATCGGTGTTGTAAATATCTTGGATAAAGGAATAACATCCGGCGTCCCCGTATAACCTGGTCAAGTTTGGTGCTCGGTAGCTTTTCCGCTCCCACTCCGCTTCATGCTACACTTTTTTTCCGCCCGAAAGAGAGGAACTTCCGAATAGATCGAGAGTCTCCTCCGGGGACTTTTCCTTTTAACTCGCTTAAGCTAAGGTGTGATCATGACAAAGCAACCCGACATCGAGCACCCCGCGGCGGAGGACGCGAAATCACCCCAGCACACCTGGCGGATACTCTTCCTTGATAGTGCTGAGAACATCGTGCAACTGAAGAGTGCCTGTAAAAAAGGCGGATACGCAGTGGTCGGGGCGACCACACTCGAGGAGGCGCGGGCATTTCTCGATGGCAAAGACCACGTTGACGTCATCGTGTGCGCGGCCCACCTCGAAGAGGAATCGATGTTGAAGTTCCTGAAAGATGTGCGTAACAATAACAAGCACGGTAATGCAGCATTTCTAATTTTGTCCCTCGAGCCCGGGGCGGTCGGCGCACGGATGGACCGTTCCACGGAGCGCGCCGGAATGTCCCTTGGCGCCGACGGCTATTCGGTTATGCCGGTATTCGACGCTTGTGAATTGATCGCGCAAATCGAGAAGCTACAGCCACGGATACCGATGCTCCAGCAGTCCACTACCCCCGAGGAGAAACGTGAGGCGGAGTGACTATCTCGCGATCAGCCGTTTTCGCCAAGCGCTCGTAGGCGCATTCGCGCTGCTGTCGTTCGGCGTTGCCGCGGTCGCGGCCGAACCCTCCGATGCGGCGGTGCGGCGCTTAACCGCGCAGTCTAAGCCGCCGCCGGGCGTGGTATTCGAAATCGTCAGCGCCAATGAAGCCGGGCTCGAACGCGCCATTCCACTTGTCAGCCGCCATGCGCGGGAATTGCGCAAACGCTTCCCCAGACTGCCGATTGCCGTGGTGACGCACGGCCGTGAAATGTTTGCTTTGCAGGCGGATCGCCGCGCCGAGCGCGAAGCGGTGCATAGCGGCGTCGAAGCGCTAAAAAAAGATGCGATTCCCGTCCATGTTTGCGAGACCTACGCCGGCATGCGCGGCCTGTCAGCCGAAGCGTTTCCCGCATATGTCGACGTTGCGCCGTCGGGGCCGAGCCAGATCAAAAGTTATCTGGAATTGGACTACGTCCTGATCCGCATCTAGGAAAGGTCTGGAAAGCCCGACTACTCCTGCCAAAGCCAAGATCCCGGCGTAATTTCAGGACCTGGCCCTTTTTATTTAACCCCTTTTATTCTTTACTTTTATTATTCTTTTGCATTAGCTTCGGTCATTACATTTAAGGCCAGGCGAACACGCGTTGACATTCCATTAATACCAACTGCATGATTACATACTCGACTTTTTCCATCATTGCCGTGAATTCTAATACTGGCGAAATAGGCTCTGCCATTGCAAGTTGTGCTCTGGCGGTCGGAGCTGCGGTCCCATATTTTAATCCGCATGGCGTGGTGCACACGCAACACTACGCCTCGCCGTCTCTGGCAACGGAAATACTGTTAAACCTTAAGAAAGGTATTCATCCCGCCCAAGCAATACAACTGAGTATTGCTAGTGACCTAAATCGCGAAAAACGACAGCTGATTTGTCTGAATTTAAATGGAATGGGCGCTGCCTACTCAGGAAGCGAGTGCCAAGCTAGCTATCATCAAATCATTCGCCCTAATTATGTCATAGCAGGAAATACACTACCCACCGAACAAGTGATTGAAGCTATGTCAGAAGCCTTCGCCATCAGCAAGAAGAAACCAATATCGTTACGATTACTTTCTGCATTGTTAGCGGGTGAGGATGCGGGAGGAGATCGGCGGGGAAGGCAATCGGCTTCGCTCCGAATGGTAAACCCCCGCGACGCAGAACGCTGGTATATGTATCCTGATTTACGGGTGGATGATCATTACAACCCTTTGCATGAATTGAGCAGGCTCCATGATATTTTTATGCAAAAGACACGAAATTGGGGCGAACGAGCTGTTTAGCTGCGCTCGCACGGAAATGCACCCCGCGGTAAACTAACAAGACAAACTATGCCAACGATACTCAGAATAGGCCCTTATCGTTTCTTTTTTTACAGTAACGAAAAAGGAGAGCCGCCGCACATTCACGTGCAGCGGGAAAGATTTCTTGCTAAGCTTTGGTTAAACCCTGTCGCGTTGGCAAGTTCAAGGCACTTTGCCTCGCATGAGCTGCGAACGATACAGAAACACGTCGACGAAAATCGGAAATTATTTATGGAGGCATGGAATGAGCACATTGGCAGTTGAAGCACGCGCCCTGGCGGACAATGTCGAGTTCACAGATAACGACATGGTTGTGTCCCTGGTAGACGGGAGAAAAGTCATTGTCCCGCTGGTGTGGTTTCCCCGCCTGGTGAATGCGGCAAAAAATCAGCTGGAAAACTATGAGCTTTTGGGAGACGGTGAAGGTATTCATTGGCCTGAAATTGATGAAGACCTGAGTGTATCCGGTCTTCTTCGTGGCAACCATTGATGCCTGAGTGATTTGGGAGATAGGTAACAAATTAATCCCTGGGACGCCCCTACTCGACTGTGAATCATCGGGGAGAGATAAACTGTTGTGTCAAGACCTGAGCTACCCCAGATTTTCCAGATTTTCTGACCCCAGATTTCCAGATTTTCTGAGTGACTCTAATGCGAATAGCAGGGTACGCCTATGGCAACCGGTGATGATGTATCCGTAATAGCCGCCGTCGTAAGCGCTATCGGCGGCGCCTTTGCTGCAGTGGCCGCGTTTCGCTCTGCTGGATTTGCTAGCGCAGCACAGAGAGTGGTTGAAGAAGCCGAACGGAGAGCCTCACTTAGGGCTCTCGCTAACGGCGAGTGAAGTTTGCATCGAGTTTCAGCGCGAGCTACTGAACTCAGCCTCAGCTACCAAACGCTCGGAGTATTCTCGGGCTCATCCCAAAACTCTGGTATTTTAGAACGCATACAATCTGCCGAATCACGAATAATGGACTGTGTGCCAGATATTACTCACAGTAGTCTTTTTTTAAATGGCGCCATGACATTTCAACTCGCGCCGCTGGGGGACATCGATCGCGTTCAAACGCGAATCTCGGCAATACTATTACGAATTCGAGCCCTGCGGGAAGATCTTGAGCGAGAACACGCGGGCCTCGAATCGCTCCTAGCAGAGCGACGGCGGTCACGGGAAGCTGCAAGATTGTTAAGGACTTAATCCTTCAACCGTGGGGTGTCAGTCTCAATCTGGCATTTCGCTTAAGTACTATCATCGCCAGTTAGATGGTTGTGTCGGGAATCAAAGAATAACGGCACGGCTCTAGTTATTTCTTTCTGTCCCGCTATGCCTAAACTACATCCTTACTATGTAAATAATCCAATGAATCACTAATATTTTCATGGATACCGAGTTTGCGCGCGGATAAGCCCATCGCCAAACCCAAGAGCTGCGTAAAATAAAGTATTTTTACGTTGGTCTTAATACCAAATTCCGTTTCCGCACGCACTTGATGCAACTCTAAACCGGAGTGACACGTCGGGCATTCCGTGGCGATTACCTCCGCGCCCGCATCTTCCGCAGCTTGCAACAAATTCAAAACTAATTGAGTGGAGGTATCGGCGTCAGACAGCGTATGTGCGCCGCCGCAGCATGCGGTTTTAAGCGGAAAATCGACGTTTATCGCGCCCGCTGCTGCGAGCAAATCATCCATGAAGTGCGGCTTGTAGCTGGATTCCGAGCCGGGGCCTTGATCTTTTTCTGGAAAAATTTGGCGCGGGCGGGTGTACATGCAGCCATAGTAGTTGGCCACTTTGATACCGTTTAGGGTCTTGCTCATTTTTTGCTTAATACCCTGCGGGCCTAATTCTTCCATTAGCCATTCCAGCAAATGAATGGTGCGCACGTCACCTTTGTAAACCGGATCATCGGCTTTTCGGGCTAAGTCTTGCACGGTTTTTAGCGTTTCGTCCGAGGTGGCTAACTCATATTCCGCTTTTTTTAAGTTGTGGTAACAACCATTACATGGTGCCATAACGGTGTCATAACCCATTTGCTCGCTGGCAATAGCCAAATTGCGCGCGGACATATAAGTTTGCAGCATGGGATGCACATTTTTTACTTCCATTGCACCGCAGCAATTCCAATCTTGCAGATCTTCCATGACCAGCCCCAAACTTTTAACTAACGCTCGGGTAGAACGATCATACGGCCCGCCCGTGCCTTCAAGGGCGCAGCCCGAATAATAGGCGACTTTAGCCATGGGTTAACTCCTTTTGTTCTTTAACGTATTGCGCCAAAACTTCACCGGTGCGCCCCCAGGATTTGGTCCGAGGTTTAATCACCATGTGCAGCGCCATATGCAGAGGGCCTAAGATGGGCACGCGTTGTAGAAATTTCACGATGTTGCCTTTTTTGAGCTCAGTCCATTTGTTCAGCCGTGCGATCGAAATCCCTAACCAGCCGTGCAGCGCGATTTGCATTAAATCTTGATTGGTTTTCTTAAAGAATTTGGTCATCACTTCGGTGTCTTCTATGCGGCCGCGCGCTAGCGTTTGGCGCGTGAATTCCTCATCGAATATCGTGGAATTGGATTTGGGGCCATAGCCCTCCTCCTCGATCCAATGCGACAGGGCTTTCATCACACCCTCAGGTTTAACGTCTTTTGGGCAGATGTTGGTGCACTTATTACAAGAAACGCATTGCCAAATAATATCTTTGTCTTTTAAAAGCTCTTCCTTCAAACCCAAATTGGTAAGATATATCCAATAACGGGGATTAAAATCGGTATTGACTGCGTAGACCGTGCAGGAATTGGTGCATGAACCGCACTGCCAGCAGCGATGGACGTTTTCGCCACCCGGCAAATTGCGAATGGTTTTATAAAAATCCTCATCATAATCGGTTAAGGTGCGAGGTAAGATCATGGTGTTCCAATGACCAGATACGTCGACGCCATCCACCACTAATTTCTCAGCGGTAACCAGATGATCCGCAGCTATCAATGTTTTTTCATGAATTGCCATGCTACCTTCTCCTCAACCTATCAACCGCCCGTGGCGGATTCCTTAACTACCCGAGAACGTCCACTCTGGCGTAATTCATCTAATCCCAAAAACTTTTTAATGTAATCCCCGGGTAAGGCGCTTCGACCAAAGTCCGCGCTCAGCATGCCTTCAGCCATGGACCTAAAATAGGTCGCATACGCTTGCGCTAAAACCAAATCTATCCAAAATTCTACGTCGCGAAAAATACCTTGCTCAGCGATTTGCTCCGCCATCCAAGCGCGAGCGCCTTCAAACATTTCCGGACTGGAGCCCAGAGGAATTTCCGTTAAGCTATCATTGCCACGAATAAATTCCCGCAGCGCCCCGCTGACTGTCGCTTGATCCCACACCCAACGCGTCATTAAAGGATATTGCGTCGGTGAATTAAAATGCAACAACTCTGCCGCAAAATCAAACATCGCCCGAGCAAGCTTAGCGTGCTGCTTAACACTTGCTTTATCTTCCCCAGCTGCACTGGGCAAGATATTTACGAATGCCGTTATACGTTCGGGGAGAGGCCGCGCGCCGTAAATTAAATCATGTATGGCTTCGCGCGTTTTGGCTTCCCCTAATTCCTTAAGGCTAAGAAAAATTCGCCGCCTTGCGGAAAATACGGCTTCCAACAATACTGCAATGCCGTCTAAATCTAGCTTATCAATTACCTCAGGGTGTAACGCCCCCTTAAAAAGTTGATGCTTGGTGTTAAGGCTAGCAATATAAGCATCCAACCCGGTTTCAGTATCCGCTTCGGTAACGACTTTAACGAGGCTTTGGAGATGGTGCTGGAATAATCCTGGGTCTAGCGCAATAGGCAACGCCGCAGGCTGGATGACTTCATCCGCGCCGGATTTTGTTAAAGCTTCAGGCTGCTTTTTGAACCATAGCATTTAAGTCTCCCACGGCACGCATTGCCATGGACAGACCTTGCGATATGCAACTGTCGATATCTTCCGGGCCTAACGCGGCGCCGCCCACATAAATACCTCTGCGGGTGCTGCTGCCGGTGTTGGTATAGTGCTCAGCGCGCTCAATAAAGCCGTGTTTTTCTAAGCCCACACCAAATACTTTGGCGATTTCCGGATTTTCTTCGTTTGGGTCCATACCGATTGCGTGAACCACCAAATCCATAGGGATAACAATAGGGCGTTTGACTAAGGTATCTTCACCCTTCACCAGCAAACGGCCATCGCCTGAAGCGGTAACTTCCGCAATCCTGGCCTTCACAAATTTGGTTTTATATTCTTCCTGGGATTTCCAATAGAATTTATCTTCGTATAAACCAAAGGTGCGAATGTCCATGTAGTAAATAAACACATCCGTTTGCGGGGATAGTTCTTTAATTTCCATCGCCAAGTTCGTGGAGACCGTACAACAAATTTTGGAGCACCATTCGCGGCCAATTTGTCTATCCCGCGAACCGACGCACAATAAAATGGCAACCCGCTCCGGAACTCTGCCATCAGAGGGGCACGTGATCTTGCCGGCGGCAACCATTTGCTCCACTTGGGTGGTGGTTAACACATCTTCGTAAGTGCCAAAACCCCACTCGGGTTTATTGATGGAATCAAAATGCGTAAACCCGGTGCCTAAAATTACTACTTTGGCGTTGACCGTTTGGCCGTTGGTTAGCGTCGCGGTAAAGTTGCCCGCCTCGCCTTCAAGCTTTGCAACTTTGGTGCCTTTATGAATGGTGACCAGCGGGTGGTCCTCCACACGCTTGATCATGCGGCCCATGGCATCTTTCGCCCATTCGCCGGACGGAACTAACTTTGCGTAGCCGGAAATGATGGGCGCGCCACCCAATACCGCTTCTTTTTCCACGATCACCACGTTTTTGCCAGCAGAAGCCACGCCGGCCGCGGCAGACAAACCAGTCGGTCCCGCGCCGACCACCAACACCGTATCCTGCATTACTGAACGCCCCCCAGTGCCAATTCCGGATTGTATAAATATTCGATATTGCCGGCTTCAACTTCTTTTAAATAAGCCTCAAAGTTTTTCTTTCCCTGGGTCCAGGAAATACCCATTTTCTCGACGAGCTCTTCACAGGGTGAAGCGTGCCACTGTAGTTGCACAATCTTAAACGGATCCGCGCCGCAGGCTAAAGCCGCAAATTGAATATCCGCCATAATCGGTACGGAAAAATTCTGCCCGTGGGCTTTACCTATCCATTGGTTCTTGTCCATGGTGGTAATGCAACCCGTATCAATGCCTAGCATAACGTCGGCATTCGCTTCCTCTTTAGCCACGCGGATTTTTCTGTCCATGGTAAAAGAACGCGTAAATTCTCGCTCGGAAATAATATGCCGGAATCCGAAGCCGCAGCAGTCATACCAGGTGGAATAATCAATCACTTGCGAGCCCAATGCTTGCGCGACGGAGGTACCGATTGCGGTGCGGTTGCCGCCTAAAACGCTCGGATCATAAATCGCATCCTCATGCACCATTTTGTAGTAATGGCAAGCGATGTGGTTAGTTACTCGAATATTGGAAACATCGATGGTCTGTAGTTCCGAAGCGATGCGGTTACGCATTACGTGCACCCACTCGGAGTAGTGCACCACTTCCTCCGGGATAACAATCTTGCCATCCACTAAGCGGCCAAGCTTGCCTAAAATCTTGGTGACCTTTTCGCGCAATTCCGCGGATTCCACCAGATACTTACGGATTTCTTTATAGTTACCAAAAGACGTGCCGCAATGCACTAAGGGGAAGAAGTGACCGAGCTCATGGCCGTGCTGTTTTCCGGACACATAAGCTTGGTGAAAGTTACGTAGAAAAACAGCGGCCAGCGATTCCACATTGCCGATACCTGATCCATGGTAATTCCACGCGGTGCAGGACGTCTGATCGGTTTCGTCTAAATAATCTTTGCCGGGCACGAAACCAAATTTATTCATGGTCCACAGCAAAGCTGTCGGATAACCCGGAATGTTGCCGCATTGCCCGCAGGATTTATGATGCCAAAGCTGCATGGTTGGAATGCGTTTATTCCACCCAAATAAGGTCTGCACATCGACGGGCTTATGGGCATCGGTAATGCGATGCACTATAATTTGCCCGTCTTTTTCCAATTCCCACATATGGTCACGGATATCATCCATGCGCTCGCCCAAGTCCACAGTGCGCTTATCGACGTGTTTACGGACCCACTCTGTGGCTTTTGCTGCCTCTTCCGAATTTAACTGCGTTTTTTGAAAAAACGAGCCATGCCCCGCAAGGCCTTGCCCGTCGGTATTATGGAAACCTTCTTTCATTTGCCCAGCACCGGCGCCCAATGCCGAGGCGTTGTGGTTACCGGGGGTGTGGTTATTGCTACTCATGGCGATCTCCTATTGCAATTCTAGCAGGGGTTAGGCCTTAGGTTCTGCGGCGATTTCGGGTTTAGCTTCCGCTTTGGCTTCTTGGCCTTCCAACCAGTCTTCATAATCTTCACGTTTTTCATCGATAAAATCTTCGATCACGTCAAACAAATTCTCATCCATGGCTTCCAGGGAATTTAAAACGCCGGTCATTTCCCAGATGGTATACATTTCGACCGAGGTTTTTAAGGATACTTCCCACGCCGTATCGGTAGTTTGCAGCGTGCGCACGGGAATAGCTTTGCGCAGGATTTTTAAATCGCCCTCGACCTTTTGTATATTTGGGCCCCAATCCGGGAAATGGTCGGGTTGTATCATATCTGGCGATAACTGGTTGCCCGTGGTAATTAGCTTTAGCATGACTCGCCCAAAGGGTCGCAGTACGTCCTTCGCGGATTGCATGCCGTGTTTAATCGCAACCTCGCGCATAATCATCACCAGGCCACCAGGAGAGTTTTTAAAGGGGCAACGCGCAGCACACGTCATGCACTGGGCGCATGCCC
>CAYYOS010000029.1:0-20595 GCA_964473355.1 uncultured Burkholderiales bacterium | reverse complement strand
AAGACTGCAGCCCAACTGCTTAAAGCGCCACATTTTACCAAACATTGGCGACTCTCCACAAACTTTTCTCAGTTCATTACCATACCGCCATTCACATTAATAGTCTCTCCGGTGATATACGACGCGTCCGCCGAGGCAAGAAATGCCACGACCGCGGCAACGTCTTCCGGCCGTCCCAGGCGCGCTAGGGGAATTTGCGTTAATAATTTTTGGCGCTGATCTTCGGCCAGCGCTTTGGTCATATCCGTATCAATAAAACCCGGAGCGACGCAATTTACGGTGATGTTGCGGCTGCCAACTTCACGTGCTAACGATTTGCTGTAACCGATAATCCCGGCTTTAGTGGCCGCGTAATTGGTTTGTCCGGCATTCCCCATTAAAGCCACTACCGACGCGATATTAATAATCCGTCCGTAGCGTGCCTTAGTCATGGGCCGCAGTACTGCCTGGCACAAGCGAAAAACAGAGGTGAGATTGGTGTCGATAATTTCTTGCCATTCTTCTTCTCTCATACGCATGGCAAGATTATCGCGGGTAATGCCCGCATTATTTACCAGAATGCTCACTTCACCAAATTGCGCTCGCACCTGGGTTAGCGCCGCATCAATTTGAGTAACGTCGGTGACGTTCATGCTAATGCCCGTGCCGGTAATATTCGCGGCCTGCAAATAAGCTTGAATATGTTCGGCACCCGCCTCCGTGGTTGCCGTGCCGATCACCGTGGCATTTTTCGCCCCTAAAGCTAAGGCGATGGCCTGGCCTAAGCCGCGGCTGGCGCCCGTAATCAGTGCAATTTGATCTTTTAACATTTAAGGTAAAGGTTTAATAGATATGGTTAACCAATTGTTTCAAATTCATTTATAGATTTAATATCACTTAATGCGTAAGTGGGAACCGTGCTAGCCCGCCTATTTAAACCGGTGAGGACTTTGGCCGGTCCGCATTCGATTAGGTGGCTCACATTATACCCGGCCAAAGTTTGCACCGTCTTTACCCAATGCACAGGGGAATATAATTGCCGAACCAGGGCTTGTTTAATATCCGCTGGGTTGCTATACGCTTGGCCTTCCGCATTTTGCAACACCGGTACATTTGGGGGTGTGAGACTCACCTGCCCCAAGTAATCACTCAACTGCTGCGCGGCTTTGGTCATCAGGCGAGAATGCGCCGGCACGCTCACCGGCAAAATCATCACGCGTTTTGCCCCGCGTTCGGTCGCTAACGCCATGGCCCGCGCTACCGCTGGTTTGTGCCCCGCAATCACCACTTGTCCCGGCGAATTATAATTGACCGCTTCCACGGTCTCATCACCATTGGCTTCTGCGCATACCGCTTCCACCACCTCGTCGTCTAACCCCAAAATCACCGCCATTGCGCCCGCGTCCGCGGGTAGGGCGTCTTGCATAAGCGTGGCCCGGTGGCGCACCAATGCCACGGCGGTTTTAAACGCTAAAGCTTTCGCCGCCACCAGCGCGGCATATTCACCTAAGCTGTGCCCCGCCATATAAAGCGGTTCTACCTGATGCCGACTTGCCCAAGCTCGGTATACCGCGATATCCGCCGCCAACATAATGGGTTGGGTGTTAACGGTTTGATTAAGCGTTTCGGCCGGACCTTCTGTGACAAGTTGCCATAAGTCCTGATTTAAAACTTCTGACGCTTCAATAAACGTTTCCCGCACGCCCGGCAGGCCATCATACGCCTGCATCATACCCACGGACTGCGAACCCTGCCCAGGAAAAACTAACGCTAGCCTCATAAGACGGCGCGGACTACCACGTTACCAAGGCCGAGCCCCAGGTAAAGCCGCCGCCAAATGCTTCCATCAATATCGTCTCACCCCGTTTAATTCGGCCATCGCGCACCGCGACATCCAGCGCTAACGGTATGGAGGCCCCAGAGGTGTTGCCATGTTGGGCGATGGTGGCGACCACTTTATCCATACTCAGCCCAAGTTTTTTCGCAGTTGCTTGAAGAATGCGAATATTCGCTTGGTGCGGCACCACCCAATCAATATCGGTTTTTTTCATCCCGTTCGCTTTAAGCGTTTCATCAACGATGCTATCCAACGTATTGACCGCAACTTTAAAAACGGCATTGCCTTCCATTTTGATGCAGAGCCGATCATTTGTCGGCCCCACCTTCAGTAAATCTTTATAACGACCATCAGCGTGCAAGTGGGTGGAGATGATACCCGGTACATCGCTGGCGGTTAAAATTACCGCACCTGCGCCATCCCCCCAGAGTATGCAATTGGTGCGATCGGTCCAGTCGGTAATGCTGGACATCTTTTCCCCGCCCACGACCAATACACATTTGTTTTGACCGCTTTTTATAAATTGATCCGCGGTAGATAAAGCATAAATAAATCCACTACACACCGCCTGGATATCAAACGCCGGGCACTGATTTATTAACCCGAGTTTTTCTTGCAACAAACAGGCTGTGCTGGGAAAAATAGTGTCGGGCGTGGTCGTGGCGACAATAATGAGATCAATTTCTTGCGGATTAATTCCGGCAGCCTCGATCGCGGCGCGGCTAGCGTGCATACAAAGATCGCTGGTTGTCTCATCCTCCGCTGCGATGTGACGCTCGCGAATGCCGGTGCGGGCTACGATCCATTCGTCCGAGGTTTCCACCATGCGTTCTAAATCTGCATTGGTGAGGATTTTTTCCGGCAAGTAGGAGCCGGTGCCTTTTATTCTCGCAAACACTACGCGGCGCCCTTTTGCAGAATTAAGATCTGATCGGTGATGCGGCGCAAAACGCCGGCTCTAACTTCGCTCACCGCCCGCGTAATCGCACAGCCAAAGGCATAACTATCCGCCGATCCGTGGCTCTTGATAACGATGCCACGTAATCCCAATAAACTAGCACCATTGTAACTTCGTGGATCAACACGTTTTTTAAATGCATTGATTACCGGCAGGGAAAAAACTCCGGCAATACGCGTAAAAAGATTGCGTTTAAATTCCTCGCGTAGAAACGTACCCAGCATTTTGGCTAAACCTTCAGAGGTTTTTAATACTGCATTGCCAACGAAGCCATCACAGACGACCACGTCGGTTGTCCCGTTATAAATATCGTCACCTTCTACATTGCCATAAAAGTTTAGGTGGCTCGCGCGCAGTAGATCGCCCGCCTGCTTCACTACCTCATTGCCTTTTATTTCTTCCTCGCCGATATTCAACAGACCGATGGAAGGCGATGGGTTATTATCAACAGCGGAAGCCAGCATTGCGCCCATTACGCCAAACTGCAACAAATCCGTGGCCGAGCAATCAACATTGGCGCCGAGATCCAATACGTAGGTCTGGCCCCGCAACGACGGTAGCACCGTGGCGATGGCAGGCCTATCGATGCCCGGCAACATTTTGAGCACAAATCGGGAAATCGCCATTAAGGCGCCGGTATTGCCAGCGCTAACACAGGCATGCGCTTCGCCGCTTTTAACTAAATTGATAGCAACCCGCATGGAGGAATCTTTTTTACTACGTAAGGCAAGCGCCGGTGCATCGTCCATGGTGATGACTTCGCTGGCATGGTGTATTCGCAGTCTCGGCCCGGTTTGCGCGTTGCGGATCTTTAATTCTGCTTGAATTGCGTCGGATAGGCCCACTAATACAATATTTATGTCGGGGTCCTTGTTTAACAGTTCCAGTGCCGCCGGAACGGTGACATGCGGGCCATGATCGCCCCCCATCACATCAATTGCTACTGTGATATCCAAGGACCGCTAACTTTGGTTAAAGGGATCGGGCTTTCCGAACACGCGGGCTTCGACGAACCTAGCCCGGTTTTCGGCAAGCGAATACTACTCGTCTTTTGACGGGAGGACTTTACGTCCGCGATAATAACCGTTGGGGCTAATATGATGACGGCGATGCACCTCGCCCGTGGTAGGTTCCACGGCGATAGGCGGATTTTTTAGAAAATCATGAGCACGATGCATACCGCGCTTGGACGCGGATTTTTTGTTTTGCTGAACTGCCATAATAACTCCTTAAATTTAGAAGCAACCTAGCGCTGCTGTAAGTCGCATTCACCCATCTCATGCCGCGGCGAAATAGGTAAGCTTAATAAAATTTCTTCTTCAACCAAGCTTAGTACATCCATTGCTGATTGCGCTGGTATTTGATCCCGGCCTTCGTGCTCATCATCCGTTTCCGGAACCTTAGGGCCCGCGATTTCCAGCGCGGTGTCTATATCGACCTTGTAAACCAGCTCGTCTAAACAGCGTTGACATTTAAGATGTAAATCACCTGAAATGGTGAGCGCCAACAGTGGTTTTCCTTCGGCGCTAATAAGGCCCATGAGACTATAAGTGATCTCGTTCTCAGATACGTCGATAAGGTCCGGGACGCGGCGAAGATTTTCAGCGGCTATTGTACCATGAAGTGTGCCGGCACTGGCCGCAAACTCCAGATTATCAATTACAACTGGTGCCGTCATAAGTCGCGCATGATATAATTTTTGTCTTTGTCTGTCAAAAAGGCCGGTGTTTTGCTCAAAAAAATCCTAGTGGCCAACCGCGGTGAAATCGCCGTTCGGATCGTGCGGGCGTGCTCGGAGATGGGCATTAAATCCGTCGCTATTTATACCGATGCAGACCGTCATGCGCTGCACGTCAAAAAAGCCAGCCAGTCTTATCACATCGGCTCCGACCCGGTCACGGGCTACCTTAACGCGCATAACATCGTAAACCTCGCCGCTGCGTCGGGTTGCGATGGCGTGCATCCGGGCTATGGCTTTCTTTCTGAAAACCCGGCCCTCGCGGAAATATGCGCGCGCCGGGGCATCAAATTTATCGGCCCGCCTGCCAAAGTTATTCAAAAAATGGGGGACAAAATTGAGGCACGTAATGCCATGATACGTGCTGGCGTCCCCGTGGTTCCAGGCAGTGAAGGCAATCTAAATAGTGTTGCGGAAGCGGAAATCGTAGCGAATAAAATTGGCTACCCCATTATGCTTAAGGCGACTAACGGCGGCGGGGGCCGGGGCATAAGGCGTTGCAACAATGTTGAAGAATTGCGGAAAAATTATGATCGCGTGGTCTCGGAGGCAACGAAAGCTTTTGGCAAGCCCGAAGTCTTCTTAGAGAAGTGTGTCGTTAATCCGCGCCACATCGAAGTCCAAGTTTTGGGTGATAACCAGGGAAATGTTATCCATTTATTTGAGCGGGATTGCTCCATCCAGCGGCGCAACCAAAAACTAATTGAGATTGCGCCCTCCCCACAACTTACGGCCAAACAGCGCGCGCACATCGGCAAATTGGCGGTGCAGGCCGCCAAAAGCGTCAACTACGAAAATGCGGGTACGGTAGAATTTTTATATGACTCAAAAAACCAGTTTTATTTCATGGAAATGAATACCCGCCTCCAGGTCGAACACACCGTCACTGAACAGATTACTGGTGTCGATATTGTTCAGGAACAAATTCGTATCGCCAGCGGATTGCCCTTACAATACAAACAAGATGAAGTAAATTTTCGTGGCTTTGCCATGGAATTTAGGATTAATGCCGAAGATCCAAAAAACGATTTTTTACCGAGCTTCGGAAAAATCACGCGCTACTATGCGCCGGGGGGGCCTGGGGTCAGAACCGACGCGTCGATGTATACGGGTTACGTCATTCCCCCTTATTATGATTCTATGTGTGCCAAACTTACCGTTTGGGCGCTGACTTGGCCTAGCGTAATCGAACGCGGCCGGCGCGCGCTTAATGATATGACGGTTTTTGGCGTCAAGACCACCATCCCTTATTATTTGGAAATCCTTAAGAATGCAGATTTTCGCGCCGGTAAGTTTGATACCAGTTTTGTGGAAAGTCATCCGGAGTTGATCAACTATTCCACACGCCGCCCGCCGGAATTATTGGCTGCGGCAATTTCCGCTGCCGTGGCAGCGCATCATGGTTTATAAGCTGATTTTATAAATTTACACACATGCCAAAAATTTTTATTTCTGACTTAACCCTGCGCGACGGCCATCAATCTTTGATCGCTACCCGCATGCGCACCGAAGACATGCTGCCCGCTTGCCCGATGTTGGATCGTATTGGATTCTGGTCTCTAGAGGTCTGGGGCGGCGCCACATTTGATAGCTGCGTGCGCTTTCTTAAAGAAGACCCGTGGGAACGTTTACGCAGTCTGCGTAAGGCGCTACCTAATACGCCGCTGATGATGTTGTTGCGGGGCCAAAATCTTTTAGGCTATCGACACTATTCGGACGACGTCGTTAAGGCTTTCGTAAAAAAATCTGCCGACAATGGCGTAGATATTTTCCGTATCTTTGACGCAATGAACGATCTGCGTAATGTAAAGGTTTCGGTGGAGGCAGTGTTAGCCTCAGGCAAGCATGCCCAAGGCGCGCTCTCTTACACCACCAGCCCGGTTCACAATATTGAATACTATGTTGGATTGGCTCGTGAATTTGAAGCCATGGGCTGCCAAAGCTTGGTTATTAAAGACATGGCAAGCCTGCTCACCCCTCTAACAAGCTTTAAACTGGTAAGCGCTTTAAAGGCTGCGGTAAAGTTGCCCATTAATCTACATAGTCATTCGACTTCCGGCCTCGCCAGCGTCTCTCACTTTAAAGGCGTGGAAGCCGGGGCAAGTATTATTGATTGTTGCTTATCGGCTTTCTCTGAAGGCGCTAGCCACCCTACCGCCGAAAGCTTTGTCGCGGCATTCCAGGGATCAGAATACGATACCGGCTTGGATTTAGCCTTACTTGAAGAAGCCGCGGCTTATTTTCGTGGCGTGCGCAAAAAATACTGGCAATTTGAAAGTGAATTTACCGGCGTCGATTCGCGGGTGTTGGTTAACCAGGTGCCGGGCGGCATGATTTCTAATTTAAGCAATCAGCTTAAAGGCCAAGGCGCTTTAAACCGCATGGATGAAGTGCTCGCGGAAATTCCCCGGGTGCGTAAAGACTTGGGTTATCCGCCCTTAGTCACCCCCACTTCGCAAATTGTCGGCACCCAAGCGGTGTTAAATGTGCTCACGGGCGCGCGTTACAAATCTATTACCAACGAGGTTAAGAGTTATCTGCAAGGGGGCTATGGAAAGGCGCCCGGTGAGATTGACCCTGCCATACGGCAGGCTGCGATCGGCAACGCCAAAGTTATGACGGGCAGGCCGGCCGATTTACTCCCCGATGAGATGGAAAAATTGAAAGGTGAAATTGATTCACTGGCAAAAAGTGAGGAAGACGTGCTCACTTATGCGATGTTCCCGGAGCTCGCTCGTACCTTCTTGCAAGAGCGAGCAGCAGGTACCCTCACCCCGGAACCATTATTAACGCGCGAAGAAGTTAGCAGCAGCGCCGCACGCATGGCGCCCAACGAATTTAGCGTCACCTTGCATGGCGAAACCTATCACATCAAATTAACAGGCAGCGGACAGGCAGGCGAGGAACGCCGGCCGTTTTATGTTTCCGTGGATGGCGTACCGGAAGAAGTCATTATTGAGACCTTAAGTGAAGTCCAGGTGACCGGCGCAACGAATGGCGCACCTAAACCAAAGCCTGCAACCAATGGTGGCGGCGGTGGCGGCAGTTCGAAAAAGCGCCCCCGGCCGAGTCACCCTGGTCATGTCACCACTGCGATGCCCGGGACCATCGTTGATATATTAGTGCAACCTGGAGTTAAGGTCAGCGCCGGCGACCCGGTTGCGATTATTGAAGCAATGAAAATGGAAAATGAAATTCAGGCACCCGTTTCCGGCATGGTCATTGCCGTGCATATCGCCAAAGGTGAACAGGTAACGCCTGACGAATCCTTGCTCGAAATTCAAGCCGAATAAGCGTGCGGCTTATTCTTGCATCCTCTTCTATTTATAGGCGCGAGCTTTTATTGCGCTTAGGCGTGCCATTTGATGTTATCGCGCCGGAACTCGATGAAACGCCACGAGCCGACGAGTCGCCTGAAGAAACGGCTACCCGTCTTGCCATCGCGAAAGCCCGCGCCATCGGGGAGCAAATTCCTCACGCTTTGGTGATCGGTTCCGACCAGGTCGCCGTCTTAGGTAATACCCATTTGCCTAAACCCGGAAACCATGACAATGCTGTCCGGCAACTCACTATGATGCGCGGACAAGAAGTGGTTTTTTATACCGCGCTGTGCGTACTGAATAGTGATACCAAAAATACCCAAACTCGTTTGGCTCCCTCCCGAGTCACTTTCCGCAATTACAGCGATGCGCAGATACTGCGCTACCTAGCAAAAGAACAGCCCTACCACTGTTCCGCAAGTGCTAAAGCTGAAGGGTTAGGGATCGCGCTCATAAAAAAAATTCAATGTGATGACCCAAACGCGCTAATCGGACTGCCCTTAATCGCGCTAATAGAAATGTTAGAAAACGAGGGCTTGGAAATTCTGTAGATGGCTGCCGCGCCGGGCATTCTCTATCTCATCCCTACGCCGCTAGGATTCTCACCGCTATCTGGCATTCTCCCTAACCATGTTCAAACGCTAATTCAGTCTCTGCAAGTTTTTATCGTGGAGCATCCGAAAACGGCAAGGGCGTTTTTAAAGCAAGCTGGCCACAACGTGCCGCTAGCTGAACTAACGCTGCTAACCTTAAACGAGCATACTGCCTCCGAAACTCTGGGTACTTTGCTAGCGCCATTACTGGCTGGCCACAACGTGGGTCTCTTATCGGAAGCGGGAGCACCGGCGGTTGCGGATCCCGGAGCGGCATTAGTTAAACTCGCTCACAACAATGGTATCGTCGTGCGCCCGCAGGTCGGCCCCTCTGCCATTTTGTTAGCGTTAATGGCGTCCGGTTTAAACGGCCAGAATTTTTGTTTTCAAGGCTATTTGCCCAGCGAGAAAAAAGCTCGCATAAAAAAATTAGACGAGCTGGAGCGCGCGTCCTACACACAAACGCAAATTTTTATTGAAACGCCGTATCGGAATCAACATTTATTGCAAGACATCGTGGACGTCTGCAAGAAAACTACGCGATTGTGTATCGCAACTGAAATCACGCTTGCCAGCGAATCAGTCCGCACGCAAACCATTGCGGCATGGCGAACTAAGCTGCCGAATATTTTGGACAGGCCTACCGTGTTTCTCTTACAGGGAACAGACGGGTCGACCTAACCCTCTGCCCTTTTTGGGCTAACTAAACAGGGCGACGCCTAAACACCACTACGCCCCGCATGCCTAAACCGGCCAGTAGCAAAGATGATGCCGCCACCCTGAGCGGGGTCGCAGAAATCATAATGGTGCGGTCGACATCGCTGTCGGCATGTTGGACGTTCATATAGGCGATGTTTGGATTAAACGGATCAAAATATAAACCCGTAGGTTCCGCACCCAAGGTGGAAAGTGACGCCCAGCGGCCGACCGCCTCCGCCACACCGTCACCGTTACCGTCATACATAAACCAGATATCTGCGCTCCCAGCGGGCTGGTCTTCAACGATATATATATTGCCCGCCGAGTCGATGGCCAAATTGTCGGGGTGACTAAACTGGGTGCCAACGGCAACGCCGCTGGCCTGGTTGATTGTTGTGCGATCCACTGCAACCCTAACCTCCGTATTAGTGGAATCATTAATCCTTATAGAATAAACATTATGGGTGCCGGTAGCAGCAAAATAAAGGAATTGTAGGCCATTGGGCCGCGTCTGAATTTCGAGATCTTCGGGGCGATCAAAGCCCGTCCCGCCAACTTGATCCGCCGCCGCTCGTCCATCGATGCTCGTCACGCTATTAACCGTTACGGTAGCGATGCCCGGCAGCGCCACGCCGTTTACGTCGGTGATAGGCACCCACGTGGCCGCCCCAGTGGCGCCAGAATGATTACCCACCCCAACTTTTAAAACAAAGCTTTGCCCTGCATTAAAAAAGGTGGGGGAATTTGGCGTTTTTGAAACATACTTATATATGCTTCCGCCGCTAAACTCATCAACAAAATATAGATTGCCCGCTTTATCGAACGCCAAGCCTTCATGCGCGACGCGGGGGATAATATTGCGTTGAATAAATTTTATAGCGCTGGGTTCAGCCAGCGGATTGGTAATCTCAAATAGCCGGCCCTTGTTCTTGCCTGCACTCCAGGACTCCTCCGCAGTTAAATAAGTGCCCCATGGCGTCCAGCGGGAAGCGTCGCCCCAGACGAACCCTTGAGTACCGTTCGCTACAATACTGACTCCCCTACCGGTTTGCAGATCCAAACGGAGCACGCCCGCATCATCGGTTTCATAGGGGCTAAACAGGTAGCGTCCGGCGCTAGGACCGGTCTCGTTTAAAGTAATCATGTCCCAGTTATCGCCAAGCCTGACGCCGCCATTTAACGCGCCATGGTCATTCGCCGAAATGGTTTTTTGTGTAAATAAACGCGAGGAGATCTGTAGCGGCGCCGCTTCCGGTAGCGAGCCACCTGGAACGGACGTGGCTAGCGGAGTAAAGTTTGCGAAATTCGTCGGGCTCGCCGCGGCGGGGAAAATTATGACAACGAGGCTACTCGCTGCAATTCTTAACGCAATGAACAGCATTTCTGCTCCTAAAGATTGCAAAGGGGTAAGGCAACACGAGTAGATACCCGGGGCTTGCTTTAATTAGCCTGCGAGGCCGTGGCGATAAAGCAGAGAGACTACCCGAAGCGTCATTGACGCTTCGGATGGAGAGTAACGTGAACGCGGGCTAAGCCCTGCCTCTATTTCTTCTTATTGGGGTCCCCTTGAGTGCGCAAAACTCCGCCCGTACCTAATCCGCCTTTAACTTCCTGGGCTTTATAATTCCGCACCGCGCGCACCATGCCGTTAAAAGAATCCGTAAACGCGGCGACTAATACTTTGCCTTCAGCGGTTCTTGAGTAACCGCCCAAACTCCCCATTCCGGAACTACCAAAAATTGAACCCAGCGCGCCGAAGTCCGTGTTTCTCGCACTGCCTTCTGCGGCCGCGAGTTGCACGCCAGAGCGATTGTCAACTAAAGTCAGCACCGTGCTGGCTTCTTTAAACTTCATCGAGCCTGCGACCGCGCCCGCTACGCCTAGCCAACCGCCAAATCCGCCTAATGCACCGCCAATACCCCCAGCGTCGCTACTGCTAAATGTAATTGAAGGGCTGATTCCATAATCCGCAGAAACCATCTGACCCTTACCAAAATTGGATTTATTGCGCAGCTCACCAGACTTCTCCAGCTCACGCTCGCCCATCATCGTGGTCATGCCACGGCCACGTTCGACAACAACAAAGCAATTGGACTGCTGAATTAAAAGCTTCAGGACCGGCACCGTCGACGGTAAACGCAGATCTCGACTTAAATATCCGTACCAACTAGAAGACTGATCTTCAATCACGGCCACTGTGCCCAACGGCGCGGGGCAACGTTCAAGTTCAGCACTGGCGTTTTGTGTTTCACTGCCTGCCGCCGATCCTGTCACCACGGTTTTGGCCTTAGCCGAACCCGTATCCATCTGCGCGCAACCGCCGGATATAAAAGCGAGCGAAACCGCCGCCGCAATAATTTTTGTGTTAAATAGTTGTTGCATGATCACTCCCTTAAAATAGATAAGATCCACGCATTGCTACCGATTGAACAATCCGGTATTAGCAGCGTGTATTAGGATAAAATGCTAGTGGAATCGGGGGCCGCGGTCAAGCACATAGGTCGCACGTTTGCCCAGATGGGGCGGATGGCACCTCCGATGACGTTTTCTGTTACTTTACAAAGTCGGCCAGTGAATCAATTTCAGGAGGTTAAGCCGACCCCGACGCCTCAACAAGGAAACCAACAGCAGTCCAGCGGTCAGCAATCCGCCGCAACGCTAAAACCAAAGGAATAGGCGCTTCTAACTTTTGGCTCAACGGGACGCGCAAAAGCGGCGCGCTAGTTAGTGAAACGTTGGGCGTCACAGAAGCCATCAAAATGAGCGAGCGTCATATATTGATTGTCAGCCTCTGGCTAAAAAACAACGATGTTTCGGGGTTTGAAGCGTTTGAGCGTCAGGCAGCAAACGCAATGGCCAAGTTTGATGGCCGTATTGAGCGCGCCATTCGCATCTCCGGCACCGAGCATGAAGGCGACCGGCCCTTTGAAATTCATATCGTGAGTTTTCCAAACGCGGAAGCGTTCCAGATGTATCGGCAGTCCTCAGAATCTACAAATCTCGCTGGAGTGAGAGATTGTGTTATTTCCAAAACTGTAGTCCTTGCTGGGAGTGAAATTAAGGCCTATGCGTAGATACGCGATCCAGGGAGTCGACATTGCCGTCCAACAACGCGTTCAACACCGACTCGCAAACGCGAACATTAGCCATCTTCTATTAAAAGGGAGCAGTTATGCAATTGTACGTAGACTCCAACTATCTTTCACCCTACGCAATGTCTGTATTTGTGGCTTTACACGAAAAGAAATTACCATTTGAGATCACCACCCTTGATCTGTCGAGTGGAGCGGCTAGCGCCCCGGCTTACGCCAAGATATCCCTTACTCATCGTGTTCCCACGCTAGTTGATGGTGACTTTTCGCTTTCGGAGTCGTCGGCAATTACGGAGTATTTACACGAGGCCTATCCAGGACAGGCGCTGTACCCCAGTGAAGTAAAAGATCGCGCTCGCGCCCGTCAAGTGCAGGCCTGGCTACGCAGCGATTTCATGCCAATTCGCTCAGAGCGATCGACCGTGGTGTTGTTTTATGCGCCCTCGGCCGCAGCGCTATCTGCCGAGGCACGTAGTGCTGCACAGATATTATTTGCCGGCGCAACCGAGTTGCTTTCGCATGGTGGCCCGCACTTGTGCGGCAAAGAGTGGTGCATTGCCGATGTCGATCTAGCAGTCATGCTGAACCGTTTGGTGCTTAACGGCGATTCAGTACCCGAAAGCTTGGCGGCCTACGCCTCGCGTCAATGGCAACGGCCATCTGTGCAGTTATGGGTTAATCAGGAACGTCCGTCGCTATGAACATTGCTAAACATGGCGTTCGAGTTGCCGAACTCGAAGGCAGAGCGAAGCTATGCCTAACTTCTCGTTCGAACATCAACGCGCGATGCGCGGCTATTCGCTTCACTGGAGCAGACGCAAATAAGACTTCACTATCTGGGGGGCGACGCTCAACTCGCCTTCCGTTAAGGTTTCCATACTATTGTATGGTTTTTTATATTGCTGCATGCTAGTCTTCGCCTATGGCAAGCACTTGCTTTGATTGGGATACCGACAAGGATGTCGAAAATCAACAAAGCACGGCATTTCTTTTACTCTCGCCCAATACGCATTCGCTGATCCACAGCGTGTAATTGCCAAGGACGTCACCCACAGTCAGACCGAAGAGCGGTTCTATTATTGAAGAGCGGTTCTATTGTTTCGGGGAAGTTAATGGTGGCGTGCTTACGGTGCGGTTCACATATCGCGCTTCTGTTATTCGAATCATCGTCGCAGGCTATTGGCGCAAGGAAAGGCAATTTATGAACGCGAAAATAAAATACACAGATGAATCCCTTGGCAAAACTCAGGTAATCCCTGACTTTCTTCCCTCTCCGAGCGAGCTGGCTTTTCGCGAGGAAGGCGTAAAGGTCACGCTGGCTCTGAGCAAAAAAAGTATTGAGTTTTTCAAGTCTGAAGCCTCGAAGCATCATACGCAGTATCAGCGCATGATTCGTCGTCTTCTGGACGCTTACGTTGACACCCAAACCCTAGCCCTGCGCTCCAGAGGGACGCGCCAAAAGCGGCGCGCCCCTTAGATCTACGTTAAGCCTATTGGAGAGCATGAATGTACGATCAAAAATTTTGGAACGAACGCTATGCTAGGGACGGGTACTTATATGGAACTGATCCGAATTCATTCCTTGCAAAATACTCGGAATTGCTTACAGGCCCCGTGCTTTCACTGTCAGAAGGCGAGGGTCGGAATGCGGTGTATCTCGCCTTACGCGGATTGAAAGTACACGGCGTGGATACCTCTGAGGTGGGCCTGACCAAGGCACAGGCTTTAGCGAAGTTAAAAGGCGTAGAAATCCAAACAGAAGTGGCTGATCTTTCAAATTTTAAACCTGAAAAAAATTACTATGGCTCAGTTATTTCAATTTCTGCTCATCTTCCTAGTGCAATTAGAAATAAGCTGTTCCCGCTAATCGAACAATGCTTGAAGTTGAATGGCATTCTACTTTTGGAGGCATATTCGGAAAGCCAGTTAGCTCGGAACACCGGTGGGCCAAAAGACCCTGATATGCTCATGACAGTGGAGAAATTAAAGCGGGAGTTTCCAAACTTAGAACCAATTCTTATTCGGGAACTTGAGCGAGAAGTTAGCGAAGGCGAAGGCCATACTGGCCTGGCTTCAGTGGTGCAGTTCATAGCACGAAAACAAGCCTAACATGGTGTTCGAAAAGGGTGCGCTGAAAGCGGCGCGCCCCTCAACCTAGCGCGCAACATGGCCACGTCATTTTTCGTCCGGCTGGGTTGGCCTTGATATTATGGTCCCTCCCGCGACGCGCTCCAGCATCGGTTACTTCAAACGCTAAGCGGTGCTCGCGCCGATACCCACCTCACGGTAAACTCATATCATGACGCGGACTCATCCTAAGAGGAATTCAATAAACGTTGACGTATCACTTGCGCTGCGCGCTCGGCCCGCCGCTTAACCTGGACGCTGGGCAGACATAGAGCGAATCGAATGGTAGTAACCTCGATTTTGTGGAAACGCCTCGATACACCGGGCCATGATGCCTGTCGCCTCGATGGCGACGATGCCGGGTGGAAACTGCACGGGACTGCCGTCTTTCGTCATGACGGGGTTCCCGCACGGCTCACGTATCAAGTCGTCTGCGATCTGGCGTGGCGCACCCTGCACGGGCTGGTCGAGGGTTGGCTCGGGGCGCAACCGGTCGCGTACAGTATTGCGCGGATGGACGCAGGTGGATGGACACTCAACGGTCTGGTTATATCGGGCATGGAAGACTGTGTCGATCTCGATCTCGGTTTCACTCCGGCAACGAACCTGTTGCCACTCCGCCGCTTGGACTTGGCTGACGGACAGACAGCAGAGGCTCCGGCTGCCTGGCTTAACGTGGCCGCGGGTACCCTTGCGGTCCTGCCTCAACGCTACGAGCGGCGGTCGAAAGCGGCGTACTGGTACGAGGCACCGAGTATTCAGTATGCGGCTTTGCTGGAGGTCGCTCCGACCGGCTTCGTCCTCCGGTATCCCGGCTTGTGGGAGGCAGAATCTTGATCTGCTCGACTGCCGCCCAGAATCGACGTTGGACGTTTTGAAAAACTTAGAGAATTTGGAGGAAAGGAGGAAAGCGTGAAGAAATCGGAGTCGACCGAAAGCAAATCGGCAACTGAGCTGATTGACGAAATAATTTCAAATCTCGGCGATTGGCGCGGGGAGACTTTGAACAGAATGCGTAAATTCATTAGAGAAGCTACCCCGGATGTCGTTGAGGAGGTGAAATGGAGAAAGCCGTCCAACTCGATGTTGGGCGTTCCGGTGTGGTCCCGCAATGGAATTATCTGCACAGGCGAAACCTACAAAGACAAGGTCAAATTCACGTTTGCCAAAGGCGCCGCGTTGAAGGATCCAGCCAAGCTCTTTAATTCCAGCCTTGACGGGAACGTAAGGCGCGCGATCGACATCCGTGAGGGAGAGAAAATTAACGTAAGCGCATTCAAAGCCCTTGTCCGCGCCGCGGTCGCTCTCAACAAAGCCGGGGGATAGAGCCGTATGGCGCCCAACAAATCATTCAAACGGGTGACCAAAGCGCGCTTTTTTTCATCGCTGAGTTCAAAATGGAAAGACATTGCTGCAATATCGGGCCCACCTGGGTTACGTGCAATCAAAGGATTTCACGACGAGGCACTATCAGGTGAATGGAAGGGCTATCGACCTTCTCGTTTAGGGCCGCAATGGCGGGTTATCTACCGGGTTGTTGCTGACGTTTTGTTAGTGCAGGTTGTTCAAGTTACATCGCATGATTATCGGAGGCATTAGTATGAAAGAGTTTCGCCCTGCTAAAAAACGCATTGAAGTCTCTGTCGGGGAGTCTGTTCGCATTATTCGCGAGCTCCAAGAGCTGAGCCAAAATCAATTGTCGGCGCTGACGGGTATTCCCCAAGCTACCATTTCAGCCATTGAAAATGGTCGCGTCAATCTCGGGGTAGAGCGTGCCAAAGTTCTTGCGCGTGCCTTGAAGTGCCATCCGGCAGCGCTCCTATTCCCCGGTTGGGATGTTCCGCTGGAGTCAGCAGCATAACAAGCCAGTAAAAGGGACGCCCGTCGCGGCCCGTTCGAACGCTACGCAAGTGATCCCTCAGCGTGTTGATAGTGCGACAGTAACTCGTCGATCGAACGGACGATCACAAGCAAGTTCCGCGTGATGGCGCCCATCGCTCGTGTCAAACGTCAAGCCGCGCTTGCGCTTAGGATCGCATCGCAGTCAATCGGACCTGCGCCAAAAGTCCGAGCAGGCCGGTTACTTTAAATGTTAGACGCGGCACGCCTATCACTTTCGGCTTATGTCTTTTGGCATATTTACCCCGCATCGCATCTCGGGGATAGTGGTCAGTGAATCATGCAGAAAGGCAGTTATGGAAATATGTTGGTCCAGATTCAGTGCAGATTTCATTTTCGGATAGCAGTGTTACTGCTGGCGCCTTGTGCGTCCGTTCTTATTTTGATTTTCACGGCAATGAGTAGGTCCGCCTCGTTCGCCTCAATAATTGCTAGAAGAATAGGAGGCGGTCATGCCCTACGAAAGAGACGTTGATGAAAAATATTATTATTGGTGTCCGAAATGGTATTGGCCTTTTGCTGTTTGCTCTAGGACTAGGCGAGTGCATCAATGGTGCTACCGATTCCGTTGGTATAAAGAGACCGGCTATGGTTTTATAAAGAACTATGAAGGATGCGAAGGGGAAACACTGTATTCCTGGTGGGGTCCGTGTTTCTTTTGTTTCGGCTCTACTTACTGGCAATACCCGGGGTTTGAGTCATTTGAGATGTGTTTTAATAGCCCACGGAGTAGCGCGGGAAGATGTGCGGGTTAGTAAGTTAGTATCTTATAGCGAAGCAATCGCCCTAACCAAAATCGATCTAACCGCGGAAAAAACAAAATCTCAAAATGCCAACATTCAGTCCGCATCGCGGTCGACACCGAGCTCTCTGAGAATCGCTATGCGCAGGCTTTGCACCTCAGGGCTGGTGAGTTTACGGGGATGCGGGATGTCGACTTCGAAAGTAGCCTGAATTCTCGCTGGGCGCGCCGATAGGACCATGATCCGATCGGCCATGTGCACCGCCTCCTCGACATCATGGGTAATCAATAAGACGGTATGACGTTCTTCCGTGAGAATTCTTAGCAGCTCGTTGCGCATACGCAAATTCGTGAGCGCATCGAGCGCTGAGAAGGGCTCATCCATATAAAGTATATCCGGCTTCACGACCAGCGCACGTGCCAGTTCTACCCTCTTCAGCATGCCGCCCGAGAGTTCGTGCGGGTAGCTTTTCTCAAAGCCTTTTAATCCCACAATGCTCGCGTAATGATCGGCGAGTCCGGCTTTTTCGTGAGCATGGCCGTCGAGCCCGAACATCAAATTCTGTTGCACAGTGAGCCACGGGAATATCGAGCCGTGCTGAGTGATAAGAATACCTTTGGAGCTGGGCTTGGGGACGACGCCGCCGACGCTGATTTGGCCCGCGTCCGGCTCGATGAACCCGGCAACCATATTCATGAGGGTGGACTTGCCACAACCGGATGGCCCTACGAAGGCAACGAACTCCCCTTCCCTGACCGAAAAGCTAACGCGGTCAACCACCGGCAAGCGACCTTTATTCGATCTAAAATCCTTCGTAACCTCAGTGACTTTAATTTTGGTTTGCGAAAGATTGCTTAAGTTTTTACCTGGGCCATTGTCAGATGGCGAGCCTTGAGACCCCTCCTCCAAAGTTTGCGTAATTTCAGTACTAACGGGCATAGCGCCAACTGACTATTTTGAGGCCCTCTAAAAGCCGCATCAGGCCATCGAGCATAAGGCCGATTAAACCAATAATGATCATGGCTGCGATAACTAAATCATAACGGTTCCCGGCATTGCGCGAATCCATGATAAGAAACCCCAAGCCGGACCGCAGCGCAATCATCTCCGCCGCCACAACAACCAGCCACGCCACGCCAATTCCGATACGCATACCGACGATAATCTGCGGTAGCACTGCGGGAATGACTACCTGTGTAAATAGTGTGTAGCGCGAAACACCGAAATTTTCAGCTGCGCGTAAATATCGCCCCTCGATCGCGTGCACGCCCACCGTGGTCTGCACAACCATTGGGAATACCGACGAAATGAAAATGAGATAGATCGGAGACGCATTCCCGACGCCAAACCAAAGGATGGCGATAGGAATCCAAGCGATCGGAGAGATGGGCCGAAGAATCTGAAACAGTGGATTCAATGTGGTATACGCGCCCTTAACCCAGCCCATCCACAAACCGAGGGGCACGGCGACTAGGGCCGCGAGTAAGAATCCCGAGCCCACTCGAAATAACGAGGAGAAGATGTGCTCCCACAGCGAGCCATCTTTAATCAGCTCCATCGTGCCGGTAACGACCTGCCATGGCGTAGGAAATATAACGCTCTCAGTCGTGACGACGACCGCCCACCAAACGATCAGCAATAGCGTAATTATTGTGACGGATGGCAGTACTTGCTTAATTTTTCTCACTAGAATTGCTGGCCCATCGATCGTAGCAGCGTCTTCAAACGCCAGCTAAATCTAGACCAAGGGGAATCGGGCATGGGGGCAACGTTGACCGTCATCTGGCCGCTGGTGTGCGCCGAGCAGGCAAACTGGTAGCTGGAGGCCAACGCGAATGGCAGCCGAAAATTTTGTCCGGGCATCATCAATGCCGGGCCAAATATTTGGGGCACATCGTCTCTGTTCTTTAGCACCAGCACGTCCTTAACACCTAACGTTAAATTTATTTGGGATGGCAGAATATCGATTTTATCGCCGGCCATTCTGCGCGCCCAGGTCCCTTTAGGAATTTCGAAGATTTCATCCCGGGAACCGGGCGAAATCGGCGCCAGCGCCGCCCATGTGGCTATACTCAGCACGCTACTGGCAAATACAATCAACAGCGCATACCCAGGCCGAACTTTCATGATTTCAATAAAATCTTGACGTCATGCACGTAATCGTCTGGCGAGTGTCCATATGGCATTAACGCGCGCAGGGCGCCCGCGCGATCAATCAAATACGTATAGGAGGAATGCGCGATTGCATAACTTCCCGGGGCTTGTTTAGTAGCTTTATTGGCCACTTTGTTAGCAATGATGCCATATTCCTTATGCACGACGTCCAGCCGCTGGGCAGTCCCGGTACCACCGATGATGGTTGGGTCGAAAGCGGCTAAGTATTCGCGCATGCGCTTGGCGTCGTCGCGCGCTGGATCCACAGTAATATAGACAATCTGCAAATTTTTGGCCTCAGGGCCGAGTTTCTTTCGTGCCTCGGCCAAGACCGCAAGCGTGACGGGGCAAACGTCCACGCAGGACGTGAAACCAAACGCCAGGATTACCACCTTACCGCGGTAATGGCTGAGCTTAAGTTCGGTACCATTTGATCCGTTGAGCGAAAAATCCGGTGCTTGACGCGGTGGGCTAAACACACCCGCTTTAAGGGAGGTGTCGTTGGCGGCGCTCCCTGCCAAGGAAAACAGCAAAAAGAAAATTAATATTAAAGCACGGTACATGTCGTTTTTCTCGTCTTAAATCGGGATGACGGCTGGCTGGGAATTCCGTGTGAAGCTCTCATCGATGTATTTTTCATATGCAATCGGGTGCTTGATCGTCCCGGCCTCAATCGACAGTTGCATAAGATCCTCAAACTCCGAACGGATCATACGCAGATCGCCATAAGTCACGCGGTCGGTTGGATTTTCCATGACAAATTTAAGAATGTTTGGATCCTGATTGAAAAATTTTCGGCCGGCGGCAATGGCGACGGCTTTGTCGCGGTTAGCTTGCTTGGCGTCCAGCCATAAGCCCGCACTCTGCACCATATTAACCAAGTCCTGCACCATCGGCCGATTTTCTTGGATGAGCTCCTGACGCACCGTCAACACGCAACAAATGTAATTACGCCATTCATTGCGCGTCATACGCAGTGGTCGAGCATAGCCGGCGCGCTGCGCGGCCGCGCCGAACGGTTCACCGGTGCAGTAAGCATCAACCGCTTTAGCATAAAGGGCGGCAGGCATATCGGCGGGTGCCATCTCCACCAGCTGGATATCTTTTGGCGTCATACTTTCCCGCGCCAGCATCTTTCTTAAGAATAGATAATCGACGTCAAAACTGCTGGGAATAGCAATGCGTTTTCCGGTTAGCTGTTTAAATTGCTGATACGGAGAATCGGTGCGCACCATGATGACGGCACCCGAGCGATGGCCTAAGGAAACAATCTTGACCGGAATTCGTTTGTCCGCCAAGTCCATTACCATGGGCGCCAGCATATAGGCCGCCTGGATCCGCCCTGTCATCAGCGATTCCTTGATCTCGGGCCAACCATGGTACTTACTATATTCGTATTCAAATCGCGGCGCACTCGGATTTGCGGACTTATTAATAGCAGATTTTGCGACACACG
>CAYYOS010000028.1:0-20870 GCA_964473355.1 uncultured Burkholderiales bacterium | reverse complement strand
GCATTTTACTCATAATTGGCTGATATGGATACGCGAGCCGCTTTTTTGCTTGCGCCGCCCTAAGATTTCGTGTGCAATAGCAGCATGTCCGAAAGCAAAATTTATCAGATCACCGTTAGCGCTCGCACTATGTTTATTCCCGAGCAATCGGATATCGAGGCAGGCCGCTATGTGTTTGCCTATACGATTACTATTGCCAACACCGGGAATATCACCGCTCAATTAATTAGCCGCCATTGGATAATCACCGACGGCATGAACCAGGTGCAAGAAGTGCGCGGCATGGGCGTAGTCGGCGAACAGCCGTTGCTTAAACCCGGCGAAAGTTTCGAATATACCAGCGGTACCGCCATCGCCACGCCGGTAGGCACAATGCGCGGCAGCTACCAAATGGTGGCCGAAGACGGTAATAAGTTTGACGCCGAAATTTCCGAATTCACGCTCAGCATGCCAAGGGTCTTACATTAACTGATCGACCCTTGAATGTCGCTCAAAACCAGCTATAAGTTTATCGCCCCTTTCTACGATTTACTGCTAGACAAGCCCTTGGCACAAGCTCGGGCTAATTCCTTGGCGCCCCTAGGCGCGCAAAACCCCGCTAAAGTTTTAATTAACGGTATCGGAACAGGTTTAGATATCCCTTACCTCAGCGCCCAGCATGAGTATTATGGAATAGACTTAACGCGAGCGATGTTAGATGGGAGCAAAGCGCGCGCGGCTCATCAACCGGTAGCCTTGGTCGAAGGCAATAGCCTTCGCCTGCCCTTTGCTGATAGTAGCTTCGATGTCGCCATATTGCATCTCATCGTTGCGGTGGTACCTACCCCCCTCGTCTGCCTGCAAGAGACCGCTAGGGTGCTAAAACCGGGCGGCCAGGTAATGTTAATAGACAAGTTTTTGCGTCGTGGCGAATCGGCACCGATACGGCGGCTATTGACGCCGTTGGTAGGACGTGTGGCAACACGGCTAGATGTGGTTCTGGAAGATTTGTTGGAACAAATACCGGAATTAACAATTACAAGCGATGTCCCAATAATGGCGAAAGGTTGGTTTCGGCAAATACGTTTGCTTCGCCGCTAAGGGAGTTTATTTTTGCGGCGCGAGCGCGGCAAGGTCCACCAAACAATTAGTATTAAAAGTAGAAGCGCGATTCCGGCTTCAAGAAACAACCAACCCATCTATTCCTCCTTATGTTTTAAGAATACAAGAATTTATGATAAATAAAATTAAACTAAATTTAGTCTTGTTAATACTAATAAGCTTATTTGGAGCCTGCGCGGCGCCACGCTTTGTGAGCCAGAAAAAAGCCCCGCCCTCCTACTCTACCGCTAAAACGGATATCGTTACGTCCGCAATGGCCAGCCGTTGGCAGGATGTACCGGGTTGGCAAGAAGACGATCTGATCGATGCCTGGCGAGCTTTTTTAATCAGCTGTCATCGAGCAGGGGTAGGCGCGCTTACCGTCATCTGTCAACAAGCAAAAACTTACCCTGCACAGCATAGTGAGGACGTCAGGCAATTTTTTGAAACCCATTTTTTGCCTTATCAACTCACTAACACCGATGGCAGTCGCGATGGGCTCATCACCGGATACTATGAGCCTTTGTTACTTGGGAGTCGAGTCCCATCGGAACGCTATCGCTATCCCCTGTATAAACCACCCCATCCTACTATGACATATTTTTCACGTGAGCAAATTGACGGCGCGGGCGCGCTGCTAGGTTATGAATTGTTATGGGTGGACGACCTGGTGGATCTGTTTTTTTTACACATTCAGGGTTCGGGCCGCGTCGCGCTGGAAAGCGGAGAAGTAGTTCGAGCAGGCTACGCGGGACAAAATGGGCATCCCTACGTCGCCATCGGCAAACTGCTCATCGAAGACGGCGAGCTAGCCCGCGAGGAGGTGAATTTACCCGCCATCAAAGCCTGGTTGCGACGCAATCCCTCCAAAACTACCACGCTATTAAACCGCAATCCAAGTTATGTATTTTTTCGCGAACTGCCATCCGGCTTAGACGGGCCCATAGGCGCATTGGGTGCCCCACTTACTGCGGGCAGGAGTATCGCAGTGGACCCCGGCTTTATCCCCTTGGGTGTACCGGTATTTTTAGATACCACTTGGCCGACAAGCACCGCGCCCTTGCGACGCTTAACCATCGCACAGGACACGGGAGGTGCAATAAAAGGCGCGGTGCGTGCCGACTTATTTTGGGGATTTGGCCTCGAGGCGGAAACCTACGCGGGACATATGAAAGAAACTGGTAGGCTGTGGGTGTTGCTGCCGCGTTCCTAACAACCTCCATTCCTCCAACACGCACAGCTGCGAATATTATGAATATTGCCTTTGCATAAGTTACGCCATATGCGTAGAATTGTAAGGCGGTCCGTCGATGTTCTACCGCTCACGCCAAGGCTAAATTCTTATGATCCCACTGCGCTTTTTTCTCATCCCATTAATATCGATCGCGGCCTCCCATTCCCTCTACGCGGCTACCGTAGAAATTACGCTAGCCTCAAAAGTAATCGTTAGCGCAGAATACAAGCCCGGGGCGCCCACTAAGCCTGCTATCCTTTTGTTGCACGGTTTCTTGCAAACTCGGGACTTTCCGACTGTTCAAAGGCTGGGGCAAAGCTTGTCCGAAGAAGGCTACACAGTACTCCTGCCGACCTTGTCACTGGGTGTGCCCAAACGCAAACAAAGTTTAGCCTGCGAGGCCATCCACAACCATTCCTTTGAGGGGGATGTTGCGGAACTCGGGACCTGGGTGGATTGGCTGCGGCAGCGCGGGCACAATGCCATTGTTTTGGTGGGGCACAGTTTCGGCTCCCTACAGGTCTTGTCTTACGCGGCTCGCGATACCAGCTCGGCATTGCGCGCCGTCATATCGATAAGTTTGGTCGACGGTGAAGCCCTAGCGGATAACGTGCGCAAGCTCGCGGTGCGCGACGCCCAAGCTCGCCTAAAACGGGGAAACAACCAATTATTTTCGCCAGAACTTATTTTTTGCAAAACATTCCCGACAACGCCCGGCAACTTTTTGTCCTATGCAAACTGGGATAAAAAAAGCGTGCTTGCCTTATTACGTCAAGTGAAGGCAAATAATTATATCGTCGTGGGCGGAAAGGATACCCGCATGGGCAAAGATTGGCCGAATCAGCTGCGCGCCCAAGGGGTAAATGTCAGCGTTATTGAAAACGCCAACCATTTTTTTGATGATCAGCATGAGTTCGATTTGCTAGAAACCGTTCTCGCTAAGTTACAGTAAAGTGGCAGTGCAAAAAGATCGTCGCAAAAAGCCCGGGCCCCGCGCTTTTTCCATCACCCAATATGCTTTGATATTTTTTTTCGTGCTTTTTCTGGTGGCGGTTTGGTTGGTTTGGGCGACAGCGAAAGAAACGAAAACGCTTAAAAACCAAACAATCGAAAGTCAACGCAAAGCCGCCCTTCGTGAAATTTATATCGCCAACACCGAAATCATTCAGATTGCCGATCGAATTGCGCTGGCACTCACCAACTGGGATGAAGTTCGGCAACAACTGGCCGACCCCACGTTTTATGCTTACTGGCGCGCTTCCCGAGCTCTCTCAGCAGGAAAAATCCCCGGTGCCATAGCAGGTATGGATCTCTACGACAAAAATGGACGGGTGTTGCTAGGCAGTGACAAATCTGGGGCGGCACGTATGCCCCCGCGAATACTAAGCTCAGTTAAGCGGCCAGTCGTGGTGAAAGAAGATCGCGATTACCTTTATTACTTCTTCGCCATTCGAGCCGACGATAATCCCGCAAGTGCCGTTTTGGGCTATGGCGGAATCAAACTTGACTATCTAGGCGTTCTGCAGGGATTGCGCCCGCTACGCTATGTCGATGGTAATACGATTTCCATTTCCGGAAAGCGTGGCGAAGTTCTCGACTTAAAAGATGTCGTTACGCGCGCCCAATTTAGGTTAAACCGCGCGCCAGAATTTGAAGGTATTGAAAAAATCATGCGCAGCTCGATTTATCGAATCTCCCTCATATTCGGGCTATTCGCCCTTGCTGCCTACATATTGGTGACCGCCTTTATAAGCTTGCCTTTGCGGCAACTAGCGCGGCGCATTGAGGCTTTAAGGGACGACCAAGGAAGTCTACTCAATGTTTCGTACCACGGTGTCTTGCCGGTTTTCGAGCTCGAGCAATTGCGCCTGTCTTTCAACGAATATCAAGCTCGCTTGGACGATATGCACTTGAGTTTAGAAAATAAGAATAAGGAATTATGGAACTTGGCACATCACGACGCCCTAACGGGCGTCTATAATCGGCGCGCCTTCGAAGAAGATTGGAATCGACTTATTGCCCGAGCAGCAAAACAACCAAAAAAAATGGCATTCTTGTTACTTGACTGTGATCACTTCAAACGGATTAACGATACTTACGGGCACCAAACGGGCGATCTTGTCATTCAGAGCATCATACAGTCGGTGCAGTCGGCATTGCGGGCTCAGGATCGACTATATCGCTTAGGCGGGGACGAATTTGCTACGTTGCTCTTTGATACCTCACTGGAGGACGCACGGGGCGTAGCCGAACGTTTCTTAGAAGAGGTCAGCCAATATGATTTTACCAGCCTAGGCGTAAATGAGCCCGTGCGCATTAGTGTCGGTCTGGCGTATTGGGCAGGGTCTAGGATTGAGGACCTGCTCACCCTGCATAGGCAAGCGGATTTGGCGATGTATCACGCCAAAAAACCAGGGCAAGCCAAGCTTGCCCTGTATAGCGATGAGCTCTTAACGGAACCGGCCAATTTAGCCTCCAGCCTAGAGATCAGCGGGGTCAGCGATGCCATTATTTCTTCAGAACGGCAATTGGAGATGCATTATCAAGAAGTGGTGCGCCTACCTGGCCGCGATGTGGACTATTACGAAGCCTTGGTTCGCATCCGCCATGGTAACAATTTGCTGCTACCTTCGGATATTTTCCCCGTGGTGGAAAAACGCCATATGGAAATCGAATTTGATCTGGCAATTATCGAGGCCATTCGCATAACCCTGGATCGAAATGCGATTCCTCTGGGTAGCGGAATTTCCCTCAACCTTTGCGCCTCGGCGATAGTCAGCAAAAAAATTATAACCCGGCTACTGAGCTTAGCAATATTCTTAGAAAAATATAAAATCGTAGTTGAAATTTCCGAGACCGCTTTACTTACTCAAATAAAAGTGGCATCCGCAAGTCTAGTGCAATTGCGCAAGGCGGGTTTTCGTGTCGCGCTGGATGATTTCGGCCGCGCTTACTCTTCCCTGCGCTATCTCTCTCATATGCCCGTTGATATTATTAAGTTTGATATTTCCATTATGCGTGGCTTACACGAACAAAATCGCCAGACAAATTTTATATGGCACCTTGCACACTTGGTGGCGGATGCAGGTTATGAGTCGGTAGCTAAAGGGGTAGAAAACGAAGTAATGTTGCAACGTGCGATAGAGATCGGCTTCTCCCACGCCCAGGGTGACCATTTGGGGCGACCACTAGTGTTTTAATCCGGGGCCGCCACATCGGTGTTACGTTTCGGCTCGCTAAGGCACCGCCCCTACGCCCTCTTTTTTTTCTACTTTGATAAAATCTTTGTGGGAAACGCCCAGCCACATGACAATAGGGCTAGCGACTAAAACCGAAGAATAAATACCGAAAATAATCCCAATGGTAAGGGCTAGCGCAAAGTAGTACAGCGCCTCGCCGCCAAAAAACAGCATGGAGAATACCATGAGCTGTGTCATGGAATGAGTGATAATAGTGCGTGACATAGTGCGAGTGATGGCGTTATCGATTATTTGCGGCACTGTGGCTTTACGCATTTTCCGAAAATTCTCCCGGATTCGGTCAAACACCACGACTGATTCATTTACTGAATAACCCAAGATTGCCAATATTGCAGCCAATACGGTTAAAGAAAACTCCCACTGAAAAAAGGCAAAGCATCCTAAGATAATCACCACGTCATGCATGTTGGCAATAATTGCTGCAACGGAAAATCGCCATTCAAAACGCACCGATAGATAGCCCATAATGCCTAAGCAAACAACCAGCAATGCCAGTGCGCCACTTTCATATAGTTCGCGCCCCACTTGGGGTCCGACAAATTCCACGCGTTTCTTTTCGACGGTCGGGTCTAAAGTTTGTAGAGATTGAAAAACCCGCTCGCTAAGTTGAGCGCTAGTGAGGCCGGGTTTTACCGGGAGCCGGATTAAGACATCGCGCGCGGAACCGAAATTTTGTACGGCAGCGTCCGGGAACCCGATTTTATGCAAGTTAGCCCGGATGGGCGCTAAATCTGCCGGTGCGGCATAGCGTACTTCCATCACCGTCCCGCCGGTGAAATCCACGCCAAGATGTAAGCCTCGCGTGGCAAGCGCGGCCACCGCCAGGATAAAAGTAACCAGCGAAATAATCGTTGTCACTCGTGCGTAACTCATAAAGGGTATATCTTTTTTTATTTTAAAAAATTCCATGGGTGCTATACCGAAAGTTTTTCTAATTTACCGCGGCGGCCATAAATTAGATTGACCATGCCCCGCGACACAAATACGGCGCTGAACATGGAAGTTAAAATGCCCAGGCAAAGTACCACCGCGAAGCCTTTTACCGGCCCGGAACCGAGCAAAAATAAAGCAAGACCCGCGATAAAAGTGGTGACGTTAGAATCCAGTATGGTCGCGAAAGCTCGATCGTACCCCGCATGAATCGAAGCCTGCGGCGAGTTGCCGTTGCGCAATTCTTCGCGTATGCGCTCGTTAATTAAAACGTTGGAGTCGATGGCCATACCCACGGTTAACGCAATTGCAGCCATTCCAGGCAAAGTGAGCGTGGCTTGCAAAGTAGACAATATGGCGACTAAAAATAATACATTCACAGCCAGCGCAACAGTGGAGATCAAGCCAAACAGTTTGTAGTACATGATCATAAACGCCGCGATAGCGATAAATCCGATAATGTTGGAATTGACGCCTTTAGCAATATTGTCCGCGCCCATGCTGGGGCCTACCGTGCGCTCTTCCACAATTTCCATAGGGGCGGCCAAGGCGCCTGCCCTTAAAAGCAAGGAAATGTCGTTGGCTTCCTGAGTGGTCATCTGGCCGCTAATTTGGACACGACCGCCGCCAATTTCGTCGCGAATCACAGGCGCCGTGACCACCTCGCCTTTGCCTTTTTCTATTAACAAAATGGCCATGCGTTTATTAACATTTTCGCGAGTCACATCTTTAAAAACCCGTGCGCCGCGTGCGTCTAAAGTCAGGTGTACCGCCGGCTCGTTCGTTTGCTGATCAAAACCCGGCTGCGCGTCAGTTAGCCTATCGCCGGTTAAAATCACTGTCTTTCTCACCAACACGGGCTCGCCATTGCGTTCATAGTAAAGCTCCGCGCCAAAGGGCACTTGCCCTTGCGTGACCGCCAAGATTTCCGCAGGCGCAAAATCTGCCATGCGAATTTCCAATGTGGCGGTGCGTCCTAAGATTTCTTTGGCCTTAGCAGTGTCTTGAACCCCGGGTAGTTGTACCACAACTCGATCCACGCCCTGCTGTTGAATAATCGGTTCAGCCACGCCTAATTCGTTAACGCGATTACGCAGGGTGTTAATGTTTTGTTGCAGCGCGAAATCTTGTATACGTTTTTGGGTAGGTAAGCTTAGGCTGGCTACCGTATAAAACTGGCCCCCTTCTTCGCGGTTTTTAAGCGTGAGATCTGATAAGGTCTTGGAGATTTCTTTCACTGCTTGTTCGCGCGCTGCTTCGGTGCGAAATGTTACCTGAATACTTTGAGCTTGACGGGTTATTCCAGCGTACAGAATTTTTTTATCGCGCAAGGCAGCGCGGATATCCCCGGTGTATCGCTCCATGGCCTTATCCACCGCGGCCTTCATGTCTACTTGTAACAGGAAATAAACACCGCCCCTCAAATCCAAACCCAAATACATCGGCAAGGCGCCAATTTTTCGCAGCCACGTGGGGGAACTGGAAAGTAGATTTAATGCGGCAATATAATCCTGGCCGATTTGCGTTTGTAAAATATCCTTTGCTTTGAGCTGAGTTTCCGTATCCGTAAACCGCACTTTTAAGCTATTGGGTTCACGTATAATTGCATCGTACTTAAGCTGCGATTGCGCGAGTATTGCTTGAACACGCTGTTCAAAGGCACCGTCAATTTTTGCCGATGTCCTGACGGGCGAGATTTGTACAGCAGGAACTTCGCCGAAAAAATTCGGCAAGGTATAGAGCACGCCAAACAGCAAGGCGAGAACAATGACTATATATTTCCAGAGAGGATAACGGTTCATAGCTAGCTATTATTCTTAATGGTGCCCTTAGGTAGCAAGGTTTGCACGGCTTGTTTTTGGACTTGGATCACTACACCGGTGGCGATTTCTAGACTGACATAAGCGTCGCTTACTTTGGTGATTTTTCCCAACTGCCCCCCTATCGTAACCACTTCGTCGCCCTTTTCCAGGGCGGCCAACATGTTGCGCTGCTCTTTAGCACGCTTGGATTGCGGGCGGATCATCATGAAATAAAACAAGATGAAGATGACGATCATCATTATAAAAAATGATCCGTCCTGACCGCCGGCTGGAGGGGGTGCGGCATAAGCGTTGCCTATAAACATGATTACTCCGGGGGATGGCTGAGATTAAAAAAATCGCTATTTTAGCATGGGGAGGCTTGAAGTGCCCAAAGGCTCTTATGAAGCGGTTTTGGATAGCGTCGTGAGGGCTCCACGGCGCGCTTTACTGCGGGATCGGTGATAGACGGGTTTCGGGTTTCGGGTTTGAATGGGGACCCTTCCCCCACCGCCGAGCAGCGCAACCAAGCCAGGAGCATTCGGCGAGCACTGTTCGAATCCCGAGCGCCTTAGCGCGAGGTTGAGTTGCGCAGCCGCCTGGCTTGGTGAGCAGCACAGGGAACCCGAAGGGCGGTGGGGAGGGTGGCCTTCTCTTTGATTACTTTCTCTTGGCCAAACAAGAGAAAGTGATTAGCTGTCGGGCTACCCCCGACAATTTATATAAAAACCTGGATTCCCGCTTTTCGCGGGAATGACGGAAGCTATGAATAGTTCTAGGCCTGTTTTAGGGTCGGTTGCCATACCCCTACTCAGCCGCCCCCCTCACCGCGCTTAAAGGTTTTAATAAAGGCGTCTAACTGATTTTCTTGTATTGCGTCGCGCAGTGCCCGCATTAAGGTTTGATAAAAATGCAGATTATGTAGGGTGTTAAGTCGCGCACCCAGCATTTCGTTAATACGCTGCAAGTGATGCAAATAGGCCCGAGAGAAATTGCGGCAGGTGTAGCACTCGCAAGTGGCGTCGAGGGGTCGGGTATCGTTTTTATACTGGGCATTGCGAATTTTTATATCGCCGCCCCAGGTGTATAGCCACCCATTACGCGCATTGCGGGTAGGCAAAACGCAGTCGAACATATCGATGCCCAATACCACGGCTTTAACAATATCTTCAGGCGTGCCCACGCCCATCAAATAGCGGGGACGACTCGCCGGCAAGCGCTCACTTAAATATTCTAAAATGCGTTGCCGATCATGCAGGGGTTCGCCCACGGATAACCCACCAACCGCATAACCCTCGAAATCCAGCGCCATTAGGCCTTCTAAGGAGTGTTGGCGCAAGGCTTCAAACATCCCGCCTTGCACAATACCAAATAGTGCATTGGGGTTTCCCTGATGCGCCGCTTTGCAACGCGCAGCCCAGCGTAAGGAAAGCTGCATGGAGCTAGCGGCTTCGCCTTCGTTAACGGGGTAAGCGGTGCATTCATCAAACACCATGACCACGTCCGAGTTTAGGGTGCGCTGTATTGCCATGGAAATTTCTGGGGATAAAAAGCAGGCATCACCATTAACCGGCGAGCGAAACGCCACGCCGCGTTCTTCAATTTTACGTAATGCCCCCAAGCTAAAAACTTGGTAGCCGCCTGAGTCGGTTAATATCGGACTCGGCCATCCCATAAAGTTATGCAAGCCCCCATGCGCTTCAATGACGTCGAGGCCGGGACGCAGCCATAAATGAAACGTATTGCCTAGCACCATTTCCGCACCCAGGTCCTTTATTTCATAAGGTGCCACGCCTTTCACCGCGCCGTAAGTGCCAACTGGCATAAATGCAGGTGTGGCCACCTTACCGTGCGCTAAATGTAGGGTGGCGTAACGCGCGAGGCCATCTTGCTGGTGAATTTCAAATTGCATGGGAATGGCAGCAATACACCGACTTGAGAATAAGCCAGCACTTTACCGGACGTACGGCCCAACGTCACGGGCAAAATATTTATTTATCTGTGGGAATAGTTGGCGCTAATTGCCGGGCTCTTAGCTTCTGCGGGAGAAAAGGCTTAGCCCCATAAAAAAGCTACGATGCGAACCCTGCCATCTTGACGAATAAATCCACACGCTTCTGACGTAACTTTCCCGGCTGATATTTTATTAGCCACTCTTCCGCGGATTCTTTTAAGAAAAGACTGGGTTGCGTGGAGCTAGGGTTGGCGTCCGCCGTAGCCTCAACCACGGAGCGAAAATAGTAGTGATTAAAGAGGCGATTAAATTCGGTGAAATAGATATCCGCAACACGCTGATTTCCTCGAACTACAATCATATTTTCGTCGTTGACCCGAATAGAGTTGTCGCTGAAATTCGCGGAACCAGTAATCACGATGGGGTCATCCCCCAAGGGATCGTGAAGTAAAAACTTCGAATGAACATAGCTAACATGCTTATTAAACTTTAGGATTCTGGCATTCGTTTCCTTGGTCCATTGATACAGCGGCTCGCGCAGGAAAGCACCCCACGCTTTGTAAACGTTGTTGGAGGCGTTTATGACCACGAAAGCGTCAGGCTTATTTTTCGCAGGTTTGTCCTTTTTTTCCAGCAAAAGAAACACGATATGACTTTGATTGGTGTTGTCTTTGAGCTGTTCCTTAAATGCCTTATTAACACCGAAGGCAAGCGTGATGAAGGCGGCGGTATCAGCCGAGTCTACTAAGTTAACATATAAGTCCAACACCTTTAAGCCCGAGCGTGGGCTGAAAATCGGCGTGATTCCTTCGGGGATGGCAGACAAACTTAAGGGAACCTCATTTAATCCCTCGACTGCAGCGCGCTGTTTTGAGTTTTTTGTGCGTGTGGTGGCTGCATCATCCCCCGCTTGCGCCCCTGGGTCGCTGCTCAGCAATTCCCAGTACGTCTTATAGGCCCGCGCGGTTTCGGTGTTACGCACCCAGTGGCCCACATTTGTCTGACCGTGAATGGCCCCCGTAGAAATATTGGTCGAGCCCGTCCAAACTTCGGCTGGCCTCTTGCTCTGACCCTTTAGCCACACCATAAATTTATTATGCTGAATATCGTTAGGTCTAGCCTCGCGCAGCATGACTCGATGCAGAGGAATTCCCGCATTAGCCAGCGTGGCCAAATTATCTTCACGCGGAAAGCTCGGATGAAACACGCCTTTTTTGTCGGTGCGCGCGTTGATCTTACCATCCAAGATCAACTGGACGTCAACGCCGCGATCGATAGCCGCTTTAATTTCCTCCGCCACCGGGGAATAGCGAAATTCATAAAAACAACACAGCAAGGTGTCGCCACTTTTCGTCTGTCGAATAAAGCGTAACAGGGCATCGTCTAAGTCCCGACTTAGCCATCTCAGCGCGGCCCGAGCTTTCGCCGGTGGGAGCTTGTCTGGGCGCTGGTTCTTGAATTTGCGGCTGTATGCTTGACTGCTAGCTATGCCGCGATTGAAAAACACATCGTGCTCCAGCTTGCTGTATAGCGGCTCGGTTTTGATGACGAGGGAGATTGGCGTAGCACTACGATCAAGGTTACGCGGCTTACCGCGCACAGGATAGAAAATGTATTGGTAATCGCGTTCAGGCTTAGCGGTAAAGTCATCCCATACAAAACTTTGTATGGGATGCTCAAAACTACTCACTAGTGTGTTTGCGTCGGGATTAGGGATAACCGATGGAAAAACCTTAAAACCCGGCATGAAATAACGCTCGTTTTCCGTGGGGTCCAGGCGTTCTACCGCGAAGCCTAAGAGTTTTTTGCGGGTTGCCGCCGTCGCCTGAATGGCAAAAGATACCGTATTAATTCCGGATACCGCAAAGACTTGGAATCCTTTCGTCTTTGTTGACTTAAAGCGCATCCTGTCCCTTTTTACCGAGACAAATCGTTGTTTTTGCTACAACGCGTCGCCTAAGCGTATTCGTTACCCGACCACCACGCAAAACTATCCGGATCAAACGCCACTAAACCAAATTTCTCAAACGGCACATCACGCGCTAAGGTTTGCAATGCTTGGGTAGCGGCATTTCCAGGCGTAGCGGCGGCACCGGAGGCCGTTAATTCGCCCTGCGGGGAATTTTCAGTTTCAGATTGCGCAAAATCTAACATTTTTACCTCCTAAAATTACTAGTACGAGGCTATTATGCGAAAAAGGTATTTAAAAAGATATCGTCCAAAGGTACTAGGCCGAAAGTAATAGACCTGCTTACCGGGATTCCTTACCTTTTGAAGAGAATAGATTTAGCAAACGGCTTCGGGCTAGCTCGTTAATATCGAGTGGCAAGGCTTGCGACTTAATTGCCTCCATATAGTCGGCGATTGCCTCGCTATGTTCGCCGCGTAACTCATGGGCTCGACCGCGGTTGCATAGGGCGATCGACTGTACGTATGGTGCGACTTGAAGTTCAATAACCTTAGTATAATCGCCGATCGCACCGTCGTAATTACCATGCGCCGTCATGCTGATGCCGCGGTAGGTTAGCGCCTCTGCAATCTGCCAAGGCGTAGCGCCAGGTCGTTCGATCGCCAGAGTGCAGTCGGCGATCGCACCTTGGGTATCACCCTGCTGCGCCTTCGTCATACCTCGTTTACATAGAACCCAAGGTATCATGGTGGGCGTAGCGCCAGGTAATTCTAAGATTGCAGTATAGTCGGCGATCGCACCTTCAAAATCCCTATGATCTTCCTTTGCTTGGCCACGATTATAGAGAGCTATGCCAAGCAACGGTGCGAGCAATGGATTTAGCTGGAGAGCCTGTTGGTACGCATCATCAAACGATGGGTTTAAAACGCCAATTACATCGCCGTATGCAGACTTGGCAGCATCAATTAAACAGAGCACAGCGGAATTTAACTTAAGCTGTTGCGCGACATCCGAGCAAGCTGCGAGCGCTACGAGAAGGGGGGAATCTTTTTCCCAATTGTTCCCTTCGATTTCAGCCGCCAAGTCTTCAATCAAACGTTTGGCTGTGCGAACCATCAGCGGGCGTTTGTTTTTGCTTAACCAGCGCCTCGCTGCAGCATGACGCGTATCGTGGCCATACGTAGGAAAACTCTCATAATGTAACACCCCAGAGTCGTGCAACTTATCAACTGCGGAATCCGGCAAACCTTTCATGAGACACGGCCGGAACGTTTCCCATCTTTCAGCATTCAGGCGCGGAAGAAATGCCAGGCGCGCGGCCAGCGTGAGCTGGTCTTCCTCGAGTCCATTAAAAAGATAATTAAATTCCGGATATTGGGCAGAGTGGGCGTTCCTCGCTTCCCGATGAAGATCATTTTCTGTTTGCATTTCGGGGCTTGTAGCTTGATCAACCCAGAAATTCAGGACTCCGGGATAGCCATCGATCATTTGAATTAAGGTTTGTGTTTTGACCTGTTTGGCGGCCGGGACATTGTCGCGAACATAGCTCTCGACTCGAGCCTGCTCCCTGGCATCCGTTAAGTTGAGCCGTCGCAGCCTCACCACCTTCGCGGCAGGACAGAGTCCGCAGAGATTCTCGGCGCGGGAACGAGCATCTTTATTTTCCTGTGTTGAATCTTGGCCCGGGCTTCGGATGGCGAGAAACACATGCGTGTGTGGCCAGTCGTTACGATGCTTTAGGAAGGCTTCCAAAGTGGCAGACTCCTCGTCAAAGGAGCGTGACTTTTCCCAGGCATCGAGGATGAGTACGACGCGCCTCTCGCTTATAGTCGCCACCAGTTTTGTTAGTGACAAGGCTTGGTCATACGGAAGCTTCGGAAGCTTAAGGCCGCCCTTCAATAAATCCTCTTGGGCGCTGGCTAGGCCATAGAAGGCTTCACTAACGATAGCTGCCACTCCTTGAGGGAGCTGATTCGCGGCGAGTTTTCCAAACAATTTTCCCGCCATCTGACCGACCCGAGGGACCAGGTCTTTCTTATGACGATGCCATAGAGAGAGCGCTTGCTTCCGCATGCTGGCGTCTGAAAGCCAACGCTCGTACAAGTTCGACACCGCGTACAATAGCGCACTACTTTCGGCGGCCATGGATTCATAGTAGCCGACCAGATATTGATCGCCTTCACTTAGGCGGCGTGCCACCTCATTTAACGTCCAGGTCTTGCCCATGAGCGGAGGCGCCACTAGGGCCGTCACTCCTGGCGTCTCTGCACGATCTAATAAAGATTGAACGTCTGCCTCGCGTCCAAAAAGTTTATCGCTTCGGTCTTCGAATTCCTTGATCACATCCCTGTCTTTGAGAATGAACAAACTGCGGGGCGGCGCGTCGAGCCTAACTGTCACAACCCAATGCGTCCTTATACTTGATTATAATATCAGCCAACTATAAGCAAACGAGCGGCTCAGGTAAACAATAGCCGCGTGGTGCGATCCCCTCGTGGGTTTTATTGGTCAGTAGCTCAGTTATGCTAGCATTCAAAAAATGGAAAGTCTCGCCATCGCGCTGTGGATTGTAGGTGGGCTAGTTGCAGCGCCAATATTTTGTTTCATTCTAGCGACATTCATTCGTCCGCTTCCCACGCTGACCCGCATCCTCTTCTATCCCGCAGTCTTTGGGCTTGGCATGTTTGCGCTGGACCTGCTCGCCGTGGGATTGTTTGGAGCGGTCCGTAGTCGCGAGCTGATTGGCCCTGCATTCTTTCCGACTCACGCGTTCGTAACGCTAATGTCCGCAGCATTTCTCGCGGGCAGTCTATTGTTAGGGCGGCGAAACTTCGCGCATCGCTGGCTAGTTGTCGCAGTGGTTTCTTGGATGTTTGGCGTCTTCTCGATCTTTTATCAGTATGGCGTTGCTGAGGCGCTTTACGGAATTGATGGCGAAGTTGGGTCATACGGGTCATCGATGAAATGAAATACCCATCACCAGCAGATATCGAAGAGATGAAGGCTAGAGGCTATGAGCGCGAGACCATAGACCGCGCCCTTGAACAATCAAAAAAATGGCACGAGGCGGAATCAATTCGTGCGTTAATCCGAAAAGCGTTCGCAGGTGTAAAACTTGGTGATGGTATAGGGCTATGCGAAGCCCAAGGCATCGATGGTTATGAAAATGAAGCCGCTTGTGCTGATCGCCGCGCAAAGGACGAGAAAGAGGATTGGAGCCGAATTTCGGTGGAGGCGCTAAAGGAGTGCAACAGCAGCCTTTCGTTTTTTGATGACAAAGGTATGCGATTCCACCTTCCCGCCTATCTTTTAGCGGACCTGAACGGGGATTACGGATACGGTGTAGCTTTCGCGCTCACCAAAACTTCCTCCCCCGAAGAGCAGTTCGGCCTATTGAACAATGAACAAAGAGAAGCCGTTCGCTGTTATCTTAAGTTTATTGAAAACGAGCCAGAATATGCATTTGACTTGGAGCACATAACACGTGCACTTAATAACTATTGGTCTGCGTAGAGTCTGGCTTAATAAACAACTATGACCTGGAGGTTGCAATTTTAAGTGTGCTACTGCCGAAGGTAAAGCCTTCGAACAGGTATTTTCGCAAGCACCAAAACATTATCTCGTTCAAGCGCGCCACAGGCTTATGCGTACACCACAATTTGTGCTAGCAGCATCTATAGCTTTAACAACAAATTGTCAAAACTAACAAGAAAAGGAGAGAACCATGATGGCTGGCAACACTGTTCGTCTTCACCGAGTTTTTCGTGCACCACCTGAACGGGTTTATCGAGCATTCCTAAACGCTGATGCGATGGTCAAGTGGCTTCCTCCGAACGGCTTTACAGGAACGGTGCACCACACGGAAGCGAAAGTCGGCGGGACATTCAGAATGTCTTTCACGAATTTCACAACGCAGCAGAGTCATGCCTTCGGTGGTGAATACCTTGAGTTGGTGCCAAACGAACTGATACGCTACACAGATAAATTCGAGGACCCCAATCTTCCGGGCGTAATACACGTGACGATCTCTTTGAAAGCGGTAGCCTGTGGCACGGAATTGAATGTGGTACAGGAAGGTATTCCTGAAGTAATCCCGGTCGAAATGTGCTACCTCGGATGGCAGGAGTCGCTCGTTTTACTCGCAAAACTCGTTGAACCGGAGATTCGCGAGTAAGTCGATGCCAATGCTCTTCACAATAGCGCCCGCATTCGCGGCCTGATTTTATACGCGCATATGCCGGGGGGCGTGCAGACAAGCGTCCGGAACACTAAACATCGTCCCCGCCAACACCCCCCACCCGGCGGCTGCCGTCAAAACATCGACGGGAGTGCATGTCTACATTTTATAGAACACGTAGTCGGCTTGGTATTTGACTTGCCTTTTACTGCCGACCGCGGCTTCATCGCAAACTTCGGCCGGCGCTACGCCGCCGACGGTGTTGAGCCGCTGAATATATGTCACGCCGGCCATTTCGCCCTCGCCACTACTCGGCGCGGCCTGCACCAGTTGTAAGGGGATGTTGCCGGGCGTAGGCGCTGGCGAGACTGCAAGCTGCTTGCCGGTGACTTTACTGCCGTCGTTGGATTGCCAGGTTGGCCCACCGAAATAGCTACCGACTATCTTGGTTTTGGTCGCGTCGAGAAGTGTCGCCTTAGGTGCGACGAACGACCACTCGAATACGCCGCTGGTCCCTGCCTTGGCTCGACACTCATAGGTAATCTCGCCGATGCCGACGCTACGCATGGTTTCCCGGTGTCCAGCCGGCACCGCGACTGCTGCCGGTACTTCTGCGATAGCCAGCGCTGGGGCAAAGCCAAACGGGAACGCGGTCATCAAAACGATCGATGCAATTTTTTTCATTTTTTACTCCTGATGTGTTAAGTGAAAGTATAGGTACTACTCCCTATACGCAACACGCAGCGGGTTGGATGTGGGGCAAGGGGTTTCTGGGCCGCCGGCTCGAAAAGGCTAGAGGTCTTTCGCATATAGCCAAAGGGTCCGCCAGCCGAGGCTGTGCTTTCGGTGAATCCCGGAATCGACAACCGAGTTGCAATGGACGCAGTTAAGTCTACTGCGAACGTGCATCCAATTTCGAATTGGATGCGTATAGCGTGCAGAAATCATTTCCCTATCACTACGCAGGAGACTGAAAAATGCACCGCACGAATTTAGCAGAGCGTAACCATTTACCCAACAGCGATTTTTTGCATCGTGCCGCTGCGATAACGCTCGGCGCTATGGCGCATGACTGACGCAACGGCAGTCTTCATCGCCGGCGCTACCGGATACCTGGGGAGCCATTTGATTCCCGCGCTGATGGCACGAGGCCATGAGGTTCATGCGTTGACGCGGCCGGAGTCCCAAGGCAAATTGCCGAGCGGGTGCCACGTCGTGCTAGGCGACGCGCTCGACGCCACGAGCTACCAAAATACATTACCGCCCGGATGCCATTTCGTGCACCTGGTCGGCGTAGCGCATCCCAGCCCGACCAAGGCGACGCAATTTCTCAGCGTGGACCTAGCTTCCGTTCGCGAATCGCTACGCGCCGCTCAGCATGCCGGCGTAAGCCATTTTGTCTATGTGAGCGTGGCGCAGCCGGCGCCAGTGATGCGGCCCTATGTCGCCGCGCGGCGCGCAGGTGAGGCACTCGTGACGTCAAGCGGCCTGCCGGCGACGATACTCCGCCCCTGGTATGTGCTGGGTCCAGGGCATCGCTGGCCGGTGATTCTGCGCCCACTGTATTGGGCCGCGGAGCGTTGGCCGGCCACCGCGCCGAGCGCCCGCCGGCTAGGCTTATTAACTCTGGCACAAATGATCGGCGCATTGGTGCGAGCAATTGAATCCCCTTGCGAATCGGGCCAAGCCATTATCGAAGTGCCGGGCATGCGTATGCCGGAGACCGTGCGATCACCCCGGCCCACTTGGCCCGAGCCTTGGGGGGGAGGCAAGCCAATTTAATACAGGAGCTAATTAAAAGCACACGCCGAGCAAATCGTGGCTGATTACTCCAGTCAGCGGCAATGAGTTTAGGGTGTACTGCAGGGGATTTACTTAAAAGACTGGGTTAGACATCCCCCCATTACTGAACGGGCGCGCGTTCAGTCCAATTTTCTTCCGGCAAGAATTCCGCTTCCTCTTCTATGGCGCGGGCCTCTTTATCGCGGCCCAAGTTTTTTAAGATCAAACTTTTTAACATCATGGAATTGCGCGAATCTGGTTTTAAGGGAAATACTTTATTGACTTCATTCAGTGCCGTTGCATAGTCGCCCAAAATAAAATTTACCAGAGCAAGGTTATGGTAAGCCTTAAAGTAAGCCGGTTCGATGCTTACCACTTTACGAAAACTCTCGATGGCCTGGGGGTATTCCCGGCGTTGCGCGTAAATAACGCCCAAGTCGTCATAAGCCTCGGCGTTGTTTGGATCCAACGCCACAGCTTTTAAGAAATCGCGTTGCGCATTGTCGCTGTCGCCCTTCCACACATAGCGTATGCCCCGCTTGGTATACGCGCGCGAATTATCCGGATTGCGCGCGATATAGACACTAATATCAGCGATGCCCGCATCAATTTCGCCGGCGCGTCCAAGCGCCATCCCCCGGCCAAAATAGGCGTCATCCAGCGCGTCATTTAATTTTAAAGCACGCGTATAGTTGTCGATTGCTTCGGGAAACTGGTTGCGCTGTAAATGGGCATTTCCTTGGGCTAAATGCCGCTGAGCTTGCGAGATGGGCTGAGTGAGGGCCGGTAAAGGCCCCGCCTTTCGCGGAGATTTTTTAGTGGCAGCACCCGCAGGCAAAGCCACTACCAAGAGAACACAAAATAAGCTACACCAGGATCGCAACATAAAGAACTCCTTAAGGCCGAATATAACTATAGCCTTGTTGTTGTTTTTGCATAATCTCCACCACACCCGCTTTTACGACCTCCACGGCGGGAAGAAGATCAGTTTTTGCGGTATTGGTCATTTTCATGGTGTTACCACAGGCAAGCAACTTCACCCCCGCTTGCGTTGCTTCGTCCAACCTGGATTTGATGCGGGACGAGTTTTTAAACATTTCTAAGCCCGGGCCATACGCAACAATTTCGATATCCATTTTTTCCTGTGGAAATTCTTTGCGTACGTTTTTAGCGTTGATTAGCGCCGCATCCCATTTCGCTGGATCATTATCACTCACCTGTATCACCACGCCCGCTTGTTTCGCAAACGTAGTGCCGGAATTTTGTAGGGCGCTGTGCCCCATCCACCCCACTGACGCGCCCACAATAACAAAAGCAAACGCTGCGGCGATTGCGCCTAAACGGCTTCCGCTAAATAAGGCCGAACGTCGCTTAGGATGTTTCACCGCATACGCATAACGAACTAGCTCTTTTAGCTTCTTAATTTCCGATAATTGTGCGTTCAGCTCCGGGTCGGCATTGATCGCCTCAAACACTCGGTCCCGCTCCACGCTATCTAGTTCGTTATCGATATAAGCGTTGAGGTGTTCTTCGGAGATTTTTTCGCCGGAATTCATGGCACGCTCCTGATCTTCGTTTTGAGATTGGCGTCGTTGCGCATATCTATTAGTTGAGTTTTTAGCGCAGCCCGCGCACGACAAAGTCGGCTCATTACCGTCCCGACGGGAATATTGAGAATATCCGCGGCTTCGCTATAACTCGCATCTTCCAAATCAACCAGCGTCAACACTTGGCGCTGCCCCAATGTTAGGCTCGCCACGGCTTTACGGACGCGCGCCGCCAATTCGCTTTGGCTACGCAAATCCTCCGGGCTAAAGCCGTCGGAAAAAGGCAGCTCATCCATATCATCTATATCTTGAATATCACGTTGCCGACGGAAATGATCGCGCCAACAATTCGCTAAAATTTTAAACAACCAGCCCTCCAGCACTGCCATATCGCGTAACTGACCCGCACTTTTCAGCGCCTTATATAGGGTATCTTGCACTAAATCATCCGCCAAAGCCGCATCGTGACACCATGAATATGCAAGGCGATACAGTCGCGGGCGCGCGCGTTCAATGCGGGCACGAAAATCCTGAGTTTGGAATACAAAAGAAAATAGCCTCATGAAGCAGGTCCCTACCTAGTTATATCCAAGACGTATTAGTGGCGAGTTTTATTCCAAAAATAAGGTGGAATAAATCTGGGCCTAGATACGTCGTTGTCAATACGGGAATAAGTTTCTTCCCTAACTTTCTTCAAAGGACACGCCATGCAATCTATTCTTTCACCCACCCTCGTACTAGGTTATGCTTTTGTTGCGATTTTATCGGGATGCGCCACGCCGGGCGGCACCGCTTCGAGTAATGCCGCGGCGGATAAGGTCGTTTATCACATCAACGATTCCGCGAATGCGTCCAACTTGTTACGCAATATCAATAACCATCTAGAAGTTAACCCTGCAACCAAAATCGTGGTGGTTTCACATGCCAAGGGCGTGGACTTTTTAATGAATGACGCCAAAGATACCAATGGTAATCCGTATCATATTCCCGTCGAAGAGCTAAAGGCAAAGGGAGTGAAATTTGATGTTTGTCAGATTACATTGCGTAGCCGGAAGCTGGAAGCGAAACAGTTTATTCCGGAAGCCACGTTTGTGCCCTCGGGTGTGGCAGAAGTTGGAAAGCTGCAAGCACGCGAAGGCTATTCCTACCTTAAGCCTTAACGAGGATTGGAGTGTCGATGAGCATGGCGTCACCG
>CAYYOS010000027.1:0-21557 GCA_964473355.1 uncultured Burkholderiales bacterium | reverse complement strand
AGGAATGGCTGGAAACCGAGAATAAAGCGCGCGCCGTATTGCGTGCGGCGGAAATGGCCTTAGCCGGAATGGATGGCGCCTGATGCTGCTCATGATCGACAACTATGATTCGTTTACCTACAATCTCGTGCAGTACTTGGCAGAGTTAGGGGAAGACGTCGCAGTGCATCGCAACGATGAAATCGATCTTGCGGAAATTCAACGTATGCAGCCCACCCATATTGTGATTTCCCCGGGGCCGTGTACGCCCAACGAAGCCGGGATATCCGTGCCGGTAATTAAAGAATTTGCCGGAGAAATTCCAATTTTGGGTGTGTGCTTGGGCCACCAAAGTATAGGCCAAGCTTACGGTGGAAAAATAATCCACGCCAAAGCGCTCATGCACGGTAAGACTTCGGCAATGTTCCATAAAGGCCTGGGCGTATTTAAGGCTCTTCCCAGTCCCTTTCAAGCGACGCGCTACCATTCCCTGGTTATTGAAAAAGCCAGCTTGCCGGATTGCCTAGAAATCACCGCGTGGACCGATGACGGCGAAATTATGGGTGTGCGCCATAAAACCCTGGCTGTCGAGGGCGTGCAGTTTCATCCGGAATCGATTTTGACGGAGCACGGTAAGGCTTTGCTGGCGAATTTTTTACGACCGGAGAGTGCTTAACACCGTTTCCCCAGCTGGGAGAGACATCGCCATGTCTAGCCACTTAACTCCAGTAGCTAAGCAGCTAAGGAAAAACACCACTCAGATTAGCAGGTTCCTTCTCCCTTGCGGGAGAAGGACAGGAATAGGGGTAATTAAAAATTATTATTTCGGCAGATAATTAAAACTCCCTCTCCCCGGCCCTCTCCCATCAAAGGGAGAGGGAGCTATTTATTAAGGAGTAACGACATAGACATCAAAACCGCGCTAACCGCGCTCATAGAAAAACGCGATCTTTCCTTCGATGAAATGCGCGCCATCATGCAGCAAATTATGCAAGGCGAATTAACGCCCGTGCAAATTGCTGGCGTGCTGGTGGCGCTACGTGCTAAAGGCGAAACCGTTAACGAAATCGCGGCTGCCACTGAAGTAATGCGCGCGCTTTCTACCAAGGTCATCGTTGCGGATGATAAAAATCTAGTCGACACTTGCGGCACGGGAGGAGATAGCCATCACACCTTTAATATCTCCACGACCAGCGCCTTTGTCGCGGCCGCTGCCGGGGCGAAAGTCGCTAAGCACGGGGGGCGATCGGTTTCTTCAACTTGCGGTAGCGCGGATGTGCTGGAGTCGCTTGGCGTAAACGTTAATTTAACGCCCGAACAGGTAGGCCGTTCTATTGCGGAAGTTGGATTAGGTTTTATGTTTGCGCCCAATCATCATAGTGCCATGAAGCACGCCGCGCCCGTACGGCGTGAATTAGGCGTACGGACTTTATTTAACTTGCTCGGCCCGATGACTAACCCCGCCGGCGCTAAAAATCAATTATTGGGGGTGTTTAAGCCTGAACTAGTCGGTATGTTGGTTCGCGTGCTGCAATCATTGGGTAGCCATCATGTGATGGTTGTGCATGGCGCGGACGGCATGGATGAAATTTCCCTCGCCGCCGAAACGCATGTGGCTGAGTTAAAAGCCGGGAAGATTGTCGAGTACAAGCTCCATCCCGAAGAATTTGGTTTCACCATAACCGAATCTTCGGCGCTTGCGGTGCGTAGTATCGCTGAGGCGAAGGAGTTGATGCTAGCGGTGTTAAGCAATCAACAAGGCCCCGCACGCGATATCGTTGCCCTCAATGCGGGTGCGGCGATTTATGTCGCTAACATAACTCCTGATCTAAAATCGGGCGTTGCTCGGGCGGAGCAAATACTAAACAATGGTGCGGGGCGGGAAAAATTAAGCCAACTTATCGCCTTTAGTGCGCAATTCAGTGCTGCTCCAAAATGACGGATATTCTAAGCCAGATCGTCGCGCGGAAAAAAACCGAGATAGCCGACGCACGTGCGGGAAAGTCACTCGCAGAAATGATCGCGCAGGCCGAGGCGCAAACTGCGCCACGAAATTTTATTGCGGCGCTACGGCAAAAGCACAGTAAAGCTCAGGCTGCGGTCATCGCCGAAATAAAAAAGGCTAGTCCGAGCAAAGGTTTGCTGCGGGAAAATTACGACCCGGCAAGCATCGCCAGGAGTTACGAGGAGCACGGTGCTGCTTGTCTTTCCGTCTTAACCGATCAGGATTACTTCCAAGGTGGCGCGCAGCACCTTGTGGTAGCCCGCGCCGCCTGTAATCTGCCCGTCTTGCGCAAAGATTTTATCATTGAGGACTATCAAGTGTATGAGTCGCGCGCCATGGGGGCCGATTGTATTCTCTTAATTGCCGCGATTCTAAGCGCCGCTGAGATGCAAAAGCTGGAAAAGTTGGCCCATCGTTTAAATATGGCCGTCTTAGTAGAGGTGCACAATGCCGCGGAATTAGTACCGGCCCTTGATTTAACTACACCATTAATTGGTATAAATAACCGTGACTTAAATACTTTCATTACAGATATTAACTCCACCTTCAAGCTTGCGCCTCAAGTGCCGGCGGGCAAAATAATCGTAACCGAGAGCGGGATCGGCAGTCTTAGTGATGTAAAAACCCTACGAGCGGCAGGGATAGATACGTTTTTGGTGGGGGAGGCGTTTATGCGTGCCGTTGACCCGGGCGCCGCGCTCAAGGCGCTGTTCCAGGAAGTCTAAATTTGTTGTAGAAATACAACATTCCCCCGGTTTTCACGTTGAAACTGGCAAAAATTCTTGCAGAGGCTAGGGTACCTTAGGCAGAATAAGGGCAACTTCTCAAATCGGGGAAGTCTTGCAGTCACAGGGTTTTGTTTTCGCGCGCTGGAGAAATTCAGAATTCCAAAACTCTGGAATACACTTTAAAGTAATTATCAGAAACTACGCATAAATAAGGAGAGATTCATGAATAAGAAACTTCTCGCATTGGCAGTAGCGGGGGCGTTGTCGGCGCCGGTAGTAGCACTGGCCGATACTAGCAACGTCGTCATTTACGGCCAAGCTAACCCCTCCATAGATTTCGTGGACGGTGGTGACGGTTCTACTGCATCCGCAGACCGCCGCGTTCGCATTGGCAGCAACAACTCACACATTGGTTTTAAAGGTACAGAAGATCTGGGTAATGGTCTTAACGCAATTTGGCAGTATGAGCAATCGTTCAGCTTAGATGAACAAGCTTTAGGCAACATTGGCGTTTCTGATACCACCAACACCCAAAGTAAACGTAATACCTGGGCCGGTCTTTCCAGCAAAGTCTGGGGCGCATTAACTTTTGGTCTGCAAGACACTCCTGTTAAAACTTCAACCGGCCGTTTAGACGTATTTGGCAACACCTTGGCTGACTACCGCTCCATTTTTGGTTCTTTAGGTGGTTCGGTTCGCGCGGAAAACTCCCTACAGTGGGTTTCGCCTAAATTTGGCGGTTTCCAAGGTAAAGTGTTATACGCTGCACGCAATGAAGGTGGGGCGGCTTCCGGTCTTAACGAAGCTAAATTCTGGTCGGCTTCTATCGACTGGGCAACTGGTCCTATTTATGCCGTGCTAGCTCACGAAAGAGGCGAAACCGCGAACACCGCTGTTACCAGCCCATTCGTTGAGTTAGATACCACGCGCTTAGGCTTTGGCTACAACTTCGGCAACACTCGCTTAGGCTTGGCTTATGAGCGCTCTGATTCGGATTCCTCCGCAGCCGGCGCCGATTTTAAACGCAATGCTTGGTATGCTTCCGTTGCCCACAAAATGGGTAGCAACACCATTAAAGCTGCATTTACTCACGCAGGAGATCGCAAAGGTGATGCCGGTATTAGCGATAGTGGAGCTAAGCAATACAGCATCGGCTTTAGCCACGCGTTCTCTAAGCGTACCGAGCTTTATGCTTTGTACACCACCGTGCGTAACGACGGTGCCGCGACCTACGCCCTCGCTGGCGGCGCTACCGGCATTGCTGGGGTAAGCGCTTCAGCAGCGGGTGAAGATCCACGTGGTATTTCTATCGGTTTAAGCCACAAGTTCTAAAGATAAAAGCAAAAATAGCTACACCGCTGTACAAACTAACGGGTATCTTCGGATACCCGTTTTTTTTGTGTCTGCTTCTAGCCCCCCGGCTCCCTCGCTAGACATTGCGTAGTGCTGAATGTTTTGTTGGCGGGATACCTTTATTTCTAGTGGCCCAACCTAGCGCACGGCTGGCGAAAATTACATTGGGAGATCAAGCGGGATAAATCGCACCGAGCACTCGCAAACCTTTGGCGCCCGTTACTTGAGGGAGATTTCCCGGTTTACCTTCGATTGCCTGCTTAGCAAGCCAGGCGAAAGCCAAGGCTTCTACTTGTTGGGCGGGTACGTTGAGATTGTCGGTCGTTGATACCTGCTGCTTGGGTAAACGTAGCGCGAGTTTCTTAACCAATTCTTTGTTGTAAGCGCCGCCACCACAAAGATAAATCTCCTCGGGGCAGATCTGTTCAATACCCTGAGCAATCGATTCGACGGTCAATTGTAATAGGGTTGCCTGGACATCCTCCGCCCTATAATCGGCTTGCAAGGATGCTTCCACCCACGGCAAATTAAACCTATCCCGCCCCGTACTTTTTGGGGGTGACGCGCTAAAAAAGTCATGCGCGAGTAATTTGTTTAAAAGGGTGGGAATTACTTTGCCCTGAGCCGCCCATGCCCCGTCCTTATCAAATGGCGTATGGTGATGTCTGTGAACCCACGCATCCATAAGAATATTGCCAGGACCGCAATCAAAACCACTTACTAAGCCCTCGGTCGGCAAGTCGCTAATATTCGCGATGCCCCCAATATTAACAATGCAGCGATGTCTGGCCGGATGATGGAAAAGCGCGTGGTGAAAGGCGGGCACCAAGGGGGCACCTTGCCCCCCGGCAGCGATGTCGCGGCTTCTAAAATCACTTACCACTGTAATATGGGTCAATTCCGCCAACCTTGCGGCGTTACCCAGCTGAATAGAGTAGCCCGCCTCAGGACGGTGACGGACCGTTTGGCCATGGCAACCAATGGCTGCCACACCTTCCCCGGCTATCCCGCTGGTTTGTAAGAGTTGCTGTACGGCGTGCGCATAACTATCGGCAAGTGCATTGCTGATTAATGCCGCGGTATGAAGCTCGTTGTCCGTTGGGAAGTTTAGAGTTAGCAGCTGCTGGCGTAGTTGCGGGTCCCAGCTCTTAGACCACGAATAAATGCGGCCTAAGCTTACGTCATTAAATTCGACTAGCACTGCGTCTAGGCCGTCCAAACTGGTGCCCGACATGATGCCGATGTATAACCGGGAGGTGCTCAAATTAACCTGCTAATTCCAATTTTTGTTAAAGACGACACTTTGCCATCGTGTCATTCCCGCGACAAGCGGGAATCCAGATTATTAAATATTTTCGCGTAGCGGACAAAACTTAGGTGTTCCGTCACCGCTTTACCGGACGTTTTATCTACTTTTGGGTGCTCATTTCCAGCGCGATAGGGATTTCGGGGTTTTTGTGGATTAGGGTTGTGATGGATAGGCGTGTTTCTAACGAAAATTGGAATAAAACGTGCGGTGGAATGACTGGCGAGAATTATTCCAACATCGCCAAATCAGTATGGCGTAATAAGTTTAAACGTGTGGCAAGGCTTGCCGCTGTCCGTTGAAAAGCCGCTTTATCGTTACCAGCGAGTGGCACAGCGACGGGGACTTCGGCGGAGAGTGGGTTGTGTTGTACCCCGGCAATGCGAAATTCATAGTGTAGGTGTGGTCCGGTCGCCAAACCAGTCATCCCTACATAGCCAATAATATCACCCTGGTTGACACGCGTGCCGCGTTTAAGGCCACGCGCAAACTGCGATAAATGCCCATAGGCGGTGCTGTACTTGCTGTTGTGCTGCAGCACAACCAAATTACCATAGCCGCGCTCATAATTGGCAACACTTACCACGCCGTCCGCGGTGGCGCGTATGCGCGTGCCGCTAGGGGCCGCATAGTCCACACCTTTATGGGCACGCCAGGTTTGTAATACTGGATGAAAGCGGGCTTGAGTGAATCCGGAACTGATTCGCGAGAATTCTAGCGGCGAGCGCAGAAACGCCTTGCGTAAACTAATACCCTCTGGGGTGTAATATCCGCTGCGCCCAGATTGGGGCTCAAAATGCATCGCGCGATGGCTCTTCGTGCCGTTGATAAATTCTGCGGCCAGCACGCGCCCAGTCTGGACCAATTCGCCGTTATGATAAAAACCTTCATACACGACGGTAAATTGATCACCTTTGCGTAAGTCTAAATGGAAATCTATTTGTGACGAGAAAATCTCAGCGAGTTGAGTGGCGATATTGTCGGGCACGTCGGCTTCGTCTGTGGCGGCGAACAATGAGCTGGTAATTTTGCCGGATTTCATCAATAACATTTTTTTCGTTAACAGAACTTTTTCACCCGCTTGATAACCGTCTTTATGCTTATCTATTTCCAAGAAACTATCGTGATCATTTAAATAACGTAAAGCCAATAATTCGCCCTGTTGGCTGACAGCGGCACGCATAATTTTGCCGGGAATTAGTTGAGATAGGGCGCGAGCCTGGGGCGTGCCACGTAAATTGTCCAAGCTTTGTGGATTTTTGATATTTAAGCGATGTAGCAAGCTCGCGAGGGTATCACCGCGCTGAATTTTTTCGTCATACCAGAAGGTTTGCTCGCCAGTATTGGCGTGCTGGGGTGCGGGTAAGCTCAAGCCAGCAACCAGAGTTTCCACGGCAAGTGGCGCCGGAGTAGGTGTAGCGGGCGCAATCCCAAAAGCGGCTACCACCCCTAAAAAAGGGAGCGTCGTGATAGCGATAAGCCAACGCAAACGAATCTTTCGTTCCTGAAGGATGGGATTGTGAGTTAAACTGGCGTTTTTATTACGAAACATGCCGCTCCTCAAGCGAAAGACCTGTTGCAATATACCAGAAAGCTAGAAGCAGGCAAATTACAATTGATATCAAGTAGATGACGTAAATGACACATTGATGCCCATGGCTTTATAAAAATATGAATGAATTCAACGATATTATTGAAGCTGTTAAATTTGGCGCCCATGAGCTAATTTCCGAGCAAGAATTGCGCCAAAAATTAGCATGGGCTCGCCCTTTACGTGTGAAGGCAGGATTCGACCCCACGGCCCCCGATTTGCACTTAGGGCATACCGTTATTTTAAATAAACTCCGTAAATTTCAAGACCTTGGTCATACGGTACTATTTCTTATTGGGGATTATACGGCCACGGTGGGGGATCCATCGGGGAAAAGCCAAACTCGCCCTATGCTAACTCGCGAAGAAATCGATGCGAATGCAGAATCCTATAAGGATCAAGTATTTAAAATATTAATTCCGGCGCAAACAGAGGTCGTTTTTAATTCTACATGGATGGCCGCCATGAGCGCTACGGAGCTCATACGCCTAGCAGCACGGCATACCGTGGCCCGCATGTTAGAACGCGACGATTTTGATAAGCGTTATAAGGCGCAGCAAGCGATCGCCATTCATGAATTTCTCTACCCTTTAATCCAAGGTCATGATTCGGTTGTATTAAAAGCAGATATTGAGCTCGGGGGCACCGACCAGAAATTTAATTTACTCATGGGTCGGACCCTGCAAAAGGAGTTAGGGCAGTCCCCGCAGGTAGTGCTTACTATGCCCTTACTAGAAGGTACGCAGGGCGTAGCAAAAATGTCCAAGTCATTGGGCAATTACATCGGCGTGGCCGAAGCGCCGCAAGAGATTTTCGGCAAGCTCATGTCCTTATCCGACAATTTAATGTGGCACTACATCGAATTGTTGTCGGCATTGCCGCACCAGACCATTGCGCTGTGGCGCCGGGAGGTCTCGGAAGGGCGCAATCCTCGAGATGTAAAGGTGGCGTTCGCCCAAGAAATGGTCACGCGTTTTCATAGTCAGGCGGCAGCAAACGCGGCGCTCCACGATTTTGAGGGGCGCTTCAAATCCGGTGAGATCCCGGATACCCTGCCGGAGGTTAAGCTTAGTGTCCCCAGCGGCGAAATTACTATCGCACAAGTTTTAAAACAAGCTGGGTTGAGTCCCAGTACCTCCCACGCCTTGCGTTTGATCGATCAAGGGGGGGTGAAGTTGAATGGCACCCGCTTGAGCGATAAAAGCTTAGTTTTAAAAAGCGGTGAAGTGGTCGTTGCGCAAATTGGCAAGCGTAAATTTGCCCGGGTACATATAAATTAGTGACGTTTTTTGGCAGTTTGTAACCCATAGAGTCGAGCATGCGAATTACTTTATTCTAATGTAGGGATTTCCCAATGCTCGCTATACTCTAAATTTATTAAACATGCGTTTAGAATAAGCCTTGACTGCCCCCGTTCTTAGCTTAACCCTTCCCATCCTGCGCATTTTGGGAGATGGTGAATTTCATTCCGGTACAGCATTAGCCCAGCATTTTCAGGTTTCCCGGGCGACTATCTGGCAAGCTTTGCAAAACGTAGAGGCGGTCGGGGTAGAAATCTTTGCGGTGCGAGGTAAGGGTTATCGGCTCGCCTATCCGTTAAGTTGGGTGCAGATTGACCTCATCACTCAGCTGCTGAATCCTAGGGCTAGCTTTTTGAGCCTTGAGTTGGCCGCTGTCGCTACCTCCACCAACACATTACTTACACACAAGGCGGCACTTGGCGCGCCACATGGCAGCTGTTTAATAACGGAATATCAAACAGAAGGGCGCGGCCGCCGGGGCCGCAACTGGCATAGCGGCTTAGGCGGCGCGCTAACATTCTCGCTATTATGGCGTTTTGAGCAAGGCGCGGCCTCCCTTTCGGGTTTGAGTCTAGCTGTTGGCGTGGCGATTATACGCGCGCTAAAAGCCATGGGCGTACAACGTCTGACTTTAAAATGGCCTAACGACGTATTAAGCGATTATCATAAATTGGCGGGCACCTTAGTAGAAATCCAAGGTGATATTTCGGGACCTTGTGCGGCTATAATCGGCGTAGGTATTAACTATCGGCTGCATCAGAAAACCCGCGCGATGATAGACCAAGCCGTTACGGATCTGGATAGTCTAATTCACCCTTTACCAGAAAAAAACCGGGCAATGGCTCAGCTCTTAAATGCCATGGTGGAAGTGATGGCTGAATTCGAGCATAGCGGCTTTGCCGGCTTGCGCGAAGAGTGGTTGCGCTACCACGCGCCCTTCCAAAATAAATGGGTAAGCTTGGCGTTAGCGGGCAATCGCACGCAAGAAGGTCGAATTTTGGATGTCGGAGAGGACGGCGCGCTGATATTACAAACCCCGACGAGTTTAGAGCGTCATAGTGCCGGAGAAATTTCTCTACGCCGGATGGAAAAATAACTTAATGATATTGGCAATCGATGCGGGCAACAGCCGGGTAAAATGGGGTCTTTATAATGGCGAATGGCTTGCTCAAGGGGCTGTTCCTAATGCCGACATTGTGCGTTTGGGCGAGGCTTGGAAGCGTTACCCGCCTCCCCAGCAAATTGTGATCTCCAACGTCGCAGGGGAAAAAGTCCGCTCCTTGCTCAGCGTGTTATTTATTCGGTGGCGATTAAATCCACTTTGGATAACGGCAAAAAAAACGCAGTGTGGCGTAACCAATTTTTACCATACGCCTACTGAGTTAGGCAGTGATCGTTGGGCGGCGCTAATCGGAGCGTGGAATCTATATAAAAAAGGTTGTTTGGTGGTCAGTGTAGGCACCGCAATGACGGTTGACCTCTTATCAGACCAAGGGGAATTCTTAGGGGGGATAATCACACCCGGGATTTTTTTAATGCAAGAGAGTCTGGCGAGAAAGACCGCAAATTTAGAGTCCCTACCGGGCAAGTTCCAGGCATTTCCAACTACAACGGCGGACGCGATTTATAGCGGTGCAGTACACGCTTTAGCTGGCGCAATAGAGCGAATGGCGGGAAGCCTACCTAACTTCGGTTTTACTGTGCTGACCGGTGGAGGCGCGGAGATTTTGCTAGGCCACCTTTCATCTGACGCCCGCTATCAAGCCAGTTTAGTGCTAGATGGGCTAGTTAGCATCGCCCACGAAAAGGTTGCGGCATGAAGTGGTTATTTGTAACGCTGTTACTCGTCAATGCCGGCTTCTTTGCTTATATGCAATTGGCCGGCCGGCCTAGCGGGGAATCCCTGGAGGCACATGCGCCTATTAACGATGACAAAATTAAGGTGCTGCCAAATACATCGCCAGGCTCGGCTACTCCGACGCCAACACCCTAGCGATGATATCAGTGCTAGATTCGTGATATAAAAACGGGATGGCGTGAACTTGGCCTCCCCAGGATGAAACTTCCTGGGCGCCGACTATCGATTCCTTAGACCAATCGCCGCCCTTGGCTAAAATATTTGGCCGAGTGAGCACGATTAAACTGAGCGGCGTAGCTTCATCGAATGACGTGACTAAACTCACGCTCTCCAGCGCAGCCAATACCGCCATGCGATGGGCGAGCGGGTTAATCGGACGACGGCCCGGTTTGCCTAAACTGCGCACCGAGCTATCAGAATTAACCGCAACCAAGAGGCTCGCACCTAAAGCGCGGGCTTGGGCTAGGTAGGTCACATGGCCGCGATGCAAAAGATCAAAACAGCCGTTGGTAAAACATAAAGGGCGTGCAAGGTTCGCCAGTCTCCCTAGCAGGGCCTCTGGTGCGCATACTTTCTCCTCAAAGGCCGGCGGCCGATAAACCGCCATGGCTACTCGACTCCTAATAATAAGCAATCAATTGCGTCACATAAGCAGTGAATTGTCAGCAGATGCAATTCCTGAATACGTGCCGTATGATTGCTGGGCACACACAAATGAATATCGTCGGCGTTGAGGTGGTCCGCGAGTAAACCCCCGGAATTGCCGGTGAGCGCAATGACCAGCATATCGCGCTCGTGCGCCGTTAACACGGCCTGTAACACATTGCGTGAATTCCCGCTGGTTGAAATAGCCAATAGGGCATCATTCGGTTGGCCCAAAGCGCGCACTTGCTTAGAAAATATTTGCTCGAAATCGTAGTCGTTGGCGATGGAAGTTAAGGTAGAGCTATCCGTGGTTAGCGCCACAGCGGCTAAGCCGGGCCGCTCCAACTCAAAGCGATTGAGCATTTCAGAGGCAAAATGTTGGGCGTCTGCGGCCGAGCCGCCATTGCCGCAGCTCAAAACTTTGCCGTCAGTGAGCAAGCAGCCAACAATTTTTTCGGCGGCCAAAGCGATGGGCTGAGACATCGAGTCTTGGGCTAACAATTTTAAATTTGCGCTATCGGTAAAGTGTTGATTAATGCGTGCGACGAGATCCATGCGTTCCTAGGCTTCAAATGCGTTAGTGATCCACTCCATTTTTTCTGCGGCGTTTCCGTCGAACGTAACGACATCAAAACGACAGGCTTGGTCCCCATATTCTTGCAAATAATTTTGCGCCGAACGTAAAATTTTCTGCTGTTTTTGGCTGGTAACGCTGATGGCAGCGCCGCCAAAGTTTTTATTGGCACGGTAACGTACTTCAACAAAGACTAGCGTAGACTTATCTTTCAAGATCAAATCAATTTCGCCGTAACGGCAGCGGTAATTCGTTTGCACTAGGACTAGGCCCTTACTTTGCAAGTAAGTTAGGGCGCGCTGCTCGGCTGCCACGCCTAAGGTATTCAAGGGGCGCGCAATCGCGGTAGGCCTTCGCGAAATTCCGCCTCGGAGAGCTCCCGGGTGAATTGATGGTTGGCGCCCAAAGTGATTTGGCCGGTGACGCCGTCTATCACCGAAGCATTGGGCCGGCTGCCGGAAGCCAACAGCAAACTTAGGCGAGCGGCGTCAATCCCTAACGCATAGAAACGCTCCAATTCGACATTATCCTCAGTCTCAAGCTTGGGATAAACCATCACCGCCGCGTGGGTAGGTTGAACTATCCATGGAATATCTAAAAAACGCACGCCTTCTAGATCGAGGTTCGCTGTGGCACTCGGCAGCCCGCCATAAATTTGTGAGGTGGCAAAGGTGGGAATCGCATTATCCAAATAGGGGCGCACCAACCGAGCTTGCGTCGCGTCGGTGGCTAAAAAAAACATATCAGCGGGGTTCTGTAAGGCGGTTTCCTTTAATCGTGCCAGGCTTTGCGGGTTAGGCGCAAATTCCAATTGCGCGACGATTCGCCCCCCTAGCTTTTGCCACTCTGCGGAAAATGCAGTTAACATGCGTCGCGATAGGGGCGAATTAGTGAGTACGATGCTGGCGCTGCGCAAACCGTTACGATAAGCGAGTCGCGCAACTTGCTGCGCCTCATTTTCCACGGATAAGCCAAATAAATAAAAATTAGCCGGCGCTGAAATTTCATTGTCGGGCACATTGAGGGTAAGGGTAGGGACACTGACCAACCTACTGCCTGCCAAAGCGCTCACTGCATTTTTAGTTAAGGGGCCGACAATAACGTGATGACCATCGGTGATTGCTTGCTGGTATAGGGTTAAAATATCTGTTTCTTTGTCGGTGGATGCATACACCGACACGCTGGCGCCGGTGGTTTGAATAAACGGGCTCATTGCGACCATAAAGCCCTGTTTTACCATTTCTGCCGGGCGCGCGAAGCTTGGCGATTTTAGCGGCAGCAGTAATGCAATACGCGATGTAGTTCTGGGGGAGGCCTCAACGGGAGGGGGGGGCGACAGCGGTGCGGGAGCTGCGGGTCCCGGCACAGAGGTCGGTGTGGCGGGCGCGATTACAACCGGGTAGGTTTCTGTTAGCGGTCGTGGCAGCGGCGTTTGTACGGTGGGGCTGGCGACGCCGCGGTCTTTAACCAGGCGTGGAGTGGTGTTGTTCGCGCAAGCCCCGTATAGTCCAGTAGACAATACCAATAGAATGGAAGCGAAGCGTTGCATAGGCATGAATAACATCGAAAAGGGAACATTATATGTGGTCGCGACGCCAATTGGAAATTTGCATGACATTTCTTTACGTGCGCTAGAAATTTTAAAATTGGTCGATGTCGTCGCTGCGGAGGATACCCGTGTAACGCAACGTTTGCTGCAGCACTTTTCCATCAAAGGGAATTTGATTGCTTTGCACGAGCACAATGAAACCAAGCTGGTGGGAAAACTCTGCGCGATGCTAACTCAAGGTAGTGCTGTCGCCATCGTGAGTGATGCCGGCACGCCCGCGATCAGTGACCCGGGCGCGTATGTGGTCGCAGCGGCGCACGCGGCAGGCATACGCGTTGTCCCTATCCCCGGGGCAAACGCGGCGATTAGCGCATTATCAGCTGCAGGCATGCTCACCGCCCATTTTTTATTTTTTGGCTTCTTGCCCCCCAAAAGCGTGGCGCGTAAAAGCGCTTTGGAGCGTCTTGCGCCCCTCCCCTACGCGTTAGTGTTTTATGAGGCGCCGCATCGCGTGGTGGAAACCGTAGCTGATCTTAACGCGGTTTTTGGCGGCGCGCGCGATATCACGATTGCCCGCGAGTTAACTAAGTTGTTTGAGACTATCCATAAATGCCCCCTTAGTGCGGCGGAAGCCTGGATCAAACATGACCTTAATCAACAAAAAGGTGAATTCGTTTTAGTGGTGGAGGGCAATGCAGAAGAAGCAACGATCGGCGAGGAAACAAAAGCGGCGCTAAAAATCATGTTAATGCACATGCCTCTGCGGCTGGCAGTACAATTGTCGGCTGAACTCAGCGGCCTAAAGAAAAATGCCATGTATGAACAGGCGCTGTTACTAAAAAAGGAATTGGATAAGCCATGACCCAGGTCAGGATCATCAAGCCCGATGATGCACACGTGCATTTGCGCGATGGCGATGATTTGCGCGCAGTGGTGGCCGATACCGCGCGCCGTTTTGCGCGCGCGATTGTCATGCCCAATCTCAAGCAACCCGTTACCACTACCGCTCAAGCATTGGCTTACAAACAGCGCATACTCTCAGCGCTACCAGCAAATTCCGATTTTGAGCCGTTAATGACCTTGTATTTAACGGAACGCACCTCCAGGGAAGAGGTTATTCGTGCTAAGGACAGCGGCGCAATCTACGGTATTAAACTTTATCCCGCCGGGGCTACCACTCATAGCGATGCCGGCGTACACGACATTACGGCTTGCTACGACGTTTTCGCTACGATGGCTGAAGTCGGGATGCCGCTATTAATTCATGGCGAAGTTACTGATACCAAGGTCGACGTGTTTGATCGGGAACGCGCGTTTATCGACTCTCATCTTCTGCCCATAGTGGCTCGCTTTACGAATCTGCGCATCGTTTTGGAACACATTACGACGCGTTTCGCCGTTGAATTTGTGCAAGCCGCGTCGTCCAATGTGGCCGCCACCATTACCGCCCACCATCTTATATTAAACCGCAATGCGATGTTTGAGGGGGGTATTCGCCCCCATTTTTATTGTCTCCCATTATTAAAAAGGGAGGATGACCGCCAAGCGCTGAGGGCAGCGGCCGTGAGCGCTAACCCGAAATTTTTTTTGGGAACAGACAGTGCTCCGCATGCGAGCACGCGTAAAGAATCCAGCTGCGGTTGCGCCGGCATTTATACCGCACACGGCGCGCTGGAATTGTATGCGGAAGTCTTCGAAGAAGAAAATGCCATGGATAAACTCGAAGCGTTTGCCAGTTTTTATGCCGCGGATTTTTATGGCATTCCGCGCAATAGTCAGCGGGTCACCCTAGAAAAAGCAAGTTGGCGGGTGCCCGATACCTTACCCATGGGTGAGGCCTCGCTTATCCCGTTTCGCGCGGGCTACATGCTCAACTGGAAGCTGATAGACGATTAGGGAAAGGCCGGGACCGTAGCTTCTACCCCACGTGCAACCGCCTCCGGGTGTCTTGCCAAGATGACTTCCTGTATCGTGTCTACGCGACTGCGCGGCACGTCGACCATCATTAAAATCCGACCGGACGCAATTTCGTCTTCAAAAGCTTTAAGGCGCGAATTAGGGATTGAACTCGCTTTCATGCTCGATACCCATGCACCGAATGCCGCGCCAATAAGCGCTGTAATGAGCACCGTAACAAGCTTTAAGGAGATGCCTTCCGGCGGGGAAATTAATACTATGATGCCTGCGACTAAACCCACCAATCCGCCGATAATTAAGCCAACTTCTGCGCCATGTACGATATCGCTTTTTTCAATAATAGAGGCTTCGTGCAAACCTTCTAAAGAAATATCATCCTTAGCTACCACATGAATATGTCGCTCTTCGATACGGGCCAGCAGTAAATCATTAAACGTTTGTTTTGCGCTTTCGACGTCGGGTAAGGTGAAGTATAGTCTTTGTCGCATAAAGCCTCCTATATGAACATAGTCGGACAGGAAAAACTCGCATTCTTTATTGGGTATAGCACCTATAAAAATGAGTGTCAATAGGGGGCGGTCCGATATGGTAAGATAGCTCTAAAGCTAGCTAGACAGTCGCTGCGCAACAACGCGTAGAGGAAAGTCCGGGCTCCACAGAGCAGGATGCCGGTTAACGGCCGGAAGCCGTGAGGCTATGGAAAGTGCCACAGAAAATATACCGCCTAGTGATAGGTAAGGGTGAAAAGGTGCGGTAAGAGCGCACCGCATTTGTGGTAACACAAATGGCAGGGTAAACCCCATCCGGAGCAAGACCAAATAAGGAAACCTTAGCGTGGCTCGCGCTGTTTCCGGGTAGGTTGCTTGAACGCTGGGGTAACTTAGCGTCTAGATGGATGACTGTCCACGACAGAACCCGGCTTATCGGCTAGCTTTTTTATTGCTCCGCTTCGATCATGGGTTTACTTGACACTCTGGTGCTTTGAGCGGAGAATCACCCGGCTTCATTTGTGGCGAATTAGCTCAGTGGTTAGAGCAGTGGAATCATAATCCATTGGTCCGGGGTTCAAATCCCTGATTCGCCACCATTGCCCTATTCAGCTATACTTACAGCCATGCGAACGTTCTTAGCGTGTCTACTTTTATGGAGTTTTCTGCCGCTGGCAATAGCCGGCAGAATGTTGCCCCATGATGTTCGTAAAGGGACCTTAACTGGTCTGGCATTCCCCGTGGTGCAAATTGATTCCGAATCTTTTCGTTTAGCGCCGGGTGTGCAAGTGCGTAACCAAGCCAATATGATGGTTTTTCCACACTCCTTAAACCAACAAGCCAGAATTTTTTATCAACTAGACATGCGTGGCGAGGTGGTAAAAATCTGGATTATGACACCTGAAGAAGCCGAAACCGCTACGGCTGTCACGGCTCAATAACACGTTTCCCCCGCGCTATTATTCCTATACAATAACCTTCCCCTTTTCGTCATTTCCTTTGTGGTAAAACAAGTTTTCATCAAGACTTTTGGTTGCCAAATGAACGAGTACGACTCGGCCAAAATGGCGGACGTGTTGCAGGCGAACTTGGCAATGGAAGTTACGGACAACGTCGAAGACGCGGATCTCATCCTACTTAATACCTGCTCGGTTCGCGAAAAAGCTCAGGAAAAAGTTTTTCATCAGTTGGGCCGCTGGAAGCACCTCAAGCAACTAAAGCCTCATTTACTCATCGGTGTGGGCGGATGCGTCGCCAGTCAAGAGGGTGCAGCCATCGTGTCGCGCGCCCCCTACGTGGACATGGTCTTTGGCCCGCAAACCTTGCACCGTTTACCAGCGCTTATTTCCGCGCGGCAGCAAACCGGCAAAGCGCAAGTTGATATCTCGTTTCCAGAAATTGAAAAATTCGACCACCTACCTACCCCCCCTGTCTCGGGCGTTAGTGCCTTCGTTTCTGTCATGGAAGGTTGCAGTAAATACTGTAGTTTCTGCGTGGTGCCTTACACCCGCGGCAGCGAATTTTCCCGGCCTTTTACGGACATTATTAAAGAAGTTAGCGCGCTGGCGAAGCTTGGCATTAAGGAAGTGACGCTACTCGGACAAAACGTCAACGCTTATCGCGGGACGATTGACGGGGAAGTCATCGCAGATTTAGCGCTACTTTTGCATGCGGTGGCGGCTATCCCCGGTATCGGGCGTATCCGCTTTACCACTTCCCATCCGCTGGAATGCACGCCCAGCCTTGTCGCAGCCTTTGCGGATATTCCGAAATTAGCCGGCCACATCCACTTACCGGTGCAAGCGGGCTCTGACCGCGTACTCGCCGCTATGAAGCGGGGCTACACGGCGCTTCAATATAAATCCATCGTGCGGCGTTTACGTGAAGCGCGCCCGGATATCTCGATAAGTTCCGATTTTATTGTCGGTTTTCCCGGGGAAACCGAGGCAGACTTTGCGGCGACCTTAAAACTTATTGATGAGGTTGGCTTTGATAATAGCTTTAGTTTTTTATATAGCGCGAGGCCAGGCACGCCGGCAGCGGCTTTACATGATCCCATTCCGCTAAGGGTAAAAAAAACGTGGCTAGCTATTTTGCAGGAAAAACTGGAGGCGCAACTTTTAAGTGTGGGCGAAAAAATGTGTCACACCCAACAGCGTATTTTAGTTGAAGGGGTGGCAAAAGATGGACAGCATCTTTTTGGACGCACAGAGAATAATCGCGTGGTTAATTTTCCCGGGCCGACCAGTTTAATTGGGCAATTTATCACCGTGCAAATAACCGAAGCATTGCACTCCTCCCTGCGTGCCAACGCCGTACTATAACGTGAAGCCCAAATCTATCGAGGTATCGTTTACCCCCGTTGATAATAATCGATTAGCCAACTTGTGCGGTGTGCTTGATGAGCATTTAAAACAAATAGAGACGGCTTTGGATGTACAAATCGCCCGGCGCGGGGAGCATTTCACTTTATCAGGGGGCGCGAAGCAGATCGAACTAGCCGGCCAAGCTTTGCAAAATTTTTATCAAAAATCCGGCAAATCACTGGATGTCGAAGACGTACAGCTGGGGCTCATTGAAATCGCGAAGCCGCGGGGTAATGGCATAGGCGGCGCAATGCCGGTATTGATGACCCGTAAGCCAGACTTGCATGGCCGTACGGAGCGGCAAAATATCTACCTCAATCAAATTCAGCAGCACGATATTTCCTTTGGCGTGGGGCCTGCAGGCACAGGAAAAACCTACCTCGCTGTAGCAAGTGCAGTTGATGCCCTAGAACGTGAGAGCGTTAAACGCATCGTGTTAGTAAGACCCGCGGTAGAGGCGGGGGAGCGGCTAGGTTTCCTGCCGGGAGATTTAGCGCAAAAGGTTGATCCCTATTTACGGCCATTGTATGACGCCCTATACGACCTCATGGGTTCGGACCGGGTAGGTAAGCTTTTTGAGCGCAACGCCATAGAAATCGCGCCTTTGGCCTATATGCGCGGACGCACACTCAACCATTCTTTTATCATATTGGATGAAGCGCAAAACACCACCATAGAGCAAATGAAAATGTTTCTGACGCGTATTGGCTTTGGCAGCAAAGCGGTGGTTACCGGAGACGTTACCCAAATCGATTTAGGGCGAGGGCAGCAAAGCGGTTTAATTCAGGCCATAGAAGTTTTAAAAAATGTTAAAGGCGTCGCCTTTACTTTCTTTAAATCTGAAGACGTCGTGCGCCATCCGCTGGTACAAAAAATAGTGAATGCCTATGAGCGCTTTGAGGCCAAAAGCCGAATCTAAACTATCAAGCCGGTTGTCTCTCACTGTTCAATTTGCAGCGGGGGGAGTTTTTCTCCCTTCTAGGCAAAAAATAAAATCCTGGGTGGCCGCTGCAATGCGAGAGGACATGACGGTGACGGTGCGAGTCGTGGATGAAGATGAGGCACGCATCTTAAATCGTCAGTATCGTGGTCGCGACTACGCTACTAATGTGTTGAGTTTTGGCTACCAAACCGTGCCATGTTCCGGGGACTTAATTCTCTGCGCGCCGGTTATTGAGCGGGAAAGCGGGGAACAAGGTAAAGACCTGGAAGCGCACTACGCACATTTGATAGTCCATGGGATATTGCATTTGCAGGGTTTTGACCATGAACAGGATGCCTCCGCAAAAGAAATGGAGGCGTTAGAAACGTCCGTTATGCAAACACTGGGATTTAATGATCCTTATAACTCCGCGCAAGTAAATTGAGATAGGCGAAATGGAAGAGCAAATCAAATCGAATTGGTTGGAGCGCCTAAGCGCATTTTTGTTACGCGCTCCGGAAGATCGTGAACAACTTATACAACTATTGCATGGAGCCTATGATCGAAATCTCTTAGACGGCGACGCATTAAGTATGATTGAAGGCGTATTGCAGGTCTCGGAAATGCAGGCGCGCGATATCATGATTCCGCGCTCACAAATGGACGTGATTGATATTCAAGATTCGCCCGAGGAGTTTATTCCCTTAGTGATGCAAACCGCGCATTCCCGTTTCCCCGTAATTGGGGAAAACAAAGATGATGTTATTGGCATTTTGCTCGCCAAAGATTTGTTGCGCTATTACGCGGGCGAAGAATTTAACGTACGCGAGATGTTACGACCCGCGGTATTTATTCCCGAAGCCAAACGATTAAATGTTTTGCTCAAAGATTTTCGCAGTAACCGCAATCACATCGCTATTGTAGTGGATGAATATGGTGGCGTTTCTGGCATGGTAACTATCGAGGATGTGCTAGAGCAAATCGTCGGTGAAATTGAGGATGAGTTCGATGCCGACGAGACCGAGGCGCACATCATTCAAGACCCCAGCGGGCGCTATCGGGTGAAAGCCTTGGCAGAGATTGAGGACTTCAACGCCACGCTGGGGGTTATGGTGAGTGACGAGGAATACGACACCGTAGGCGGGTTGGTCATAAGTAAATTTGGCCGCGTGCCAAAACGCGGCGAGCAAGTCATCTTTGAGGGGCTAAAAATCAGCGTGTTGCGTGCCGATAGCCGGCGCGTGCATACGCTTTTAGTGGAAAAGTTATTGTCACCCGCGCCTGTATCCGCGCCGGAGTGATACTGTTTGTTTTGGCATTTTCAAAATCGTAGCAGTGGCGCTGCTGGGTAATCTGAGCTAATGCTAGTGCGTGCTTGGCCGATAATGGCTGCCTTTCTTTTTGGCGTAGTTTCGGTTTTTGGATTTGCGCCGTTCAATTTTTATGTCGTGCCCATTGTGACATTAGCCGGTCTTTTTTCGCTGTGGCTACAAACGCCATCGAAATGGCAAGCAGCGCTCCTCGGATTTAGTTTTGGCTTGGGCTTTTTTGGGGCGGGTGTAAATTGGATTTACATTAGCTTGCACGATTTCGGCGGCATGTCCATGCCCATGGCTGCGGCCGCCACCTTTTTGTTTTGCACTTTTTTAGCCCTGGCTCCGGCGCTGGTTGGGCTGTTACAAACTTTCTTTAAAGGTGAAGACAATTATGCGCGCATACTGCCCATGGCGGCATTATGGGTACTCCTGGAGTGGGTTAGAGGATGGATACTCACAGGCTTTCCGTGGTTAGCCTTAGGGTACGCACAAGCGCCGGATAGCCCCTTGGCGGGGTATGCGCCGCTGCTCGGCGTTTATGGCGTCTCCTTATTGGTAGCGGGCAGTGCAGGTCTCATTGCTGGCGTCCTAAGTGGCGCCCGCAGCGCAAAAGTTTTTGTGCCGCTGGTAGTCATTTGGGCGGCCGGGTGGGGATTAAAGCAAGTGCCTTGGACTACGCCCACGGGCCCTTTAGTTTCCGTGAGTTTGGTGCAAGGCAATATCGCCCAAGATCGAAAATGGCGTCCGGAAATGCTCGTCAGCACCTTGCAACGTTATGGCGATTTTGTTTTAAAGAGCAAAAGTCAGTTAATTATCTTACCGGAAACCGCCTTCCCAATATTTAGGGATGAAATCCCTTCACTCTATTTAAACAAACTACGAAGCCACGTGCAAAATAGGGGCGCGGACGTTATCAGTGGCATCCCAGACGCGATCGAGCGTAATGATAGTGTGGCGTACTATAATGGCGCGTTTAATTTCGGCACAGCGCCGACGCAAATTTACCGCAAACACCACTTAGTTCCGTTTGGCGAGTATTTACCCCTACGGCCTATATTTGCGTGGGTCCTGCACTATCTACATATTCCCCTATCGGATTTTTCACGAGGTGGGAAAAATCAGCCGCCTATGGTAGTTGCGGGGCAGAAAGTCGCCGTAAATATCTGCTACGAAGACGTCTTTGGTGAAGAAATTATCAGACAATTGCCGGAGGCCACCATGCTAGCCAACTTAACTAACGACGCTTGGTTTGGGCATTCCATAGGCCCACAACAGCATTTACAGATTTCGCAAATGCGTGCGTTGGAAACGGGGCGCTATATGCTACGCGCCACCAATACCGGGGTTACGGCGTTTATAAACGAAAAGGGTGTGGTAGTCGCGCGCGCCCCGGAATTTGTGGACATGAGTTTAGATGGTTATGCTCAGGGGTACGCGGGGCGTACGCCATTTATAGTCTGGGGAAATTATGCGGCATTATTAATGATTGGCGGCGTGCTTACATTTAGTAGCGTGCGTCGGTTTCGCGCTAATAGGAAGGAAATGTAGCGGCTTTACGATGCATCTCTGTTTTGCAAGCAGCTGATAAATAACTCACTACTTCTGTCATTCCCGCGAGAAGCGGGAATCCAGGCTTATATAAAAATTGTCGGGGGTAGC
>CAYYOS010000026.1:0-21593 GCA_964473355.1 uncultured Burkholderiales bacterium | reverse complement strand
CGTAGCTCAGCTGGGAGAGCGTCGCGTTCGCAATGCGAAGGTCGGGAGTTCGATCCTCCTCGACTCCACCACTCGCTGATAAGGCGTAATTAGTCTTTATTTTTATTGATGCGGCGCAGGAACACGCCCATTTCTTTTGCGGCCTGCTTATCGCCCCTTTTCTCCGCTGTTTCTATTCCTTTAGAATAAGTATCAGCCGCTTGCGATAAATCTCCGCCCGCTTCGTAAGCTCGCCCCAAGTGCTTCCAGGCCGCCGAATAAGTCGGATCGTGCTGCAGCGCGGCCTTTAAATGCTCGATGGCCCGGTTGGTATGGTTTAACTTTAAGTACTCCATTGCCAAACTATAACGCAGCAGGGCGTTATCCTGGCCTTGGGCGAGAAGTTTTTCAAAAGATTCCAGTGCCGACACGCTATTCCATTTTTTTGGTTTTGATACCGAGTTGTTTGAGCTTGCGATACAGGTGAGTGCGCTCTAATCCGACTTTTTCTGCGACCCTGCTCATGTTGCTGGCCGCCTTGGCGATGTGATGCTCAAAATAGATGCGCTCAAAATTATCGCGCGCCTCACGTAACGGCAGATCCAATGACCAGGCGTGACTGGGTGCGGTAGAGGCAGCGGGAATGTTACTCGTTTGTGTCAACACACGCTGTAAATCATCTTCGGTAATTTCTTCGCCCAGGGAAGTCCACGCCAACGTTCTGACGACCGACTGCAACTGCGTGAGATTGCCCGGCCATGTTTCGTTACGCAGCATCTGTAAAGTGCCTGCGGTAAAACGTTTGGCGGGCGTTTCTTGACGCTCCGCAAGTTGCGACAATAACAGCACGGCAAGATAGCAAATATCTTCGGGATGTTCCCGCAAGCTGGGCACACCTAAGGTCAGCCCCGACAGCTGCTGATAAAGCTGGGGGTCGAACTTACCCACTTCCACCAACTCCCTAAGATTTTTTTGAGTGGCGCAAACTAAACGCGCATTATGTTTTTCCAACCTGGGTATTAACCGCTGCAGCGCTTTTTGAGTCGGCAAACTCAACGACGTCACCTCGCTCACATATAAAACGCCTTCCCTGACCCGCATCAGCAACTCTACATGCTGATCTAAGAGTTGAGTTTCACTTTCCACCACAACCCACGGGGCTTGCGCCGCACAAAGAAAGCGCGCGCAAATCTCGGCACCCGCACCCTCTTCGGCCACTAGCAAGAGCGGCGTTTTAAGCGGTGCTATTTTCAACAAGCGTTTTTTAAGGTCCTCAACTAGGGGGGTTTTGCCCAATTGGGAGAGATTAGTTTCCGTATTGCTAAGTTGTGTGGATTTCTTCAGTGCCCGGCCTACTGTTTTTAACAGTTTCTGCAAAGTAATGGGCTTTTCTAAAAAATCAAAAGCGCCAATTTTGGTTGCCTCGACCGCGGTATCTATGGTGCCATGACCCGACATCATGACCACCGGCATAGTTAGCATGTTGGAGCTCGCCCACTCCTTTAACAAAGTTATGCCGTCACTATCTGGCATCCAAATATCCAGCAATACTAAATCTGGTCGTAATTGTTGGCGCATCAAGCGAGCGGCGGATGCATTTTCCGCGAGGCTAACTTGATAGCCTTCGTCCTGGAGTATTTCTCGCAACAATTCGCGTATCCCAGCTTCATCATCCACGACTAAAATATGGTTTGGATGCATTACGCGGCTTCCGCTTCATTAAGAAATAAGCTGACTGACGCCCCAGCGGGTTCTAGATTTTCTATTCGCACCGCACCATGATGCTCGTCTACAATTTTTTTCACTACCGCGAGGCCCAGGCCTGTACCCTTTTCTTTAGTGGTCACATAGGGGTCAAACGCTTTCGTCATGATTGCCTCGGGGAAACCGCTGCCGTTGTCTTTTATAGTTAATCGCACCCGACCATTTTCAAAAGTGGTGGTTACGGTAATTTCGGGATTTGGCACCCCGGACAACGCGTCTTGGGCGTTTTGTAAAAGATTATGTATTACTTGACGCAACAGCGTCAGATCACCGCTCACGGGGGGCAGAACAGGTGAAAGCTGCAAATTGACACGGGCGTCCAACGTTTCATATAAGGTCAGCACTTCTTTAACTAAATGGTTTAAATCTAAGCTTTGCATTTTTAAAGTGGGACTGCGTGCATATTCACTAAAGGCATCAACCATGCGTTTTAATGCTGTAACTTGATTGACAATCGTCGCCACCGCGCGGTGCAAAACGTCAGCATCTGAAACAGACAATTTTAAGGCCAGTTTTTTTTCTAGCCGCTCGGCGGAAAGCTGTATGGGTGTAAGCGGATTCTTAATTTCATGGGCCAAGCGCCGTGCAACCTCTCCCCAGGCAGCGTCGCGCTGGGCCTGCAGCAGCTGCGTAATGTCATCGAACACGACCACGTAACCGGTTTCGGTTTCCGCCTGCAGCCGGGTGCCGCGAGCCAACAAGACTTGCTTGTGCTCGTCTTTTTCATATTCCATTTGCAGCTGCCAATCTTTACTGCCGCCGGCCTGAAATTGCGCACAAATAGTGGTTGCCAATAAACTAATAGCAGGGTTTTTCTGTGGCCACTCCAAGAGTTTAACGCCATACAGGGGTTCGGCATTGATGCTTAGAATTTGCGCCGCCGCGGGATTAATATTGCGCAAATAAAATTGTTGATCGAACACCAGCACGCCAGTGGAAAGATGCGCCAAAATGCTTTCCAAATAAGCTTTGGCTGCTTGCAACTGGTGCTGGGATAGTTCGGTTGTCATTTTTGCTTCGGCAAGCTGCTTAGTCATACGATTAAAAAATCGCACTAAGCGCCCTAATTCGTCACGGCTGTGGACCGGATTTAGCCGGCTAAAATTACCTTGGGCCACGGCGCGCGTGCCTTCCGCCAAAATGGAAAGCGGCGCAGAGAGACGCTCGCTTAATAAAAACGCCAAGGAAATCGCGGAGAGTAATGCTAGTAGCAAGGTCAGGGTCAGCGTTAATCCAAATATTTTTTTTAAGCCGGCGCGCGATAAAGAAAGCTGCTGATAGTCGCGATACGCAGCTTGGACCGCACTTGCGTCTTGCGCCAGCTCAGCCGGAACGGGCTCAACAAGTTGTAACACGCGCAGCTCTTCCGTGAGGTTTAAAACATTGACTGGTACCACCACCCTGGCGTATAGGCCCTTCGCCTCGGTGGTTTCTATTGCACTGTAACTTGTTTGGCTGCGGGCTTGACGCAACACGGAAGCAGTAGGCGTCTCCGGTAAAAAAACTGCGCGCTCGCTGCTGGAAAAAGCCAGTACCTGACCGCGCGGAGTAAAAAGCGCCGCTTCTTGCACCGCAAGCTGCTCGCGCAGTTCATGCAAGCGTCCCACGTGCTCACCCGGTGGCAGGCTGCTAATTGCTTCCGCGATGACCTGGCTTTTGGCTACAAGATCCTGCAATTGGTTGTTGAGCGCCGATCGGCCAAGGTTGATGCCGGCTTCAAGAGCGCTGTCCACGCGCACTTCAAACCACGACTCGATGCTTTTGGTTAGAAAATTGACTGACACCGCATAAATAATTACCCCGGGTACTACCGCCATGAGCGCAAACATCCACAATAGTCGTAGCGACAAGCGCGAACCAAAAATGCGCGATTTTAAACGCCGCGTGAGCACCCATAATTGATAAATAATGAGGATAAGCAGCCCCGCGGCAAGCAGCACATTTAAAACCAACAACAGCGTATAGCTTTGCGAAAGCGTGGCGCTCTGCGCGCTTGCCCGGGAGAGTAAATACACCAACACCACGCCCAGGGTCAAGCAGGCGATAACAATATATTTGATGACAGGAACGTTTAGCAGAAATTTCATGGGACGAGCGGCCATTGAAACCAGTCGGAAACTAAGTTCCAATCCTTAGAACCGATGGCGTTGACCTGCAAGGGTTGTGGCAATTGGCTTAGGTCCAGCCGCAGGCGCAAACTGGCGACATAACTATAGCGTTTTTTTACCAGGCTTCGATCTAAGACCGGCCAGCCGCGAATTTCCGATAGCTCTTCGAGCAGTTGCGTTAAGCTGAGGAAATTTTTTTGAGTAAGATTGCTGCTTAGCTGATAGTGGCGCGTTAAAGCGTGGTAGCTTACGCGCAAATTTTGCTGCACCGCCGCGATGTCTTCGTCGAACCAAAACGCCCGGGGTCTAGCGAGCCTAAATTCCAACACCATATTTAAAGGGAGGCCATGGTTCACGGCGTCTTCCAGGGTGCGGTTAAGACTCACCTCCAGTTGCGCATTTAAATAGTAGACCTCGTCTTTCAGCTCTAAGTTAGCGCTTTTAATTGCGAAGCCCTCAGCTTGCACTGGGACCATGGCCCACATGAGCAGGCAAATCCCCCAACGCACGTAGCGTTTAATACGCAAAGCAATCAAGCTCGCTTAGCCAACAGCGCATAATAAAATCCATCGTAATCCGCATGGGGCAGTATTTGCCCATCACTATCGTCCCGGTTTTCAAAAAAAGCGTCGGGCGTGCGCTGTAAAAAAGCCTCAATCTGCATGTGGTTTTCTTCGCGAAAAATAGAGCAGGTGGCGTATAGCAATTTACCACCTTGGGCCAGTAAGCGCCACAATGCATCAAGTATGGCGGCTTGTTGCCCAGTAAAGCTGTGAATATCTTCAGCTCGTCTTAACCATTTAATGTCGGGGTGACGCCGCACAACGCCGGAGGCCGTGCAGGGCACGTCGGCGAGAATTCGATCATAGGGCTGACCGTCCCACCACTGCTGCGGTTGACTAGCGTCACCTTGCACGCAAATGCCGGTCAAGCCTAACCTTGAAAAGGTTTGCTGGACTTTATCTAATCGGCCACGGTCAATATCCAACGCCGTTAAGCACAGCTCTTGTGTTTCAAGCAAATGCGCCGCCTTGCCGCCTGGCGCGCTACATGCGTCGAGTACCCGCATGCCCGGTTTCGCATTAAGCAGCTCGGCAGCGCGCTGTGCGCCCGCATCCTGTACCGACACCCAGCCTTGCGTGAACCCCGGCAGAGCGTCCGTGTGCATAGGCTGAGCTAAGCGAATAGCGGCGCCGCCAATTTGCTGCGCCGCGACTCCCTGCTCAAACAGGCGTTGTAAATACGCCGTCGTGGTGAGCTTACGGGTATTCACCCTAAGCGTCATTGGCGGGTGGCTATTATTGACTTCCAAGAGGGTTTCCCAGGCACCGGGATAGGCTTGTCGCACCTTATCTATCCACCACTGCGGGTGGGAAAACATGGCTACATCTCCGGATGCCAAGGCACGTTCCAGGCAACCTACTTTGTCGCGCAAAAACTGTCGCAAAACCGCGTTGACCAGCGACTTCGCAGAAGTTTTTTGCAAGCTTACGCAGGCTTGCACTGCGTTAGCCACCACGGTGTGATCTGCGGCACGCGCGAAATTCAATTGGTATAGCGCAACCAACGTTAACGTATAAACAACGTCATCCTTAATCGGCTTTACCAATAATATTTGCAAAATCGCGCGCAGCCGGCCATAGAAACGCAAAGTGCCATAAGCCATATCTTGCAAGGCCGCGCGCTGCCCCGCCGGGAGGCGAGTGATCTCGATTTCGCTTAGGGCTAGGTTTAAATTTTTTCCTGCAAGAACGCGCGCTACGACCCGCGCGGCGAGCGCCTGGGTTTCATACAACGCGTCCCGCCATGGCGGTTAGTCGCGCTACCCGTTCTTCGGTCGCCGGATGCGTGCTAAAGAGGCCGCGAACACCCCCGGATAAAGGGTTGATAATCATCATTTGTGCCGTTTCCGGATGACGCTCCATTGTTGCCGACGGAGCCCGCTGGGCAAAGCTGTGGATTTTTTGCAAGGCGGAAGCCAGCGCCAATGGGTCTCCGGAAATCTCCGCGCCGCCGCGATCGGCTTCAAATTCTCGAGCGCGGGATACCGCAAACTGAATAAGCATGGCGGCTAGGGGAGCAAAAATCATGACTAAAATTGCGACGATAGGGTGGCCACCTCGATTATTATCTCCGCCAAAAAACATGCTGAAGTTAGCGAGCGTAGAAATGGCGCCAGCCATGGTCGCCGAAATAGTTGAGATCAAGGTATCGCGATTTTTCACGTGACTGAGCTCATGCGCCAATACCGCCCGCAACTCGGCGGCGCTTAAAGCAGCGATTATGCCAGTGGTGGCAGCCACGGCCGCGTGCTGCGGGTTGCGCCCGGTGGCGAAAGCATTGGGCTGGGCCTCACCAATAATATAAACCCGCGGCATGGGTAGCGCGGCGCGTTGTGCCAACTCCTTAACCATCGCGTATAGTTGAGGTGCGCTGGTTTCGTCCACCTCCTGGGCGTTGTAGAGTTTTAAAACTAGCTTGTCCGAATTCCAGTAGGCAAAAAGATTCATGGCCGCGGCAATCACAAGCGCTATTAACATACCCTGCCCACCGCCCAATGCCGCGCCTATCGCGCCAAACAAAGCGACGATGCCGGCCATTAATAAGCCCGTTTTTAACCAGTTTCCAAACATTGCGTTCCTTCTTTCGTAGTTGTGCTCTGCTAAGATGGGGCCGGCGCCGGAAAATTCAATTGACTGCCGACTTTCATCTGAAATCCCTGTAGCAATGCCTTCGCATTTAAGCGCTTGCCCCCGGCACGCTGCGCTTCTTCAATGATTAGCGCGCCCTCTCCGCAAGCAATGGTAATGCCTTTGTCATCAATGGCGGTGATGGTCCCGGGCGTCGCTAGTCCTTTTGCTGCCACCGGCTGTGCCTGCCAGATACGCAAGCTTGCGCCGCCATAATGGGTACGCGCGACCGGGTAGGGGTTATAAGCGCGCACTGCGCGAGCCAACTCGGTCGCAGACAATTGCCAATTTAGTTCGGCTTCTCCGGGGGTAAGTTTGGCCGCGTAGGTTACGCCAGACTGGGGCTGCGGCCGCGCGCTTAATCCCCGGGGAAGCGCGGCCAACGTCGCAACGATTAATTCGCCTCCCAAGACGGCGAGCTTATCATGCAAGGTTTGTGCGTTATCATCAGAAGCAATCGGTAGCGCCTCTTGCACGAGGATCGCGCCGGTGTCTAAACCCTCGTCCATTTGCATAATGCTTATGCCGGTACTGACATCACCGGCTAACAGGGCCCGCTGTATGGGGGCGGCGCCGCGCCAGCGCGGCAGCAATGAGGCGTGAATATTGATGCAACCATAGCGGGGTTGTTGCAGCATAAAAGCGGGTATGAGCATGCCATAAGCCGCGACCACCATCACGTCCGCATGGAGGTTCGCGATCATTCGCTCAGCTTCCGGGGTGCGCAAAGACGGCGCCTGAGAAATGGGCAGCCGCTGCGCCGCCGCTAATGTCTTCACCGCGCTCGGCGAGGTCTTCAAACCCCGACCCCGAGGGCGATCGGGCTGCGTTAATACCAGCGCAACTTCGTGCCCCGCATGAAGAATTCGCGCTAGCGCTATGCTAGCGAAAGCGGGGGTGCCGGCAAAAATAATCCGCATGCGATGCCGGCCTTAGCTTACGCGGTTGCTCGTGCTTGTTTTTTTAGTTTTTGCTGTAGACGGCTGCGCTTAAGGGGAGACAAATATTCCACAAATACTTTCCCCATTAAATGATCGATCTCATGCTGTATACATACCGCCAGGAAGTCATGGGCCTTAAGGGTGAATGAGGCCCCCCGGCTATCTAAGGCTTGAACGGTAATGCTATCTGCGCGCGCTACTTTTTCAAAAACGCCAGGAACGGATAAGCAACCTTCCTCACGCAATACGCTGCCGCTGCGCTCAACGATGATCGGATTAATTAAAACCAACAATTGATCGCGCGTCTCTGACGTATCGACGACGATAATTTGCTGGTGACGATTCACTTGGGTTGCCGCTAGGCCCACCCCAGGCGCCGCGTACATGGTTTCCGCCAGATCGGCGACAAAGCGCTTGACGTCGTCATTTATTGTAACCACCGGTTGCGCTATAGTATGCAAACGCGGGTCCGGGTAACGGAGTATATTTAAAATAGCCATAAATGCTTGCTTATTTAACTCATTACATGCAGAATTTAATACAACTAGCTGAATCTGGTGCTATATTCTAATTCAGTAAAGACTGGCCACGACGTCGAAGCTAGAAACACCTAGCTAAAAATATTAACTCGCGGGAGTTGCTAATGCAAAAATCTATTATAACTTGCCTGGCGTTTTTTAGCCTAGTGTCATCATTCGTTTCTGCCGAAGAGCTCGCCCTTCAGGAAACAGCGCCGGATCGCTATGTAGTAGTAAAAGGCGACACCCTTTGGGAAATTTCCGGGAAATTTCTAAAAGAACCGTGGCGCTGGCCGGAAATTTGGCAAATGAACAAAACGCAAATTAAAAACCCGCACCTGATTTATCCCGGTGACGTGATCGTGTTAGATAAAACCGCCAGCGGGGCGCGTTTAAGCCTATTGCGCAACGGCAAGCTAGGGCCGCGTGATCAAGGCGGCGCCCCCCAGGGGCTTGAGACTGTGCGCTTGTCGCCGCAAGTGCGATCTGAAGCGTTACAAGCCAGCGCCATTCCCGCCATTTCCCCTAACGCGATCGCACCTTTTTTAAGTCAGCCGCTGATCCTAGAAGAAGACACCCTTCAGGGTGCGCCGTATATCGCTGGCGCGGAGGAAGAACGGGTGGTGTTGGGAACTGGGGATATTGCCTACGCGGTAGGGGCGCGCGCCGCGGGCGTAACGGATTGGAAAATTTATCGGCCCGGCAAAACTTTAATTGATCCGGAGACCAATGAGGTATTGGGTAACGAAGCGGTGTACTTAGGGGAAGCCCACCTAGTTAAAGCAGGCGAGCCCGCCACCATAGAAATCACCCGCTCGCCGCAAGAAATTACGGTACGTGACCGTTTGATGCCCGCCATCAATGAGCCGCCGCTGACCAATCAGGTGCCTCGCGCCCCCGATAAATTAGTCACCGGGCGCATCATTTCCGCCTATGGCAGCGTGTCTGACGTTGGTCAATATGCCACGGTAGTGATTAATCGGGGCCAGCGCGACGGGCTGGAGGTGGGCCACGTGTTGGCGGTATATCGTAAGGGCCGCACCGTCGAGCCCATGAAAGAATCTTGGCTTAAGAAAGCCTATGCCTATCTAGACAAAGACTGCGTCAAAAGCGGCAAATCTTTAAGTTTTAATGACCCTTATGATCCAAAAGAAACATTTGAGGAGTGCGCCGGCGCGGCTAACGACGAGCAGTGGGTATACGCCGATATCGGTTGCCTAAAGCCCGGTGCAAAAGTTAGTTTCGGGGAATTTTTTAATCCCAAGGAAGTTTATAAGACGCACTGCCGCGTGACTAAACGCGGGCCAGTAACCCTGCCCGATGCGCGCACCGGGCTGGTATACGTTTATCGCGTTTTCGAGCGGGCGTCGTACGCGTTAGTGATGAACACCAATCGCCCTGTCTACGTCATGGATGTCGTGCGTACGCCCTAGGACCTCTCAAGCATTTGCGCCCAGCAGCTTTTTAGGCATGACTAACGGTAGCGTGCGCCAGTGACGGGAGATTTTTCCGAGCTCCTATATTGGATTGCCCTAAAACGAATCCTTGGTTGGGGGGACGCGAGCTATCGTAAACTGCTAACTGATTTTGGTTCGCCAAAAAATATTTTCAGCGTAAGCCAGGCGGCATTGGCTAAGGTTGTTGCGCCCGACCACGCGGCAGAAATTGCTGCTGGGATTAATGATGCTGATTTTGCAACCGAGCTGAGCTGGCTCGCGGGTCCCGGCAATCATTTGGTTACCCTCGCCGATACCAATTACCCGCAACTGCTATTGCAAACACCCGATCCGCCCCCTTTGCTATATGCAAAGGGTCGGGCGGAGCTATTAAATCAACCGGCAATCGCAGTCGTCGGTAGCCGTAACGCGACCGCGCAGGGACTTAAAGATGCGCGCGCCTTTGCGCATGCCTTAAGTGATGCGGGTTTAACGATAATAAGCGGCTTGGCCTTGGGCATAGATGGCGCGGCCCACACGGGCGGGTTGGCAGGCGCCGCAAAAACGGTTGCCGTTTGTGGCACGGGTTTAGACGTGGTATACCCGGCACGCCACCGCGATTTAGCTCATGATATCGCCGCAGAAGGCGCTTTACTCTCGGAATTTCCGCTGGGCACACCCGCCAAAGCACATAATTTTCCACGGCGCAATCGCTTAATTAGCGGCATGGCGCAAGGGTGTCTGGTGATAGAAGCAGCGCAACAGAGCGGTTCACTTATTACCGCCCGCCTCGCCGCCGATCAGGGAAGGGAAGTGTTTGCGCTACCCGGCTCCATACATTCCCCCCTTGCCAAGGGTTGTCACGCGCTGATTAAGCAAGGTGCGAAATTAGTGGAGCGCGCTCAAGATATTTTGGAGGAATTGAACTTTTCCCCCTCGGCGGCAACCCCGCCAGCGGAAAAATTTTCGCCACGCGCCCATCCTTTGTTTGCACATTTGGGATACAGCGCCGTGGATATTAATAGCCTGGCAGAACAAAGCGGATTTGCCATTGAAGACCTGACCGGCATACTTTTGACGCTGGAATTAGAGGGCCAAGTTGCGGCGCTTCCCGGGGGTTTATATCAACGTATCTATTAACGAACAGGTGAGAAAAATTTTAAAAAATGAAGTTTTGCTCGCGCCGCTTTCTCGGCGCGCTTGTTTTATATCCGAATTGCTTTTATTATCTGCCGCTTTGGCACAAAGCGGCACATGGCTGTAAATCTCTTAATCGTAGAATCGCCCTCCAAAGCCAAAACACTTAAAAAGTATTTGGGCGACACGTTTGAAATTCTCGCCTCTTACGGACATGTGCGCGACCTTGTCCCCAAACAAGGCGCGGTGGATACCGAGCACGAGTTCGCTATGAACTATGCGCCCATTGAGCGCAACGCCAAGCACGTTGACGCCATTTCCAAAGCGGTGAAGACCGCCGAGCACGTCTATCTGGCCACCGATCCGGACCGCGAAGGTGAAGCGATTGCCTGGCATTTAACTGAAATGCTTAAGGCAAAAAAGTTACTCAAAAATAAAACCATCCAGCGTGTTGTTTTTCACGAAATTACTCAATCGGCCGTACAAGCTGCCGTGGCGCTTCCTCGGGAGCTTTCCATGCAACTTGTCAACGCCCAGCAAGCGCGCCGCGCATTAGACTATTTGGTCGGATTTAATTTATCCCCGCTGCTCTGGCGAAAAATTCGTCGTGGCTTGTCCGCGGGGCGCGTACAAAGTCCCGCCTTGCGGTTAATTGTGGAGCGCGAACAAGAAATTCGAGCGTTCCAAAACCAAGAATATTGGACCATACATTTAGATACGCAAAAAGCCGGTCAGAAATTTGGGGCAAAACTGACCCAGTACCAGGGGGAAAAGCTTACGCAATTCAGCGTCCCGAACGAGGCTAGGCAAACGGAGATTATTTCGTACCTAAAAAATAGCAAAGCCGAATTTGCTACCGTTAGTAAAGTAGAAAAAAAACGCAAGCAGCGCCAGCCTTCACCCCCTTTTACTACATCGACTCTGCAACAGGAAGCAGTGCGTAAACTCGGCATGACCACCGATCGAACAATGAAAACTGCTCAGCAATTATACGAGGGGGTCAATATTGCGGGCAACGCGACGGGTTTAATTACCTATATGCGCACGGATTCGGTGAATTTAGCTAACGAGGCTTTAAACGAAATTCGCGAATACATCGGGCAAAATTTTGCGGCGGATTATCTGCCGGGTAGCCCGGTAACCTACAAAAACAAATCTAAGAACGCGCAAGAGGCGCATGAGGCGATTCGCCCCACGTCCATTTCACACACACCGCAGAGCGTCAAAGAGTATCTCACGCCGGAACAAGCTAAGTTATACGAAATGATTTGGAAGCGCACTTTAAGTTCACAAATGTGCCCCGCTAAATACGACACGGTATCTTTGGATTTATCTGTGCCCGATGAGCAAACGCTGTTTCGGGCCAGCGGCCAAACTTTGACCTTTCCTGGATTTATGGCGGTGTATCGGGAAGACCAAGAAGAGGACAAAGAGGAGGAGGGCGAGACCACATTGCCGGTTTTGGAGGTTGGTGAAAAAGTGCCGGTGGACAGTATTTTTGGCGAACAGCATTTTACGCAACCACCACCGCGCTACACCGAGGCCAGTCTGGTTAAGACCCTAGAAGAGTATGGCATAGGTCGGCCTTCAACTTACGCCAGCATTATTAGCACGCTAAAAGCACGAGAGTACGTCTTGTTGGATAAAAAACGCTTTACGCCCACCGATGTCGGTGAAGTGGTCAACAAATTTTTAACGCAGCACTTTGCGCGGTACGTGGACTATGACTTTACGGCCAAGTTGGAAGATCAACTAGATAGCATTTCCACGGGTGCCAGCGAGTGGATTCCGGTATTAAAAGATTTTTGGACGGATTTTCATTTGCAGGTGGAAGAAAAGAAAAATGTCGAACGTAAAGACATCACACAGGAAGCCATGGATGAGGCTTGTCCCAAGTGTGGTGCGCCGCTAGCGACGCGCTTAGGCAAGCGTGGGAAATTTGTCGGCTGCACCGCATACCCCGAATGCGACTACACCCGCAATATGACCGGCGATGCGGAACCGACTGCGCCGGAAGTAGTTGAGGGACGGCTTTGCCCGAAATGCGATAGCGGCTTGGTTATTAAATCCGGTCCCTATGGGCGGTTTATAGGCTGCGCCTCCTATCCAAAATGCAAGTTCATCGAATCTCTGGAAAAACCCAAAGACACCGGTGTGGGCTGCCCGGTTTGCAAGAAGGGCAGTTTGATAGAACGTAAAAGCCGATTCGGCAAACTATTTTACTCTTGCAACACCTACCCCGATTGTACTTACGCGGTTTGGAATCCACCCTTAGCGGAAGCTTGCCCACAATGCGCTTGGCCGGTTATGACGCTAAAAACGACGAAACGCCGTGGCACGGAAAAAGTGTGTCCGCAAAAAGAGTGTGGGTTTGTCGCCGAGGCAGTGAAGCCCGAAGTTGAGGGCTAGCTTTAATTTGGCCGAGGCTCGCTACACTTTTGCAATTTTCCTAGGGCGCGTAGCTAAGTCGGAGTCTAAACGCGGGGATCTTTGATGGCCGCTGCCATTCCAAAAATTGCGTGTCTTGCCAAGGGGCCCTACTATCTACTCAACGATGGCACGCCGCGAGTCATTCCTAATATTCAAAAAGCCGATGGCACACCTTGTTTAACCGTAACGGGGGTGGCGTTATGCCGCTGCGGCGCGTCGAACAATAAACCGTTTTGTGATGGCAGCCACGGGAAGATAGGCTTCGCCGATAGCAATAACAGCGCTAGCGTTGCAGATGTGCGGCGGGACTACAAAGGAAAGCAAGTTACTATTCACGATAATCGTGCTATTTGCTCACACGCGGGGATTTGCACCGACAACTTAAGCGCGGTATTTAAGTTGCGCACGGAACCCTGGATAGAACCAGACGCTGCCAGCACTCAAGAGATTATCGACACCATCAAAAAATGTCCATCCGGCGCATTAAGTTATTCCTTGGATAACGTTGAACATCGCGACCAGGATCGGGCGCCAATGATTACCGTAACCAAAGATGGGCCCTATGCTGTTACCGGCGGCATACAGTTGGTCGACCAAGCGCGCGCCATTGGGGCATCGTTAGAGCATTACACCTTGTGCCGCTGCGGCGCGTCAAACAATAAACCGTTTTGTGATGGCAGCCATTGGCGCATCGGTTTTAAAGACAGTGAGGGCGGATAACGCGCTTAGCGCGGGCTCGGCTAAAATTTTGCTAGCAAGCCTTCGAGTTCATCCAGATTCGCATAGCGAATCACTATCTGCCCCGCGCCTTTTTTACCGTGGCGCAAAGTAACTACTGTGCCTAATTTTTGCGATAGGGTTTCTTGGAGCCGCAAAATGTCGCGATCCGCTTTTTTTGCCTTACCCGGTGCCGTTGGTTTTTGCCCCACTAGGCGCTCGGTTTCGCGTACTGAAAGCTGCTTATTTACAATACGCCGCGCTAATTCGTTTTGTTTGGTTTGAGTGAGGCCTAAAAGCGCCCGTGCGTGCCCCATGTCAATGGCATTATTGTTAAGCAGCTCTTGTACGGCGGGAGAGAGATTAAGTAAGCGCAGCAAGTTGGTTACGGCACTGCGTGAGCGCCCCACTGCCAGCGCAGCCTGATCGTGGGTCATGGCAAATTCTTGCACCAAGCGGTTTAAGCCTTTGGCTTCTTCCAAAGGGTTTAAGTCTTCGCGCTGAATATTTTCGATTAACGACCAGGCGAGCGCTTGGGAATCGGGAATCTCTCGCACCAGTGCGGGTATATGTGCGACGCCCGCGAGTTGCGCGGCACGCCAGCGGCGTTCCCCGGCGATGATTTCAAATTGGCCGGACGCGATGCTACGCACCACAATAGGTTGCATTAAACCTTGGCTTTTTATAGATTGCGCGAGTTCGGCGAGCGCCGCCTCATCCATGCGCGTGCGCGGCTGATATTTTCCCGGTACCAAGCGGGCAACGTCAATCTGACGCAAGGTCTCATTGCGCGCCGAACCTGGTTCGTTTCCCAACAGCGCGTCCAACCCTCGGCCTAGGCCTTTTAATTTTGCCAAAAGCGTTCCTTGTATGTTGTGCCTATATTGCGACGCGTTCTAACATCTCGTCGGCTAACGCCATATAGGCTTGCGCGCCCTTAGAATTGCGATCATGCATCAGCGCGGGTATGCCATAGCTGGGCGCTTCGGCCAGGCGAACATTCCGCGGAATAATAGTGCCGTAAACTTTGGCACCGAAATGTTGTTGCAATTGTGAGGACACTTGTTGCGCAAGCGCGTTACGCGGGTCAAACATAGTGCGCAGCAGGCCTTCGATTTCTAGGTCGGGATTTAAACTCTCGCGCACCTTTTTTATGGTCTGCACCAGATCGCTTAAACCCTCCAACGCATAGTACTCACACTGCATGGGGATCAACACTGCGTGGGCGGCACACAAGCCATTTACGGTAAGCAGATTCAAAGCGGGCGGGCAGTCGATTAAAACAAAGTCGTATTCTTGCTCTATGGGTAACAGTGCTTTTTTTAAGTGCTTCTCTCTGTGGGTCAGCCCAACTAACTCCACCTCTGCCCCGGCTAGCTCGCGATTCGCCGGGATTAAATCATAGTGACTAGAAGTGCTGATGCGAACTTTGGATAGGGGTTGTTGTTCCAGCAAAACGTCGTAGACGGTTTCTTGCAATTGGCTTTTGTCGATACCGCTGCCGGTGGTCGCGTTGCCTTGCGGGTCCAAGTCGATTAACAACACCCGTTGTTTGGCCGCCGCCAAACTAGCCGCCAAATTTACGCTGGTAGTCGTTTTGCCTACCCCGCCTTTTTGGTTAGTCACCGCTAGAATTTTACTCACGCTAAGCCAAGCGTTAATAGGTGGCGTTGGCCTTCTACGCCGGGAACGAGCAAAGGTCGGCTATCCGCTAATGTTATATCGGCCGGCAATTGGTTAAGCTCTTCGTAGGGAAGCAAGCCTTTCATGGCTAGAAATTTACCCCCGGGCGCGCATAGGTGACGCGTTAGACGAAGAAATTCGGCGAGATCCGAAAAAGCTCGCGAGATGACTACCGCAAACTTTTCCGCGGGTAAAAATTCTTCCACGCGCCGGCACACGACCGCGATGTTTTCTATACCAAGTTGCATCACTGCCTCACGTAAAAAGCTGGCTTTTTTGTGGTTGCTATCGAGTAAAGTTATGGGGGCGTCAGGCCGCGCCAGTGCGATCGGTATGCCCGGCAAGCCCGCGCCGCTGCCCACATCCACTATGGCACCGGCCGGCAGATAAGGTAGTACCGCTAAACTGTCCAGCAAATGTGCGTAAAGCATCTGTTGGGGATTGCGCACCGCCGTCAAGTTATACACTTGGTTCCATTTTTCGAGCAGCGCCAAGTAAGTTAGCAGTTTTTGGTGCACAGCAGGCTCGAGACTTAAATCCAATTCCGCAAGGCCGCGGGCAAGCTCGGGCGCCAAAGTCATGCGCGCTGTTTGAGGGCGTTGCCGAACCCGCGCTTTAAGTGCACCGCTAACAGGGATATGGCGGCGGGCGTTATGCCCGGAATACGTGCTGCCTGGCCCAAGGTCTCGGGCTGATGCAAATTCAATTTTTGCTGCGCCTCGGCAGACAATCCGCGTACCATTTTATAGTCCAGGCCCAACGGCAGCGCAAGGTGTTCGTTGTGTTGGGCGCGCGCCACTTCATCTTGTTGGCGTTCAATATAGCCCTGGTACTTGGCCTGGATTTCCACTTGTTCGCGCACGTCATCGGCGAGCGGCAATAAACCGCTGGCAGGCAAACTCATCAGCTGCGCATAACTGACGTTGGGGCGACGCAGCAAGTCTAGCAGGCTGTATTCGCGCTCTAAAGGCTGCCCAAACACGCTAAGCATGTCGTTCGCTGCGACGCTTTTGGGATGGATAAAGGTGTGTTGTATATAAGTTTGTTGGCGAAGAATGGCCTCGCGTTTCTGCGAAAAACGCTGCCAGCGCTCGGCCGTCACCAGACCCAGCGCGTGACCAGCCGGGGTTAAACGCAAATCGGCGTTATCTTCGCGCAGCATCAGTCGGTACTCGGCGCGGCTGGTAAACATGCGATAGGGCTCTGTCACCCCACGGGTTACCAGGTCATCCACCATCACGCCCAGATAAGCTTCGTGGCGCTCCGGGGTCCATGGCTCTTGATTTGCAGCCAAGCGCGCGGCATTGATCCCCGCCAGCAAGCCTTGGGCCGCAGCTTCCTCGTATCCGGTCGTGCCATTGACCTGCCCGGCGAAAAACAACCCAGCAATAGCCTTGCTTTCCAACGAGCGTTTAAGCGCCCGCGGATCGAAGTAATCATATTCAATCGCGTAACCGGGGCGGGTGATGTGGGCCCGTTCAAAACCACGAATAGAGCGCACCAAATTCAGCTGCACGTCGTAGGGCAGGCTAGTAGAAATGCCATTGGGATAAACTTCATGGGTGCCCAAACCCTCGGGCTCGACAAAAATCTGGTGACTGGTTTTTTCATAAAACCGGGTGATCTTGTCTTCGATTGAGGGGCAGTATCTTGGACCAACGCCCTCGATGACGCCAGTATACATCGGCGAGCGGTCTAGGCCCGCGCGTATAATAGCGTGCGTATTTTCATTGGTGTGGGTAATCCAGCAAGGCAGTTGTTGCGGATGCGCGGCGGCGTTGCCTAAAAACGAAAACACCGGCGTGGGCTCATCGCCGGGTTGCATCTGCATGACGGAATAGTCAAGAGTGCGCCCGTCGAGGCGCGGCGGCGTACCGGTTTTTAGCCGGCCCACGGGCAGCTTAAACTCACGCAATCGCAGCGCTAGCTGTGCGGCGGGCGGGTCTCCGGCTCGGCCGGCGCCATAATTGGCCAAACCTACGTGAATCACGCCAGCCAAGAAAGTCCCGGCAGTTAACACCACGCTCGGCGCTTTGAACTTTAGGCCGAGTTGGGTGACCACGCCGGTAACGCTATCGCCGTCTAATATCAGATCCGCCACCGCTTGTTGGAAGATTTTTAGGTTATCTTGAGATTCCAGGCGCCGGCGAATGGCTTGCCGGTACAACACCCGATCAGCTTGGGCCCGTGTGGCGCGAACAGCCGGACCTTTGCTCGCGTTGAGCGTGCGGAACTGGATGCCCGCTTCGTCAATAGCCTCGGCCATGGCCCCGCCCAAGGCATCAATTTCTTTGACTAAATGACCTTTGCCGATCCCGCCAATTGAAGGATTGCAGGACATTTGCCCCAGGGTTTCAATGTTTTGCGTCAGCAACAAGGTATTGGCGCCCATGCGTGCCGCTGCCAGGGCGGCTTCCGTCCCGGCGTGACCGCCGCCAATGATAATCACATCAAAATGTTCCATGGGCTCTAGATTAACGCCTTAGAAAAACTGCCATCATACCGGAAATGTTTCACGTGAAACATGTGCGGGTGACTTATTTACCGATACAAAACCGCGAGAAGATTTCACCCAACAGTTCGTCGGCGCTAAACTCGCCCACTATCCGATTTAGGGCGTCCTGTGCGCGGCGCAACTCCTCCGCGAACAGCTCTGGCTCATGCCAAACATCCCGCGCGCCGGTCAAAGCGGAGCGGGCGGCTGCGATACACTCGAGATGCCGGGTTCGCGCCATATACGCGCCCTCTCCGGCGCTCTGCCCGCCCGCCAGGCGCAACAGCTCAAGGCGTAACAAGTCAATACCGGCCCCGGTTTTGGCGGACAGGTAAACGTGGGCGGCGTCCGCTTGAGTTTCAACGTGAGGCGGAACGCCCGTAATGTCAATTTTATTGATTAGTTTTAAATATCGGGTTGACCGGGGTATCCGCTCAACAATAGCGGCGATGTCGGGCTGCGCTGGCAGGCTGCCATCCACTATAACTAGCGCCACAGCGGCGCGCTCCGCCGCAGCCCAGGTACGTGCCATACCCAGGGCTTCAATCTCGTCGCCACCCTCCCGAAGCCCCGCCGTATCGATAATATGCAGCGGCACACCGTCAATGGCAATGTCGTGGTGTAAAGTGTCCCGAGTGGTACCGGGTTGCGCGGTTACGATAGCCAAATCATCGCCGGCCAGCTGGTTTAGCAGGCTGGATTTACCCGCATTCGGCGGACCTATTAAAACGACACTTAGGCCCTCCTTAAGTAAACTCCCGCGTTTGGCCGCGGCATAGAGCTCGTCCAAACGGGCCAATAGTTCAGCGAGTTTAGTTTGGGCGCGGTCGGCGTTAAGAAAATCTATCTGTTCCTCGGGGAAGTCTATGCTTGCCTCGGCTGCCATACGCAGCTCAATCAGTCCAGTCACCAGAGATTGTATGTGCGCCGAAAATTCCCCGGTAAGTGAGCGCATCGCACTGCGCGCGCCTTCTGCTGTAGCCGCGTCGATAAGGTCAACGACAGCCTCGGCTTGGGCCAGATCAATTTTGTTGTTTAAAAAAGCGCGTTGCGTAAACTCGCCGGGTGCCGCGAGACGGGCGCCCAGCTCCAGGCAGCGCGCCAAAATCAATTGCAATACAGCGTTGCCGCCATGCCCTTGGAGCTCGAGCACGTCTTCACCGGTAAACGAATTGGGCGCGGGAAAAAAGATAGCGATGCCTTGGTCCAAAGTTTGGCCACCGGCGTCCAGAAAGTTGCAGAAAGTGGCCTGGCGAGGCCGCAGTTGCTTGCCTAGTAGTGGCGGCAACCATGGGCTTAACGACGCCCCGGAAATTCTTATGACGCCAATTCCGCCCCGTCCCGGCGCCGTGGCAATCGCCGCAACGGTCTCAGGCTTTACCATGCCCTTTGGTTGTCACCGCGCGCTCGAGGGAACGATTAATCATCCACTGCTGCGCGATCGAAAGGACGTTGTTGACTACCCAGTAAAGCACTAAGCCGGCCGGAAAGAAAAAGAAAAACACACTAAACACGACGGGCATAATCATCATTACCTTGGCCTGTATCGGATCAGGCGGCGTGGGGTTGAGCTTGGTTTGTATGATCATCGTCAAGCCCATAATGATCGGTAGGATATAGTAGGGGTCTGGCGAAGACAGGTCGGTGATCCACAGCATAAATGGTGCGTGGCGCATTTCCACGCTCGCCAGCAGCACCCAATATAAGGCAATAAAGACAGGGATTTGCACCAAGATCGGCAAGCAGCCCCCCAAGGGGTTTATTTTTTCGTTTTTATATAAGTCCATCATGGCGGCCTGCAGCTTTTGCCTATCGTCGCCGTATTGCTCTTTGAGGCGCTGCAGTTTGGGCGCCAATACGCGCATTTGCGCCATCGAGTGATAGCTCTTGGCTGACAAAGGATAAAAGATGATTTTAATCAGCACGGTAAGCAGAATAATAGCGACACCCCAGTTTCCCACGCCTTTATAGATAAACGCTAACACCCAGAAAAGCGGCGCGGCGATAATGGTTAACCAACCATAGTCAACGGTGAGATCCAGCCCCGGCGCCAGCTCGGCCAGTTTGGATTGCACCTGAGGCCCGGCATACAGGGTGACGTCAAATTGCTTGGCTTCGCCTGGGGCAATCTTGCCCAAGGGCTGCAGCATGATCACGCCCGCCGCGTAAGTACCGTCTTTCAGCGCCTTGCCGTAGAATTCCCGCTCGCCGGCGGATTTTGGCAACCATGCGCTGACAAAATAATGCTGGAGCATAGCCACCCAGCCGTTATTTGCTTGCAGCGGCGCCACCTTCCCATTCGCCATATCGGAGAAACCAATTTTCTTAAATTTCTGTTCGGCCGTGTAAATGGCGGCTCCCGTATAGGTCGGGATTAGCGAAGAGTCACCCGGCGGCGGTTTACCGTCTCGAACCAGCTGATAATATACATCTGGCGCGACGGTGGCGGCGCCACGGTTTTCTATCTTATAGCTGACGTCTATGAGGTGGCTGCCTCGAGTAAAAACATAGGTTTTAATCACCCTTACGTTCGCATCCTCCCAAACCAGCGGCACCGCCAATTGAGTTTGGTTGGCGGGCAAGTCATACGTAAGCTTATCCGCTTTGAAGTTGGTGATGTGGGTAGGCAGGCCCGGGCCGATTAAGCCGGTTTGGGCGAGATAGCGATTTGGTTGTGAGGAGCTAAACAGCACCAGGTTTTTCTTCTTATCCAGCGCGTGCCGGTGGCTTAGTAACTCCAGGTATTGCAAGTCACCGCCTAACGTGTTTATTTGCGCCGCGAGTATATCGGTGCGCACGGCTATTTTTTCGCCCGCCAACCCTTGGGGAACCAAGCTGGTGGCGCTCGGCGGGGCGGCGACCGGTGGCCGGCTGGGGGCAGGCCGCGCGCTGGGCGACGCCGCTTCTTGAGTGACGGGAGCTTGCTGGCGCTGCCAGGCGTCCCAAAGCAACAACAAGGAGAAGGTAAATACAAAAAAAACGACGAGACGCTGGATGTCCACGGGGGCCCCTATGGTAAAGGGTCAACGCCGCCCGGGTGACCCGGATGACAGCGCAAAAGACGTTGTAGTGCCAAACTTAAGCCACGGCGTAAGCCAAACCGGGACAAGGCCTCTTCGGCATAGCAAGAACAACTTGGATAAAAGCGGCAGCGCGCGCCCAATAAGGGGCTGAGGCTGTACCGATAGCCCTGTATGAGCTTGATGAGGAGAAATTTCAACAAAGGCGTTCGAGCTTTTTGTTCATAGCGCAAAGGAGCGTGTGGAGGTCACGGCGAATGGCCGCGCACGCTGACCGGTCAAACGATTTTTTTACCATAAACACTAAATCCGCGTGGGTAGCGGTTAGTAACGCCTGCTGTTCGTAAAACAGCGAGCGCAATAAGCGCTTGTGATAATTTCGGGTTACGGCGCGAGCGCTGATTTTTTTGGGGCTGATGACCGTCATACGGGAATAAGTAAGCGCGTTGGGTTTGGCCAGAACGCTCAGCGTTTCGCCCGAGGTCCGGCATTTAAAATTAAGAACGGAGGAAATTTCCGTTTTATTGAAGAGCCTTTGGTACGCTGGCAAGCCAGGCATCCTTAGGCTAAACGCTTAAAACTGCTCGCCCTTTAGCGCGACGCGCCCGGATAACCGCACGCCCGCCCTTGGTTTTCATGCGCACCAAAAAACCGTGGGTGCGTTTCCGCTTAATTT
>CAYYOS010000025.1:2535-21958 GCA_964473355.1 uncultured Burkholderiales bacterium | reverse complement strand
ACGTGCTGCCTTTCGAATTTTTTATCGGTTTACGCTATACCCGTACCAAACGGCGTAACCAGTTCATTTCCTTAATCTCACTTATTTCCATGCTAGGTGTTGGCCTAGGTGTCGCTGCGCTGATCGTGGTGCTATCGGTGATGAACGGTTTTCAAAAAGAGTTGCGCACGCGCATTTTGGGCGTGGCCTCCCATATTCAAGTTACCGGTGCGGATAATACCTTGGGCAACTGGCAGGAGGTTAGTAGCGCGCTAAGTAAGAATCCCAAAGTCACCGGCGCTGCGCCTTACATTATGGCGCAGGGCATGCTTTCTTCTGACCGCGCTGTCAACGGCGCTATTATCCGCGGGGTTTTGCCACAAACCGAATCTCAGGTGGCGGATATCGCCAAGCATATGAAAGCCGGTCGGCTGGAAAATTTAGCCCCGGGTGATTTTAGTATTGTCCTGGGGTCAGAATTGGCAAGAGCGCTGGGCGCGCGACTTAATGACAAAGTCGTTTTGATCGCACCACAGGGTCAAGTAACGCCAGCGGGAATTTTACCGAGATTAAAACAATTTACCGTGGTAGGCATTTTTGAAATCGGTATGTACGAATACGACTACGGACTAGCTTTTATCCACATCGCAGACGCCGCAAAATTGTATCAACTCGGAGACCGGGTCTCGGGCGTGCGCCTAAAGCTACAGGATTTATTTGAGGCGCCACAACTGTCACAAACGCTTAATCGAGAATCTCAAGGCCGCTATTTCGTTAGCGATTGGACTCAGGAGCACGCCAACTTTTTCCGCGCCGTGCAAATCGAGAAAAAAGTGATGTTTATTATTTTGTTAATGATCGTCGCCGTTGCCGCCTTTAATATTGTTTCCACTCTGGTAATGGTGGTGACCGATAAGCAAGCAGATATCGCTATTTTGCGCACGCTGGGTGCTAATCCGGCGAGTATTTTAAAAATATTTATGGTCCAGGGAATGCTCATAGGAATAATTGGAACTTTGTTAGGCCTTGGCGGCGGCGTGCTATTGGCTTTGAATATCGATGTTGTCGTGCCGGCGATAGAGCGGCTTTTCCAAGTGCAGTTTTTATCCAAAGACGTTTACTACATTAGCGATTTGCCCTCGGAACTCGCGATGAGTGACGTACTTTTTGTCGGCGGTATTTCGTTTTTGCTAACGCTGCTAGCGACAATTTACCCCAGCTGGCGGGCCTCCAAAGTAAACCCCGCCGAGGCATTGCGTTATGAGTAATGAAGTTATCGTTTGCCGTGACCTGAATAAAACTTACTTCCAAGGTAAGCTCAAAGTCCCGGTATTGCATCAAGTTAATTTTAGTATTGCAAAAGGCGAGAGTGTTGCCATCGTTGGCGCCTCCGGTTCCGGAAAAAGTACCTTACTGCATGTGCTGGGCGGACTAGACAGTGCAACCAGCGGCACGGAGCATATATTGGGGCAAGAAATTCAGCACCTAAATGAAGCGCAGCGTAGCACCATTCGCAACAAGGCGCTGGGCTTCGTTTACCAATTCCATCATTTATTGCCAGAATTTTCCGCCTTAGACAATGTTGCGATGCCGCTTTTAATTCGTCGTATGAATAAACCGGAGGCACATGCTTTAGCTGAAAAAATGCTCGCAGCAGTAGGTTTGTCGCATCGTATAACACACTTGCCTGGAGAGCTGTCAGGCGGGGAACGTCAGCGTGCAGCGGTGGCGCGGGCTTTAGTGACACACCCCGCCTGCGTACTTGCCGACGAGCCCACGGGGAATTTAGACCGAGGCTCGGCAGACGCTGTCCTCGATCTTATGATTGATTTAAACCAAGCCTACGGCACCAGCTTAATTGCGGTCAGCCATGACCCGAAAATTGCCAATCGCATGCAGCGCATTTTGCGCTTAGTGGACGGCATGTTAAGCGACGCTTGATTTAGTTAAGATGAGCTTGGCGATGGCGCTTACGTCTACGCCAGGAAGTAATGACGTAAAAACGCCAGAGTAAGCGCACGACCATGTAGCTAAGCACAGCTAATACTGTAGCCAAGATAAGCGTACCTAAAACGACGGGCATGCCCAATTCGCTAATCCACGCCCATGCGGCGGGAAAAAATTCTATCCAAGAATCCGTGTCACCATCAAAATGAAAAGTGGGTATGTCTCCCGACTCGCCCGTTACAAATTCCCCTATCCGAAACGCAAAGTAATAAATCGGCACGACAGTAAAAGGGTTGGTGTACCAAGTCGCCGCCATTGCTACAGGTAAATTCACGCGGAAAAAAATTGCAAAAAGTGCCGCTGACAACATTTGAAACGGGGCGGGAAAAAGACCCGTAAACGCGCCGATTGCTACGCCGCCGGCAACCGATCGACGATGCAGGTGCCATAGATTATGATGGTGTAATACCGGCCCAAAAAAACGAACGAATCGACTATTTTTTACAGTTTCGTGGGACGGAAGATATTTTCTAAAATACTTTTTAGGCACACCTAAACTCAATTGAAAGTACGGCAGGATATCCGTTTCGCTATTCTATCCTTTGCATTGGGGGTTTGGCTATTGCAGCAACAAGCGGCGTTGCCGGTATACGCATGGCTGACGCTGTTGCCTGGTCTCGTTTTAGCGGCTTGGCTTGGCAAAAAGCGTTTCATAGTAGTCAGCGTTTTGTCGTGGTACGCCGTCTATTTTATACTGGGTTTTTACTGGGCGGCGCTGCTTGCCGATCTTAGGCTTAAAGATCAGCTGCCCTTGGAGTGGGAAGGGCGCGACATCGCGATTGTCGGGGTAGTGGCCAATTTGCCCGAGGATAAAGACGGCAGCTTACGGCTTAAATTTGATGTGGAGCAGGTTTTAACCGAAGGCGCTAGCGTGCCGCGCCACCTACTCTTGAGCAATTACCGACGAAATCGCTACACCGGCGAAGATGAATCGCTTGCGGTTTTTTTGCCGGGGGAACGCTGGCAGCTCACGGTGCGGCTTAAGCGCCCGCATGGTAGCAGCAACCCTCATGTTTTTGACTACGAAGCCTGGCTATTGGAACAAAACATTCGTGCCACGGGCTACATCCGTAAAGCTGGGCAAGCGCGCCTTGACGATCAGGTAGCATCGCCCGCTTATTTGGTCGCGCGTGCGCGGCACCATATCGCGCAGCGTATTGATGAGGCGCTTCCGGAACATCCTTACCAAGGCATTATTAAAGCGCTGGCTATTGGTGATCAAAGTGGGATTCCGCAAGAACAGTGGCAACTATTTTTACGCACCGGCATTAATCATCTGGTTAGTATTTCCGGCTTACATATTACGATGCTTTCCGGCCTGGCTTTCGCAGTGGTCTATTGGCTCTGGCGACGGGCACCTTGGTTGACGCAATGGCTGGCGGCACGTCGTGCGGCGAGTTTTTTTGGTTTATTGGTAGCACTGGCTTACGCTTTACTCGCGGGCTTTGCCATCCCCGCGCAACGCACCCTATACATGCTGACGGTAATTGCGCTGGCCTTATGGGCCGCGCGCATCCCTCGTGCATCACTGGTTTTAAGCCTGGCGCTATTGGTGGTTATTATTGCGGATCCCTGGGCGGTCTTATCACCGGGATTCTGGTTGTCCTTTGCCGCGGTCGCGCTTATTTTTTACGCGAGCGGGCATCGCATGGCAAGACCCCATTGGTTACGCGAATGGCTTACCGTGCAATGGGTAATTACGCTGGGGCTAGTCCCTGTGCTACTCATTTTGTTTCAACAGTTTTCACTGGTTTCACCTTTGGCGAACGCGCTGGCCATCCCGCTAATCAGCCTCGTCGTGGTGCCCTTAACGCTCATGGGCGCGCTACTGCCATGGGATATGTTCCTCGCGCTCGCTCATCAGGTTTTAGCAATTTGCATTTTAGGTTTGGACTACCTCAATCGTTTGCCGGTTGTTGTTTGGCAGCAGCACGCACCTTCGCCGTGGGCGGTATTGCTCGCCATCATAAGCTTAGGCTGGCTTTTTTTGCCGCGCGGATTTCCGGCACGGTGGTTAGGTTTGGTAGGGTTACTACCGCTATTTACGGTGATACCCGCAAAACCGCCGCCCGGCGCGTTTTGGCTAACGGTATTGGACGTGGGCCAGGGATTAGGCGCCGTGGTACGCACCCAACACCACACACTAGTTTATGACACAGGGCCGCCATACAGCGCTACGGCAGATTCCGGTAGCCGGGTCATCACTCCGTTTTTGCGGGGCGTGGGTATACACGAACTGGATGGTGTTATTGTTAGTCATAACGATAACGATCATAGTGGCGGCGCTATCTCTCTCCTTAAGGAGGTACCGGCAAAATGGCTATTGTCGACTTTGCCGCCCACTCACGCTATCCGTGCACTTAGCAAAAATCCTATTACTTGTTATGCCGGTTTAACCTGGGTATGGGATGGCGTACGCTTTGATATACTTCATCCGCTAGCAGAAAGTGCTACACAGGATTGGTTAAAAGATAATGCGAGAGGGTGTGTGCTAAAAATTTCAGCGAATTCAGGGAGCGCGCTTTTACCGGCCGATATCGAGCGTGACGTCGAGCAGGCGTTGTTGGAACGCATAGGCCCCAAGCTAACCTCCACCTTACTCGTTGCGCCGCACCATGGTAGCAAAACTTCTTCTAGCGTAGATTTTATCCGCCAAATAAACCCCGCTGCGGTAATTTATGCGGTGGGCTACCGAAATCAATTTCGCCATCCGCGCCCGGAAATCATAGAACGCTATCAATCCCTGGGCAGCAAAGGGTTTCGTACTGATCAAGACGGTGCTATAACCGTTTATTTTGAGGGAAATAGTCCGCCACGACTACACACCCATCGCGGACAAGCGCAACGCTATTGGCATGAATACTAAAACCGTAATCAAAGAAGAACCGGTATTGGCGCCCGAAGTTAATGGGGCTGCCCAAATATGGATCGCCAGTTTACGTCCGTTAAAGCCTGTGGAGGAAGCCTTGCTCGCGCGGGCTTATTCACTTGCGGCATCGCTGTATGAAAATACACACCTCGCCTGGGGCGAGAATTTGTTCAGCCATGCCCTAGGAACGGCTACCATCGTCGCTCAATTAGAAATGGACGCCGAGTCGATCACGGCGGCGCTCCTATATCCTGCCGCCGATCTTTTAGGAGATCAGGTTGCTGCAGCCCTGCAACCCTTTGGGGCAAGTATCCCTGCCTTAGTCGATGGTGTAAATAAAATGGGGCAGATTCAAAAATATGGTCTGGCCTCGGAAGGAGAAGCGAAGGAACGTGCCCATAAAGACCAAGTGGCCACGCTGAGCAAAATGTTGCTGGCCATGGTGCAAGATATTCGCATCGTTATTATCAAACTTGCTGAGCGTACGCAAACCATGCGCTACTTGGCTAATGCGGACGCAAGCATACGTGAGCCGGAAGCTAGGCTTACTAAGGAAATCTTCGCGCCCTTGGCAAACCGCTTGGGTATTTGGCAATTGAAATGGGAGCTGGAAGATCTAGCGTTGCGCTATCTTGATCCCGTTTTGTTTCAAAAAATTGTCGCCTTGGTCGATGAGCGCCGCACCGATCGCGAACGCTACATAGAGAACGCCATAAATATACTAAAACAAACACTGCGGGAGGCCGGCATCAATGCAGAATTAACCGGTCGGCCGAAACATATTTCTAGCATTGCTAACAAAATGCAGCGCAAAGGTGTGGCTTTTGAAGAAATCTACGATGCCCGTGCTATTCGGGTGTTGGTCCCGGAAGTTAAAGATTGCTATACGGCTTTGGGGGTCGTGCACAATTTATGGCAACCCATCCCCGGCGAATTTGATGACTATATTTCGCGTCCGAAAAATAACGCCTATCGCTCCCTGCATACCGCGGTAGTCGGCCCGCAAGGCCGAGCGGTGGAAGTACAAATTCGCACCCATGAAATGCATCAGCACGCTGATTTAGGCTTCGCGGCGCATTGGCGCTATAAAGAGGGGGGCAAAGCAGAGACTAAATTCGATCAAAAAATCGCATGGTTGCGGCAAATTCTAGATTGGAAGGAAGAATTAAGTAGCACGGATTTAATGGAGCAATTCCATAATGAGTTGTTCGAAGATGATATTTACGTGCTAACGCCACAAGGCAAGGTCATCGATCTTCCGCAGGGCGCGACCCCGATTGACTTTGCTTACCACGTGCATACCAATTTGGGCGATCGTTGCCGTGGCGCCAAAGTAGACGGAAACATGGTGCCCTTAAACACACCGCTCAAAACCGGGCAGCGGGTGGAGATCATTTCCGTTAAACAAGGTGGCCCCAGCCGGGATTGGTTAAACCCAAAGCAGGGTTATGTGAAAAGCGCACGAGCGCGCGCCAAAATTCGGCATTGGTTTAAATACGAACATAAAGAAGAAGATGTCGCGGCAGGGCGGGATATTTTGGATAGGGAATTACATCGCCTAGGTATTACGGCCCTTAATCATGAAAAACTAGCACAAAAATTAAGCTATGCGAAGCTAGAAGAATTCCTAGCGGCGGTTGGCCGCGGAGATATCAGCGTTAAACAGCTGGGGGCGACGATTACTGAGCTAGTTGCACCGCCTGCCGCACCCAGCATACCTAGGGTTGCTCAAAAAAGTACAGCGAGCGCGACGCCCACTGACGTGGTTATTCAAGGTGTCGGTAACTTACTCACTACGCTAGCGAAATGCTGTAAGCCCGCGCCACCGGATCGCATCATGGGTTTTATCACGCGTGGCCGCGGCATTATGATCCATAAACAGCAATGCGCAAACATTTCAAAGTTAAGTAGTGAAAGACAGCAGCGTTTGCTTAATGCATCTTGGGCACAGGAAGCATCGGACTTAAACGCGACCATAGAAATTCTCGCCGAGGATCACCATAATTTGTTACACGATATTTGCGCGGTGTTTGCCCGCGATAAAATTCGCGTCGACAATATTGCGTCGCAACGTGCTAATGGCGAAATAAGCATAACCCTGGAGACGCTGCCACCGAGCGTTGCGGAATTGGATAACGCGATTTCCGTTATTCAAAAAATGGAAGCCGTGAGAGAGGTGCGGAGACGCTAGCGTTTCTAAAATAAATCTCTCTGCAGGGGCGGGGTTTTAGCCACATGGAAGAGTTTGGTATTTAAAGCAGGCATGCCAGGAAACTGCAATTTCTGGTGCGCAAGCTTAAAGCGCTGAGCAATAATGTCCGCGAAAAGTCCGGTGCCAGTCATGCGCGTGCCGAATTCTGAATCGTAAGCCTTGCCGCCACGCATATCATGCACACGTGCCATCACATGGGCCGCCTTCAATGGCGCGTGAGTGGTGAGCCATTCCTCGAACAAGGTTTTAATTTCCGAAGGCAAGCGCAGTAAAACATAATCCGCGTCGAGTGCGCCGGCGGATCGCGCTGCGGCTAGCAGATGCTCCAGTTCGGAGTCAGTTAATACGGGAATAAGTGGGGCGATTAAAGCGCCGGTAGGAATTCCGCTGGCGGTAAGTGACGCCAAAATAGCTAAACGCCGTGCGGGGGAAGCGGCGCGTGGCTCCAAGGTTCGGGCTAGCTTTGCGTCCAAGGTCGTGATGGACACAAACACGCGCACTAAATTATTTTTGGCCATCTCCGCCAAAATGTCAGCATCGCGCTCCACCAATGCCGATTTCGTTAGTATGCTAACGGGATGTTGCGTTTCCGCTAGTACCTCTAATAAGCGACGCGTTAAGCCAAGTTTGCGTTCTACCGGCTGATAAGCATCCGTGTTTGCGCCAAGCACGAGTTCCGCGGCTTGATAACGGGGATGGGCTAGCTCTTTACGCAGCAACTCGTCGCCATTTTCTTTAAAAAATAATTTCGTTTCAAAATCTAGTCCCGCCGACAAACCCAATCGGGTGTGGCTGGGTCGCGCAAAACAATAGACGCACCCGTGTTCGCAGCCGCGATAGGGATTAACGGAACGGTCAAATGGAATATCCGGCGATTTATTAAAAGTGATAATGGATTTACTCGCGTCGGGGAGCAGGGTAGTGGCGCCCGCATAATCCGGGGGCGCATCTGCCCAGCCATCGTCGAAAGCCGCGCGCCGATATTCTTCGTACCGACTGTTGATGTTGCTTAGCGCACCCCGACCTTTCTTAGCCTTCAATTCGGCAGGTGTGTCGCTCACTTCCTAAATATCCAAAATAATAGCGTCACAACTATGCTGATGATAATGGACGTGGTGATCGGAAAAAAGAAGCGGAAGTTTGGGCGGTTAACAATAATGTCCCCAGGCAGGCGCCCCAAGCCTAAACGCGATAGCCATGGCCATAACACCCCGAGTAGGACGATAACAATTCCTATCATAATTAGCGTGCGAGACATGGGTTCCTCATAGATTTAGGTTAAATACAACTTCAGCACACCGGCGCGGTTACGCCGTAACAACGCATCACGCGCGGCGCTTTGCTCCGCTTCGGCTAGATCCTGAAAAAAACTCAGCTGCCCGCTGACATATGCGGCAATGGGTAAGCCGTCGCGATATAAGAGGCGATTGGATTGCAGCGCGGAAACCTTGGGGCCGGCAGTAACAAGTCCGGCTAAATTCAGTGGATCGGCCCCGCATAGTGAAATCCACTCGCCGTTCTTAGGCTTGCGGCGGATTGCGCGCAAAGCGCCAATCGCGTCCGGCAGCGCATATTGCTCTCCGGAGAATCCTGCCACAAAGCGACCGCCGCGGATCTCGCCACGGGCTTCTTGCGCGCGATATACCCACAGAAGCTCGCGCCACGGCGGAAGAGAGTCAGCCTCGCGTTCAAGTAAACGACGAAATACAACGCCGTAGCGGCGAAGTAAAGTGTTGGCAACATGCACAATATTTTCGGCAGGTGGCGTCGCCGGGGCAGCTTTAGATGCACCTAGCCATGCCCAGCGCCCTGCGTCCTCGATACCAAACAAGGGCAGGCGATGCCGACGTTTATTCGCCGCAAACGGGCGTCGCTTAGCCGACGGAATCAATAAAGCCCGCAAGCCGCTAAAGCCATCGGCGCTGATTAAACCCATCGCAACTAATTCTCCCAAAGCTTCTTCGATATGCGTACGCAAAAGGCCGGTTTCCTCGACAATTTCGTCGAAGAACATGGCGCCGTGTTGCGTCAAACTTTCGGCGACAATACGCGCAGCAGAGGAAAAAGTGTCGCATGCCTCACTCGCATTTTGTATCGATTCGCGCCACACATTAAAGTAGCGACGATTGATCAAGGCAATGGGCGTAGTTCGCACTGGTCCGCTCACATTGTTCTTAGAGAGCGATAATCGCGCCCATTTAATGCGACCGGAAAGACATAAAGCATCCAACCACGCTGGATCATAATCAGCTAGACGTGCCGGAAGAATGTCACCTTCCCAAGCGACGGCTGCCGCTTGAAAACCAGCGAGCTGATCGATTACCGCAGAAAGCGAATCTTGACCTTGTCCGCGATGTTCTTCCGTGACGTGCTGCCACTGAAAAAGAAAGCGCATAAAATCCACGGCCGTAACGGGCTCAATTTCCTGACGCAAACGATTTAACGTATAACGATGTATGCGGGCCAGCAGCCTACGCTCACACCATTCCAATTCTTCTATTTGCGCGGTAAATTGCCCACGCATCACCGAACCTTCCGCCTCTAGTGTAGCGAGTGCAAGCTCGACCTTAGCAAGCGTCACGCCCATGGACTGTGCCAAGGCAGAGGCAGTGATGGGGCCAAGACCCTCCATGCGGCTACGAATAATTTCTACTATCGCGGCCTCAGTGGCCCAAGTCTTATCCAGACATTCCGCAGGAATGTTTAGGAGCGGGTCGAGGCGAGCTTTCTCGAAGATCATGTTGAGCTGAGGCAAACGTTCAACTGCTACCCATAACGGCGGTAGGTTCGTATCATAAGTTAACCGAGTGATCCGCCGAGCCTCTATCAAGAAGTCCCGCAAGTTAACTGCAAATTGCGCCATCTCCGCATCGGTAACAAATCCTAACAACAAAATAGCTTCATGCAGCTCATCAGCGCTTTCGGGGTCGGGCCAAATCTCTTCACGTACCCGGGCAATTGCCGCGGGATCCAATTTTCCTAAATCCGAAGCGCTTTTGGGGTCCAGCCAACGCCGCGCTTGCACGGCATGGGTGCGACGCTCTTCCAGAGGTGCATCGTCGAGGAAAGCATAGGGTGCGGCATTCAGGATTTCATGAGCAAGTGGCGAGGGTTCAGTTAAGTCGCGCGCCACAATGCGTATTTGCCCGCTCTCGATGCTGCGCAATAATGTTTCCAGTCCTTCTACATCCATTGCCACATGCAGGCAATCATGCACGGTTTGTCGAACTAAGGGATGGTCAGGAATTTCACGCTCACCAACAATATTTTCTAAGCACGCGCGCTGATCGGGAAAGACCGCGGCGACCAAATCTTCCGCCAGCATACGTTGTAAATTAGGCGGGACTTTTTTGCCGCCACGAAAACGTGGGATGGCCAGCGCAATGGTTGCGTTCCAGCGCCACCGCGCGGTAAAGAGCGGCGCGTCTAAGAGTGCTTGGATGAGCACTTGACGCGCAGTCGCAGAATGTAGGTAGCCCGCCACTTCTTCGAGCGGAAAACTGTGGGAGGTAGTGAGCGACAAAACGATTGCATCCTCAGTAGCGGCCGCCTGCAATTCGAAATTAAATTTGCGGCAAAAACGTTTTCTAAGCGCTAGACCCCAGGCGCGATTTATTCGGCTGCCAAAAGGCGAATGTATAACGAGCTGCATGCCGCCCGATTCGTCAAAAAAGCGTTCGAGGACAATATTGTTGGTGGTGGGCAGTGTGCCTAAGGCGGCGTGACTGGCGGCGAGATATTCGTAAATTTGTCGGGCCGCTTCGGCGCTCAGGCCCATTGCGCTTTGCAGCCAGGCCTGAACATCGTCGGGCGTTTTCTGGGACTCCATTTGCGCTGAAAATGCACCGTAAAGGCGAGAAACCGCGAACGAAAATTCCGCGGTTCGCGCAGGCGCTTCACCCAACCAAAAAGGAATATTCGGCGGTTGCCCGCGCGCATCTTCTACGCGCACACGGCTAGCTTCCACGCGCAAAATCCGATAAGAGCGATTACCTAGCTGAAAAATATCGCCCTGCAAACTCTCTATGGCAAAATCTTCGTTTAATGTTCCGATGACTAGATTCTCGGGCTCTAGTAACACATCGAAATCGGCGTTATCTGGTATCGTTCCGCCGTTGGTTACTGCCGTTAAGCGCGTGCCCCGGCGAGCACTTAAGCGTTTATTGACCGCATCCCGATAAATATGCGCCGAACGACGCCCGCGCTCTGTGGTGTAACCCTCAGCCAGTACTTGAATGATTTCATCAAAATCTTTACGCGCGAGGTCGCGATACGGATAGGCGCGCAACATCAATTCATATAGACCATCTTCGGTCCATTCGCTGTTCGCTAGCTCCGCGACGATTTGTTGAGATAACACATCAAGGGGTTGCAACGGAATCATTAAACGATCAAGCTCGCCGCGTCTTACGGCGTCGATTAAAGCCGCACACTCGATAAGGTCGTCACGGGATAAGGGAAATAAGCGGCCCTTGGACGTGCCCCCAACGGCGTGTCCGGCGCGGCCCACGCGTTGTAAGAAAGTAGAAATTGAGCGCGGGCTACTTAATTGACACACCAGGTCGACATCGCCGATATCGATACCTAATTCCAATGAAGCCGTTGCGACTAAGGCCTTCAACTCTCCATTTTTTAAGCGTGACTCGGCCTTTAAACGCTGCTCGCGCGATAGACTGCCGTGATGGGAAGTGACGTGTTCGTCGCCGATGCGCGCCGACAAATGCCGCGCCACCCGCTCTGCCATGCGCCGGGTGTTGGCAAATATTAAGGTAGTGCGATGTTCATTGATAAGCCGCGCGATGCGATCGTAAATTTGTTCCCACACTTCTCCGGACATGACGGCTTCAAGCAGGGAGCCCGGCAACTCCAAGGCAAGATCCCGCGCACGGATGTGGCCGCTATCAACAATCACGCAATTCGGGATGCCTTTGCTGTCCACTTGGGCGCTGCCAACAAGATAGCGGGCAATTTCTTCAATAGGCCGCTGCGTGGCTGAAAGCCCGATGCGCTGCACCGGACGGCCCGTTAAAGCTTCGAGCCTCGCGAGCGACAACGCTAAATGGGCGCCACGTTTGTTTGCGGCCATAGCATGAATTTCATCAACAATAACCGTGCGCGTGGTGGCCAGCATGCGCCGCCCAGATTCGCTAGTAAGTAAGATATAAAGTGATTCTGGCGTCGTGACGACTATATGCGGGGGACATTTCCGTACCCGAGCTCGTTCTGCCGCCGGGGTGTCTCCCGTGCGCACCCAAGTAGTAATTTCAACGTCGGGGTCACCCCGCTCTTGTAGGGCTGCGCGTATGCCCGCGAGTGGGGCCTCCAGGTTACACTTGATATCGTTACTTAGCGCTTTAAGCGGAGAAACGTAGACAATTTGCGTTGCGTCCGCTAAGGGCGCGGCAACCCCTTGTTGAACCAAATTATCGATGGCAGCCAGAAACGCCGCGAGCGTTTTACCGGAACCGGTAGGTGCTGCAATTAAGGTATGCCGCCCTTGCTTTATGGCGGGCCACGCTTGCGTTTGTGGCGGCGTGGCCGCGTGAAACGAGCGTTCAAACCATGCTATGGTCGCCGGATGAAAACCTTTAAAGAGATGCAAGGTGCGGGGCATTAGTATGAGAAGCGTGCTGTTCCAGCGCGAATCAGTTGATCAATAATCGTGATCTTTTCATGCGCTGGTGTCAATGCAACGTCTCCGACTCAACTAAATCCAGCTAGTTCTGTCTAACTAATACTATTTTGATAGTAGCTGGCAAACCTGCAATGACCGCCGGCGCAATTCATTTACTTGCTGGATTAACGTCAGTTATCATTTGACGCTTTTTTTCAGGGCGTTATACAGTTTGCTTTGTGTGTCGGCTAGATGATGTTCATAAGCTGTTCTATCATGAGCGATTTAAGAAGCCTGTTCATTGCCGCACTATTGGTTGCGGACATAGGCTGGGCGGCACCCCCACAACTTGTTGTGCAGGGAAATGGCCGAGGTGCGACCGCCTGTCTTGCCTGTCATGGCAGCAATGGAGCCGGAAATGCCCAAGCGGGCTATCCAGCACTTGCCGGTTTGCCCGAAGCGTATACGATAAAACAGCTAGGCGATTTTAAAAATGCAACACGCAGCCACGCACTAATGACCCCCATTGCGCAGGCAATGAACGCCGACGAAATCAAGGCCGCCGCAACCTATTATGCAGCTTTGCCGCAAGTTAAGGCAAAGCCTACGACTGCTGCCGCAGTGACTTCGTCCGGCGCGATACTAGCAAACCGCGGCGCCTGGGATCGCGGGGTGCCACCTTGCCTTAAATGCCACGGGATTGATGGGTCGGGGGTGGCGCCGCATTTCCCTTTTATCGCTGGTCAGCACGCATTCTATATCGCTGCGCAATTGAAAAATTGGCAGACCGGCGTGCGCCGTAATGACCCGTTGAATATGATGAAATCGGTAGCGGATAAATTAAGTGCCGATGAAATCCAGGCCGTTGCAGCATACTTCTCGAGCTTGGTGCCGAGCCAGGTTAAAAAATGAGGATTGCGTGGCTCGGCACGATACTAAGCATCATTTTGTTAGCGGGATGTCAGCCAGAGACCCCTAGTGCTATAAAAGCCAACGAATCGCAGCCCACGTCTACTTCTCCCAGGCCAGCGCAGATCGCTTCCATCAACCCAGAAACCGCTCAAACTATTCCCGTGAATCGCTTCGTGCCACCCTCGGAAAACGAGATACCCGACAACCAATTGGGTGACACCATCAAGCTGGGAAAAAATATTTTTGTCAACACGCAACAATATGCTAAAGCCTATGCGGGCAACGGATTGAATTGCGCCAATTGTCATCTCGACGAAGGTCGCAAGGCCGATTCTGCCCCGCTTTGGGGAGCTTATGTTTTGTATCCCGCCTATCGTAAAAAAACGGGACGCGTTGATACCTTGCAAGATCGCATACAAGGCTGTTTTCGTTTCAGTATGAATGGTAAGCCACCCGCCCTGGATAGCAAAGAAATGACCGCCCTGGTTACTTATCACTATTGGCTGGCGAAAGGGGCGCCAACCGGCATAAAAATGCCCGGGCAAGGTTATCCAGAGCTCCCCAAACCCGTGCAAAACCCTGACGTGGCCCGCGGCGCGGAAATTTACAAAAACAAATGCGCCATTTGCCATGGCGCCAACGGAGAAGGAACTAAAGACGGCAAACAATTCGCATTTCCGCCCCTTTGGGGCCAAGACTCATTTAATTGGGGTGCCGGTATGCATCGCGTGAATACTGCGGCAGGTTTTATAAAAGCCAATATGCCTTACGGCCAAGGAGGCAGTTTGAGTGATCAGGAGGCTTGGGATGTGGCCATTTTTATAAATAGCCACGCCCGGCCGGAGGACCCGCGTTTTAAAGAAAGCGTGGCACGCACCCGTGAGGAATATCACGACGAATATTGCTTGTATGGTCGTAAGCCGGCGGAATTACTCGCCAAGCCGTAAAAAACGCTGGACTTCCCTAGGTACCCATTCCCGCGATTTATGCTATAATCACCAGCTTTTTCGGAGTTAGAGCCATGGCGCGCAAATGTATTGTTACTGGGAAAATGCCGCAAACCGGGAATCATGTTTCCCACGCCAACAACAAAACCAAACGTCGTTTTTTACCGAATCTACAAAAGCGCCGGTTTTGGGTGGAAGGCGAAAACCGCTGGGTAAGTTTGATGATTAGCAACGCTGCGCTGCGAACCATAGACAAGAATGGCATAGAATCCGTGCTTGCAGATTTACGCGCACGTGGCGAGCAAATCTAGGAGACGGCATGAGAGAGAAAATTAAACTAGAATCCTCCGCCGGCACCGGGCACTTTTATACGACCACAAAGAATAAGCGCACCAAGCCGGAAAAATTGGAGATTAAAAAATTTGATCCTGTGGCAAGAAAGCACGTGAGTTATAAGGAAACTAAACTCAAGTAAAAAAGACGATTAAAAATAGCCCGCGCAAGCGGGCTTTTTTATTGGCGAACTAATAACCGCCTGTCGGGATCAAACTAAAGCAACTTAAGGAGAATTAAAATGATAAAACAGTTATTTATGTGTGCCGCGTTGATAATGAGCCTCGGAACCGGCTACGTAAGCGCCGCACCCCGCTACGCCACAGCCGTCGTGCCTGTTATTGATAGTCTAACAGTCGAAGATTCAGAGGATTTAACTGCCGGAAATGAATTGAATTTCACGTTAGAGGGCACGCCGCGAGGCAGGGCCTCCCTACGCATCCCGGGTGTTCCACGGACCATTACGATGCGCGAGGTCGATCCTGGTGTGTATGAGGCCAGTTACACAATTAGAAAAAAAGATCGGATCGCAACTCACTTGCCGGTACGCGCTACTTTGAAAGTGGGTCGCTATGCTACCACTTCTCAATTAAGCCAGCGGCTGGGTGGGGCTACGCCTGCTCCGACGCCAGTTCCGCCTCAAGCAGTCAAGCCTAAAGCTCCTGGCGCGATTATCATAGAGCGTTTTTCCGTTACGCCTGTCGATCGAATCGAGGCCGGTACTGAAATGAAATTTACTTTACTGGGCACGCCGGGCGCGCGCGCGAGTTTCGCTATAGAAGGTATCGCTGCTAATCTTCCGATGAGCGAGGTAAGAGCCGGCGTTTATGAAGGGCGCTATACCGTTCGCCGCCAAGACAATTTGCCGCCGGGCGTGGATATTACAGCTACGTTGCAACATGAAGGGCAAACAGTTCGCTCACGCCTAGATCAGGCATTTATAAATGATCGTGAACCGCCGGTGGTTAGGAATGTACAACCGAAAGAGGGGGATCAAGTCTGGATGACACCCCAATTTGGGATTTCCGGAACCTTTGAGGATGGCCGTGGCGCGGGCGTAGATCCGCGTACGGTTAAAATCGTCGTGGATGGTCGGGATGTCACTAGCAACGCCGATATAACCCCTCAATTTTTTAGCTATCGTCCACGAAATTTACCGGCCGGAACTCATCGCGTCGAAGTTTCTGCGCGGGATTATGCTGGCAATGCGATGCGCAGTGGCTGGAGCTTTCAAACCTCGGCGCAAGGCTACGCGACTCCCGCTCAATTGTTTTTAGACGTTATTTCACCGGCTAATAACAGTGCTGTTCCGACGGGCCCTATTCAGATACGTGGTAGGACAGCCCCCAATGCATCGATAGAAGCCGAGGTGACGGCTACGGCTTCTGTCGCTGGCTTTTTCGGCGTGAATCAAGGTATATTTAAAGAGACTTTACGCGCAGACCAAAATGGAAATTTTGAATTTTCATTTAACCCGCCCCTAGCGGTACGCGGAGCGCGATATGAAGTTAGTTTAACTGCTGCCAAAGACAATCAGTCGAAGGACACTAAAATATTTCTTATTCAAAAATAAACGTTTTCAATCCTAGGCCCACCCGCCCCGCATATCAAATATGCGGGGCATTTTTTTTCTCAGCGCGGAAGTTTATATGCCTTATCGGGCTTGCCGGATTTTTCCATAGCGGCCTCATCCATGCCAACAACGTCAGCCCTGGTTTCAGCAATGCTTATGCGCCCGCCAAGCGCATCGTTAGCCTTGCGCCACATGTGACGGAACTCGTTTTTGCGGCCGGCGCGGGGGATCTATTGGTCGGTGTTTCCACTTATAGCGATTACCCGGCTGCCGCGCGAGCACTTCCCGTTGTAGGTAATTTTTCAACAATAGATTACGAGCGCCTAATAAGCTTGCGGCCAGACCTGGTAATCGGTTGGCAGACAGGCAATGCGGGATTAGATACGCGAAAACTCACCAAGTTAAAGATACCGGTTTACATGACAGAAATGAGTACACTTGAAGACATCCCGGCGACGCTACGCAATATAGGAAAATTAACCGCGCGCCAGCCTAGCGCGGAAGCAGCCGCTGAGCAGTTCGAGTTTAACCTCGCACGACTACGCAAAACCAATATGACGCAACCAAAGGTTTTTTACGAGGTGTGGCATGCACCATTGATGACGGTAAATGGCACGCATAGCATTAGCGATGTAATATCGCGTTGCGGGGGCGTCAATATTTTTGCCGACCTGAAAATACTCACGCCGCGGATTGGTATAGAAGATATATTAATCGCACAACCGGACGCGATTATTACCACCCGACCCATGGCAGATGCCATTAAATATTGGGAAGCTTATCCTGAGCTTGGCGCGGTCAAAGATAGGCACATTTACTCCATTCCCGCTGATTACCTTCATCGACCCACACCTCGAATTCTAGTAGGGACCGACCGACTATGCCAATTTTTAGACAGCGTGAGATTGGCCAAGAAAGCGGTGTCGCCGAGTCCTAAATAAGTCTCACGATTTTTGAGCCGGCTGCCACAGCAAGTCATCATGCTGCAACATGCGGTTTAAAGCTCGGCACATCACAAATAACAAATCCGATAAGCGGTTTAAGTAAACCAGACTAATGTCGGAAACCGGATTGATGCGCCGCAGTGCAACTAAGCGACGTTCGGCCCGCCGGGCGAGGGTGCGGGCAACGTGGCAAATTGCTGCGGGGCGCGAACCCCCGGGCAAAATAAATTCCTTTAAGGGACGCAATGTAGCGTTGAGTTGAGCGATGTGCGTTTCTAGATAAGTAATTTTTTCGGTAGTCAGCATAATCGCACCGGGTATGCTTAGCTCGCCGCCCAAATCAAACAAATCGTGTTGTATGCGTGTAAAAATATTGCTGACATCTGCTGGCAAATTCTCAGCTAGCAATACGCCCAATTGACTGTTCAATTCATCGATATCGCCCAGCGCTTCAATCCGCAAGTGATCTTTTTCGACACGTGAACCGTCGCCCAAACCGGTGGTGCCATCATCGCCGGTTTTCGTGACGATTTTCGACAGGCGATTTCCTCGTGAAGTCACGCTTTTGTGGGGTGTTCCTGCATCATCTTGGCCGTATAGGCCATGGCCATCGCGGAAACTAGAAACGAAATGTGGATAATGACCTGCCACATAATGGTATTGTTCGCCATTTGCGGCGCGTTGATAAAAGTTTTTAAGAGATGAATAGAGGAAATACCGATTAACGCCATGGATAGTTTAATTTTCATGGTGCTGGCATTCACTTCGGAGAGCCATTCTGGCTGATCGGGGTGGCCCTGAAGGTGCAGCCGTGAAACAAAAGTTTCATAGCCGCCAATAATTACCATAATGAGCAAATTGGCTATCATGACCACGTCTATTAAACCTAACACGGCCAACATTATCTGCGTTTCGTCAATGGACGCCGCCGTCCATACTAAATGCATCAATTCCACTACAAAACGGTACACGTAGACGCCTTGCGCAATAATTAAACCCACGTATAGCGGTGCTTGCAGCCAACGGCTGGCAAAAATAAAGGTGCTTAGTAGCCCCAAGCCGGGGCTTGATCGAATCCCGTCCATGTTGTTCGCTTCTTCCAAAAATCGCCATGATACCTGAATTGCGGTCACTCCAGGCAAGGCTTTAAATAGCTTGAAAAAACGCTTAAACGAGACATAATGGGCTTAACCCGTCAATGGAGTGTCAATGCTGGACGAAGAAGAGCAGGAAATCCGCAGAAAACTACAGGAGTTGCGCCAGGAGCATCGCGATTTGGATGACGTTATATCTCGCCTGAGCGAAAGTGTTCATGTGGATCAATTGCGTCTAGCGCGTTTAAAAAAACGCAAACTTCAACTTAAGGATTTTATTTATAAATTGGAGGGCGAATTGGTTCCAGATATCGATGCGTAAAGTAAGCCGGCGGGATCCCAATGGCTGCTCTCCAAAGCGTAAAGTAAACCGTTCGATGTGCTTTGGCTTACCGCGAGGTATACGGAAGAATATGCGCGAAAAGGATATGGAAAAACTTCCTACGCAAGCCGCTAACCCTTAAGCGCGAGCAGTGCTTGCCGATATTTGTCAGCAGTTTTTAAGGCAACGTCGGCGGGCAATTCCGGGGCAGGGGGCTTTTTGTTCCAGTGCAGTGTTTCCAGGTAGTCACGTACATACTGCTTATCATAGCTTGGCGGGTTAGTGCCTGGCCGGTAATTTTCAGCCGGCCAAAAGCGGGAAGAATCCGGGGTCAGCACTTCATCGATTAAATACAATTTTTGATTTTCATCTAAACCAAATTCAAATTTCGTATCGGCGATAATGATGCCTTTGGTCAGCGCGTAATCCGCTGCTGCCTGGTACAGTGCCACGCTAATGGCTGCAACTTTTTCCGATAATGCATCGCCTAATAATTTAGCGCTTTGCTGTAATGTTATATTTTCATCGTGCGCGCCGGCCTCAGCTTTAGTTGAGGGCGTGAAAAGCGGGTGGGGTAGTTTCGCCGCTTCGAGCAGTCCTGGTGGCAGCTTAATACC
>CAYYOS010000025.1:0-2525 GCA_964473355.1 uncultured Burkholderiales bacterium | reverse complement strand
AGCCTACCAAATAGCCTCGGACGATGGCTTCGATAGGCAGTGGCTGCAAACGCTTGACGACGATCGCACGATCCTTAACCTGAGCGTGGTCTTCCGTGGCCGTAACGGATTCGGGGGTTTCACCGGTTAAATGGTTAGGAATTATTGACGCAAGCTTGTAAAACCAAAAATTAGAAAGCGCGGTAAGAACTTTACCTTTGTCCGGAATAGGTGTGGGTAGAATCACATCAAAAGCCGAAAGCCGATCGGTTGTGATGATTAAAAGCCGCGACGCATCAATCTCATAAATATCGCGAACCTTGCCGCGGTTAATCAATTTTAAACTGGTGAGGGTGGAATTAAAAAGCGGCATGTTGGCTCTCGAGGGTGTAATTTATGGGCTTGCGGAATTATATCATCCGAGTTTTCTAAAGCTGAGCTATTGATTAACATGGGAAGCGTGCTCAACGGAATTCTTGGCCTTAAAAAACTTTGTACTGAGTGAAGCCCATCTATATTGGAGCGAAGGATTATGTGTGACTAGCTTTTTTGACATACCGTTAGAATTTTTGTTTTTCGCTGCCACCTTATTCGGCATCGCTTTTTTCCATGCCCGCAATCTGGAAATTGCGTTAGGTGGTTTGCTTGTCATTGCCCTTTATAAACTCGGTTTTCAAGACCTAGATGCCGTTGAGCATATTAAGCACGAATGGCGTTTACTCCTAAATTTATTTGGTCTACTTTTAGGCTTCGCGTTACTCGCTAAGCATTTTGAGGAGGCGGGCATTCCCGAGTGGCTACCGCGCTGGCTGCCTTCACGCTGGCACGGAGGGTTTATCTTGCTGGTTATGGTCGGCGTGCTTTCCTCTTTTTTGGATAATATTGCGGCAGCAATTATCGGTGGCGTGATGGCCAACAAACTCTACAAAGACAGGGTAAGCATTGGATACCTAGCAGCGATTGTTGCCGCGGCAAACGCCGGCGGTGCGGGTTCCGTCATTGGCGATACGACAACCACGATGATGTGGGTCGCAGGCGTGCCAGCACTGGTGGTGGCGAAGGCGGCCATCGCCGCGATAGTCGCCATTGCCTTTTCCGGGATTGTAGCGAGCCGTGCGCAAGAGCGCTATCAGCCCATAGATGTCAGCCATAACGCCAACGTCAGCGTCGATTTTGGGCGCGTGCTCATTGTCATAGTGATTATCCTCGCCACTATTTTCGCCAATATTTGGTTTGATTTTCCGGCAGCAGGCTTATGGGCCGCCTTGATTTTAGGTGCGTTTTTTCGCACTACAGATTGGAAGGAAATGCAAAGTGCCTGGCGGGGTGCCGTATTTTTAATCGCGCTCGTGCTAGGTGCTAGCCTCATGCCGGTTGAAACCTTACCCACGCCTTCATGGCAAAGCAGTTTTGCCCTGGGATTCGTCAGTGCTTTTTTTGACAATATCCCACTCACCGCGCTGGCTTTGTATCAAGGCGGCTACGATTGGGGAATATTGGCGTTTGCAGTGGGATTTGGCGGCTCCATGTTATGGTTTGGCTCATCCGCGGGTGTTGCTCTAAGTGCTAAACACCCACAAATTAAAAATACTTGGAAGTGGGTGAAGGAAGGTTGGCATGTGATCGTCGCTTACGTGCTGGGGTTTTTTGTAATGCTGGCTACAGTCGGGTGGCATCCTGGGTCGGTGTAGGGTAGGGGCTCCAACGGCGTCAGTCGCGCAACGAACCCCAGCATATCCAATTTCGGTTTATTCATTCATGCCGTATTTTTTGAGTTTACGCCACAAGGACACGCGGTCGATACCGAGCATGCGGGCGGCTTCGCTGCGGTTGCCATGGGCAAGCTCGAGCGCTTGCAGGATATACTCTTTTTCCCGCGCTTCTAGCGTTGTGGGCGCTGCGGCTGCGCTCGGCGTGAACACGCGCACGGTGAGCTTGCCCAGATGTTGGGGTAAATGCTCGACGTCGAGAACCTCGCCCTGTGCCAGTGCCGCGCCGCGCTCAATAAAGTTGGACAGCTCGCGCACATTGCCGGGATAGTCATATTCAGTGAGGCGCTGCATGGCTTCCGGCGTAATTTCCTTCAGCGGACGATCCATCGTAACCGCGAACTTGCGCAACAAGAAATACGCCAGTAGTGGAATATCGTCGCGCCGCTCGCGTAGCGGCGGCAGCGATAATGTCACTACGTTAAAACGGAAATAAAGGTCGCTGCGCAGGTGTCCCGCATCGACCGCTTCCTTGAGGTCACGGTTGCTGGCCGCGAGCACGCGCACGTCGATCTTCACAGGTTCGACCGCGCCGACGCGCAATACTTCACGCTCCTGCAACACGCGCAACAGTTTGACCTGAACTGACGGTGGCAGCTCGGCGACTTCGTCGAGAAATAAGGTGCCATTATTCGCCGCCTCGAAGAGTCCTAGCTTGCGGTTTTGCGCACCTGTAAACGCGCCTTTTTCATAACCAAACAACTCGGTGGCTGCCAGGTCTTCGGAAAGAGCCCCACAATTGAAGGCGACGAACGGTCCGGGCGCGCGACGGCTATG
>CAYYOS010000024.1:0-22297 GCA_964473355.1 uncultured Burkholderiales bacterium | reverse complement strand
GACGCTTAGCTGCAGTTTTCTTCTTTGCAGCGGGCTTCTTAGCTGCAGTCTTCTTTGCAGCGGGCTTCTTAGCTGCAGTTTTCTTCTTTGCAGCGGGCTTCTTAGCTGCAGTCTTCTTAGCTGCAGGACGCTTAGCTGCAGTTTTCTTCTTTGCAGCGGGCTTCTTAGCTGCAGTCTTCTTAGCTGCAGGACGCTTAGCTGCAGTTTTCTTCTTTGCAGCGGGCTTCTTAGCTGCAGTCTTCTTAGCAGCGGGCTTCTTAGCTGCAGTCTTCTTAGCAGCGGGCTTCTTAGCTGCTGGCTTCGAGGCGGCTTTGGTAGTCGATTTCTTAGCGCCTTTTTTGGTTGTTGCCATGGTATTGCTCCTTTCGAAAAATAACTAAAAAAATAAAGTTAATTCTCGTACAAGATTACCTGCACTCCCAGAGCAAAACGCCAGAAAAATTCAAGCCTTCGCTCGGTGCCCTAATTCTATGACACAACTTTATTTTTATACAAGCGATATATGCAAAAAAATGAAATTTTTTTTCGCAAATTGTGGTCATTGGTATCGAATCGATACCAATCAATATTAAGGGGGAGGATTTTAGGGAAAAGCTAAGGAAAAGCTAAGGTATGTCTCCGAAAAAACAAGATTCGGGAAGAATACTTTCGCGCTCAAATAGCGCTTCGATGTTTTCGCGTCTTTGGATTAAATAGGCGAGCCCGCCATCCACCATGACTTCCGCTGCGCGCGGTCGGGTATTGTAGTTGGAGCTCATGCTCATACCGTAGGCGCCCGCCGACATCACCGCCAGTAGGGCGCCTTCAGCCAATGCCAAGCGACGGTCACGGCCTAAAAAATCACTACTTTCACATACCGGGCCCACGATGTCATAGGGCTTAACCTGAGCTTTTTCTTCCTTCACCGGGAGGATTTCATGGTAGGCATCGTAGAGCGCGGGACGCAAAAGATCGTTCATGGCGGCATCCACCACCGCAAAATTTCGCTCTTGACCAGTTTTAAGCACCGCCACTTTGGTGAGCAATAAACCGGCATTTCCTACCAGAGTGCGACCGGGCTCCAGTATAATTTTCTGCGGTCGCGCCCCCCATTGTTTAAGCACCGCTTGTGCATATTGTCCTGCAGATATGACTGGCTCGTCCTTGTAGCGTATGCCTACGCCACCCCCAACATCGACATGCGTGATAGCAATCCCTTCGTTTTCGAGCAAATCGACCAAGGACAAAATCTTTTCTAGCGCGGCCTCAAAAGGCGCGATGTCCGTTAGCTGTGAACCGATATGGCAATCGATGCCTTTGATGGCTAAATTATCCAAGGTGGCCGCCTCGCGATAAAGCCCTAAGGCGCTCTCAATGGGAATACCAAACTTATTCTGCGCGAGGCCGGTGGCGATATAGGGGTGTGTTTTTGCATCCACATCGGGGTTGACGCGCAACGAAATAGGGGCGATTTTGCCCATTTCGGCAGCAATACGATTAAGTAAGGTTAGCTCGCTAGGCGATTCCACATTAAAACAAAGTATCTCTTCCGCCAAAGCATAAGCAATCTCATCTGGCGACTTCCCGACACCGGAGAAAACTGTTTTCTGGGGGTTCCCCCCGGCGGCAAGCACACGACGTAATTCCCCGCCGGAAACGATATCAAAGCCACTACCCAAACGCGCAAAACAGTTAAGCACGGCAAGATTTGGGTTAGCTTTTACCGCATAGCAAATGAGGGAATCCCTTCCGGCAAAGCCGGCCGCAAAATCGCGGTAGGCCGCAGTGAGCGCCGCCCGGGAATAGACATAACAGGGCGTGCCTACGGCCTCTGCGACTTTTGGGAGGGCCACATTCTCAACGTGTAACTCGCCGTTTTTAACATGGAAATAAGACATCGATGTTGACCTTTAGGGTGTTTTAGCTGGTGGGGGCGGCATTTCTGGTAGGTATAAAGGCCCCTTGTTACCACAGCCAAATAACAGGGCTGACAGCAGAGTAAAAAAGATGAAAGCGCGCATAGCAATAACTCAAAAATGGGATAAACGAAATCTTAGCATGGATTAAACCTGAGAAATGACAATTGAGAGTTGGTATATAACTGACACGCGAATTTTTCCTTGACAATTAGTATCGACACGATACTATATGGCATGGAACCTGCCCGGACAATTCTGCTTTCCTTGGTTGAACGTCACGGTACTTTACTCAGGACGGCAATACGGCGATTGGGAACGGCGTATCGCTTGCAACCAGTGCATGTGCAAGCATTGATGTATCTCCAGCAAGCCAACCGCTATAGCAATACGACGCAAGCGTTGACCGAATTCCTGGGTTTAACCAAAGGCACGGTATCGCAAAGCGTGATGTTGTTGTCCAGAAAGCGTCTTATTGAGCGTTACATGGACGAACGCGACAAGCGCATCGTGCGGCTGTCACTTTCCGCGAAGGGTGAACGCCTGTTGCTGGAACTCCAGCTGGCACTGGATTGGCAGGCGGCGACGCGGGAAATTACATCTGCCAGGCTTAAAAGCGCGACGCGAGTGTTACGCGATACGCTACACGCGTTACAAATGGTCAACGGCGGGCGCTCATTCGGAAATTGCCATAACTGCGAATACTATTGGAAAGAGGGGTCGCGTATTTATCGCTGTGGATTCACCGGCGAGCGGCTAAGCTCCGCGGAGACTTACAAGATTTGCCGTTTACACTCGCCGGTTTGATCGGTAACGGCGCTTACAGCAGGGTAAAAGCCTTTAGGAAGGGCGCGGCTAAATCCGGGTTACGGATCATTTTGCGGTAATCCCCGGCGCGAAATTCCAGTTGCTTTGCAGACACGGCCACCCCTAATGCCATAAAACCCAGGCCTTCTTGGCGCCACTTTGTCCATTGTTCCGGGGCCGCGCGTAAATCCCAATCCAGGCTGGCATGTGCAGCAGGGTTATAGGCCCCGGCTCTCGCCACTTTACCCTCCTCCACTTCCAAGACCACACCGGGATCTTTCGAGTCGGTAAAGCCGAAGCCGATTTTTGCAGTAAAACGGGCTTTAGCGAGGGGGTGAACCATACCGGGATCGGCATTCCAACGCTGTGCAAACGATTCTACCCATTGTTTAGTGAACATATCATTCCTATCTAGCCCTGTTAGAGCTAAGTATTTTTCGACCCCGGGCAATTGCCCGCAAAACTTGCTTGGGTGCCGTGCCGCCAGGATGATTGCGGGCTGCCAGCGAGCCTTCTAGCGTTAAGCAGCGAAATACGTCCTGTTTAATTAATTTGGAGAATGTTTGCAATTGTCCTAAGGAAAGCTCGCTTAAATCCCATTGCTGTTGTTCCGCGTAGCGTACCGCTTTAGCAACCACCTCGTGCGCGTCGCGGAAAGCCAAACCCTTTTTGACAAGGTAATCCGCCAAGTCGGTGGCGGTGGCATAGCCCTCACGCGCCGCCGAGTGCATGGCTGCCACGTTTACTTTTAAGCCTAAGATCATTTCCGCATAGAGCGATAACGTTGTCTTAAGCGTATCGACCGTGTCGAACAAGGGCTCCTTATCTTCTTGGTTGTCTTTATTGTAGGCTAAGGGCTGCGCTTTTATAAGGGTTAAGAGTGCCGTCAAGTTGCCATACACCCGCCCAGTTTTCCCCCGGGCGAGTTCCGGCACGTCTGGGTTTTTCTTTTGTGGCATGATGCTGGAGCCGGTACAAAACCGGTCTGGTAGCTCAACGAAGCTAAATTGTGGGTTCATCCACAGAATCAGCTCCTCAGAAAGACGCGACAAATGCGCCATGATCAATGCTCCCGCCGCGGTAAATTCAACGGCAAAATCCCGGTCGGAAACCGCGTCTAGGGAGTTTTGGCAAATACCGGAGAAATTCAGCTCGCGCGCAACGAATGCGCGGTCGATGGGGTAACTGGTGCCGGCAAGTGCTGCCGAACCCAAGGGAAGTTGGTTCACTCGCTGGCGGCAATCCGCTAGTCTCGCGCAATCCCGCTCTAGCATCTCAAAATAAGCCAACAAATGATGAGCAAAGCTCACCGGCTGCGCCACTTGCAGATGCGTATAGCCGGGCATAATGGTCTCGACATGTTGTTCGGCAACATCTAAAAGCGCGCTTTGCAATGACCGCGCAAGCGCGATAATTTCATCGATGGCGGCGCGCAAGAATAAGCGAATGTCGGTGGCTACCTGGTCATTTCTGGAGCGGGCAGTGTGTAAACGCTTGCCCGCTTCCCCAACTAGCGTGATAAGGCGCTTTTCTATGTTTAAGTGGACGTCTTCAAACTCAATCGACCACTTGAACTTGCCCGAGTCGATTTCTTCCTGAATTTGAGTTAAACCGCCAACGATGGCCTTAAGCTCTTTGTCGGCGAGAATGCCTACTTTCGCCAACATGCGCGCGTGTGCCAGAGAGCCTTCAATGTCATATTGTGCTAATCTTTTGTCAAAGCTAACAGAGGCGGTATAGGTTTTTACCGAATCCTTAACCGGCTCGTTAAATCTGCCTGACCAGCTTTTAGCGGCTTGGCTCTTATTTTTTGTTTGCATGTTATTTTGAGGTTGGGGCGAGAACAGTTGCCAAGTGCCAGTATAAATCAAAATGAGGAATATCCGAGCACCCTCCCGGCCTTTTGTAATCTGGGGGTAAGTCTACGTATTCTGCTAGCCGTGGACTTGGCTAGCGTCCTCGCCGCGCTCATTAAAGCCGGAAATTTCGCGGGCTTACAGGACGAATTGATCGCCATATCCGTCTTTGTTCAACCTGTTTTGCTCGCCAGCTTGATTCTCCTCTGCCTTTTAAACAACCCTTTGCATCGGCTGCCTTATTATTTGGGCATCATGGCGGTGGCCGGCTTGACGTTATTACTGACGGCCCTGATGTACCAAATAAATACCGTCTATTTTTCTTTAGCGGGCGGGGGGTTACTGGTTGCACTGGTTTTTTGTTTATGTGCCACGGCGACGCTGATTCTTTATTTTCACCTGCGCCAGCGGGCCTTATCCCCAGCGCTGGATGAAGCGCGACTGCAGGCGCTGCAAGCCCGAATTCGACCCCATTTTCTATTTAATAGTCTAAATGCCGTGCTTGGGCTAATACGCACGGAGCCGCGCCGCGCCGAACGCGTGCTCGAAGATTTGGCCGAGTTATTCCGCGCTCTCATGGGCGATAGCCGCCGCCTCGTCACCTTGCAGAAAGAAATTGAATTGTGTCGAGGCTACCTCGAATTGGAACAATTGCGTTTAGGTGAACGGCTCCACGTGGATTGGCATATTGATAAAATGCCGAATGACGCCCTGATCCCGCCATTGGTGGTGCAACCGTTATTGGAAAATGCGGTTTACTATGGCATAGAGCCATCTAGCGGCGCTGGGGTGATTAGCATTAATATTTACCGGAACCGTAAGCAAGTGCATATCGTGCTGCGTAACCCCTATTTGACGGAAGGCCACCATCACCATGGCAATAAAATGGCCCTAGCGAATATCACCCAACGTTTGGCGTTACACTATGATGCCGAGGCGAGTTTAATGCATAACATTACTGGGCAGATTTACCAAGTGCATATCATCATCCCCTACGTCACTAGCGATGAACGACCCTAAACCCTCGCCACCTTTAAATTTACTCATCGTGGACGACGAGGCGCCCGCGAGAAAGCGCTTGCGCGAACTGTTGGACGACGTGGCCGAGAGCCAACCCATCCATATCTTGGGTGAGGCCAAAAATGGTGTGGAGGCGCTGGAACAGCTGGCCAAATTTTCCGTGGACGTCATGCTGCTGGATATTCGCATGCCGGATATGGATGGTTTAGAGCTCGCCCAGCACGTGCAAAAGCACCCCTCACCGCCCGCCATTATTTTTACCACGGCTTATGATAGCTATGCCTGCCAAGCATTTGAGGTCAGCGCTGTCGATTATCTTTTAAAGCCCATGAAAAGCGAGCGGCTGCTCGCTGCCCTGCAAAAAGCCAAGGTGCTAGCACCAGAACGCCTAGAAAAACTCCAGCATCTCCGGCCCCATCGCCACGCAAACTTAAGCGTCTATGAGCGTGGCAAAATTATTTTGGTGCCGATTGAAGATATTATTTACCTGCGTGCTGAGCTCAAATACGTCACTGTGCGTACGCTGGAGCGAGAGTATCTGGTCGAAGAATCGCTGGTTAAGTTAGAACAAGATTTCCCCGATTTTTTCGTGCGCATCTACCGAAACTGTCTGGTCGCACGCAAATTTATAATTGGCTTCGAGCGGGCGGAAGATTCCGAAGGCGGATACGCCAATTGGACAGTGCAATTAAAAGGCATCGATGAGAAGCTGCCGGTAAGCCGTCGGCAGAATTATATTATTAAGGATTTTAAGAATTAGTAGCGTTGTTAAATTGGTTGATTTTACCGTCCCGCCCTACTGGGCGACAATTTCCCATTCAGCAACACCTCCAACAATAACCCGAAACAAAGGATGAGGCTCGGGCTGACCGACATTTGCAAACTGAGTCAACCAAGCGGGATCGCGCGTCTTTAGTTTGTTAACCAGATGTGACCACTCGAATTCGAGTTGCCCTGTGGTCACCACTAGTAGCGCCGCTGGACCGCTGCCCTCAATTTTCTCTTTATTAAAGCGATACCCACGATCCACAGATTCGGCATGCACGAGCTTAAGGTAGGCCGCAATGTGCTGTCTGGGATGCGGCGATTCGCGAAACCGGGTGAGTTGGGGGTGATGCTTATATCCCCGGGTTTGATCAGCGAGTACCGCTTGCGCAAGCAAACCTTCGCGCCACAAGGCCACGAGTCCTTTAGGGTCCAGGTACTTCGGGTGCAAAGACCATAATCGCATCAAGCGTTCTCTAATTGAGCCAATGCGATCTGTTCTTTATCAGATTTGATCGCGGCGCTGCAATTTAACTGCCCCTACTCAGGTGTTGAGCCAGCGCCTGGCGGAATTGTCGGATGGTAGGACGGACCAATGGGCGATACAGATAACGAAGCAGCCACCCCGGAACACCTGTGCCACGCTCCTCTAAAGCGACACGGGCCCGCGGATGGGCCATGAATCGAAAGGGTGTTGGCGATGGATAGTGTTGATCCTCGTGCCACAACTCCATAGCACACAAATGTTTGGGGTTCTTGTAGCCGTAGTGGGCGGGTGCCACTAAGCGCAGCGGTGCCCCATGTTCAATCGACAAAGGCTCCCCATTTAGGCGGTCCGCCAAAAGCACGTTTTCAGCCAGTAAGTCCGCAAGCAGGAGACCGGTTGCGTAGCCGTCTTGTCCTCGAAAAAAAACGTAGTGAATATCCGGTTGCGGGCGCGCCCGCGGCACAATGATTTTTTCAAAAAAATCTGAAAACCGAAAGCCGCTCCAGGGGACAGCACGTCGACTCCACGTGGTGACGCAGTGGAAGTCGGATATTTGATCAACGCGGACGAGACTTTGCAGTTCGTCGGAAATCGTGATGGGCTCCGCGACGTCTCCCGTGATTTGTAATTTGATGTGGTGCGCTTCCTCAGGGAAACGGTGGGCGAACTGGGTCAACCCGAAACGAGGAAATTTGTCGATTTCGTGTTGCCCCGGAGGGAGTCTCCTCTCCTGCGTCATAGTTTTTCTATCGTTAGCGGGGTGGGTGCGCCCCAGCTCACAGGCGCGACCATACCTGGGAAAGTCCAAGAACATGAACCCCACCATAGACGAGGGAGATTAATGAACTCCAAATGAGGAAAGGCGTTGATTGATCTCGAGCCACGGTAAGAAGGGGAACAATGGCTAAACCGCGGAGCAGGTAAACAGCCGAAATAACAATCAGACCGAACCTAAGCCACGGTAGTGATGGCAGAACCCCTGCGCCCGAGAGGGCATAGAGTGCCCACGTCGCTAGGACCAACGCAATGCCCAACGTAACGATAGCCGGATATAGGCGCCCCGACTCAGCGGCGGTTGCCATGCGCTCGCCGGCACCAAAGAAGCGATACCACTGGGCCCCGCCCAGAATGATAGCAATGTGGAGCAGCGCCGCGATGCCACTCAAGATCGCGGCGACGACGAGGGGAATATTAATCTCTGTCATGGCCATCGCTACCGCCCTTCTTAACGGCTGTCAGACTCAATGATAATGACGCCTGCCTTTGCCTGTGCTGGGTATGACTCCATCACCGGGCCGATAAACCAAACTTTAACCCGTTGCCCTACGCTAAGTTCGTTGATACCCACTCTATCTCCGCCTTGGCGCAACACTTTCGTGCGATCTGTTATTCCCACTGCCGCCTTATCGGAACCATATTGCTCGGCGGGGTTCTCTTCCACAAGGATCACAGGTAGGGCTACGGAGGTGATTTTACCTATAATCGAAGGTTGGGTGCGCGTAATGTCTGATGGCAAAGGATCCGATTCCGGGGGCGAGCACCCTGCGATAATCAGGGAAATGAAAAGCAGTAAAGTCACGGTGTAGGCGCGCATGTTAGCGTGCTACGTCCTTCGCGTGTCGGCAATCTAAAGTGAAATGGTGTATCGTCAGTTTCCTCACTGCGTAGCTGCCCCGCCGGATCTTTGCCTATATCTTGCAAGTTCCGCACTAAACCACGCGCCGCTCTCAACTGCCGCCTGCTTATCGCAGCGCACCATGTATGGCTGGCCGCTCATACTGCTTTTTTTAGCCGCGCGCTCGATAAAGGATTCGGCTGAAGAAACAAGCTTTCTATCCAAGAGGTATTGATATTTTTTCTTAAGATGCGCGCTCGCATCCTTGCCAGTATGCCACGATCCATTTCGATAGAACTCGCAGCCGGACGTTTCGAGGTATGAAAAAAGATGAGAAATTTCTTCTTTTGAGTCTGTGGGCAAGGCTTCTCCGGTAGCGGATATCGATAGAAACAAGACCAGCAGCATTACGGTTTTTATTTTAATAGTCTTCCACCTGGATCTATATAGCTACTTGAAAATTGTTGCATATTATCTTGTGCTATTAGGTGTGACGCGCCATACGACGTTGCCGACGTCGTCCGCTACCAGCAACGCGCCGGCGCGATCAATCGCCACGCCGACGGGGCGGCCCAGCGCCTCGCCTTCGGCATTCAGAAAGCCGGTGAGCACGTCTTCCGGCATACCCACCGGGCGACCATCTGTAAACGGCACAAAAATAACTTTATAGCCGCTGCGTGGCCTGCGATTCCACGAACCGTGTTGACCTACAAAGGCTCCACCCCAATAGCGCGCTGGTAATAACTTAGCCTCATAGAACGCTAGCCCCAGGGAGGCCGTATGTGCACCCAAGGCATAATCCGGCACCAGCGCTTTCGCGACTAAATCTGGGCGTTGCGGCGTTACGCGTTCATCGATATGCTGGCCAAAATAACTATACGGCCATCCGTAAAAACCGCCATCTTTCACTGAAGTCATGTAGTCGGGCACGAGATCGCTACCGAGTTCATCGCGTTCGTTTACGGTAGTCCAGAGCACGCCGCTCTGAGGTTGCCAAGCGAGCCCGACGGGGTTTCGTAAACCCGATGCGAAGATTCGCGAGCGGTTAGTCGCTAAATCCACTTCATGAATAGCGGCACGCCCGACTTCATTCTCAAGGCCGTTTTCTCCGACGTTACTGTTCGACCCGACTGCCGCATAAAGGCGCGCACCATCGCGGCTGGCGATCAAATTTTTGGTCCAATGGCTGTTTAGCTCGCCTGCGGGTAAATCCACAACCTTAATCCCTGGTTGGGTAATCTGAGTATCGCCAGTGCGATAAGGAAAGCGCAGCACCGCATCGGTGTTCGCGACATATAAGGCATTGCCGACTAGCGCCATGCCGATAGGGGAGTGTAGAGAGTGCAAAAAGACCGTGCGCGTTTCGGCGAGGCCGTCGCCATCAGCATCGCGCAGCAAAGTAATCCGGTCGGCACTGGGCACTCTCGCGCCCGCGCGTTTCATGACTTGATTCATTGCGAGACCTTTAATGCTAGTCGGTGGCCGGTCCTTCGCCGGCGCATTACTTTCGGCGACGAGGACATCGCCATTTGGCAGAACATACAACCAACGGGGATGGTCGAGCCCCGTGGCAAATGCGTTCACCGACAAGCCGGTTGCCGCGATGGGTGTGACTCCAGCTGGCCAGCCCTTAGCAGGCGCGATATGTACCGTGGGGATTAAAGTTGGATTGGGTCGCGGCAATGTCGGGCTTGGGCCGAAGCCGGCTTTCTCCGGTAAGGTTGCCATTTCGCTGCAGCCGGCCAAGATAATAAATGAAAAAGCGGTGAGTAGAGATAGAAATTTTTTGATGTTCATTCAAGCTCTCCGAGTGGGATGCGCTGCCTCTGAAATCGCGTTTCTATTCCTTTGTTGTACGCGCCATCACCCGCCACTTAACGCCTGAACGATAACCAGTTCGTCGGCGGGTTTAAGCGGCTGCAAGAGGTCACGTATTTGTTCATCGTTCACGAAAAATCGGATGTGCGGCCGCATTCTTTCCTGCTCGTCTATCATGCGAAAACGAATGCCGGGATATTGGCGATCAAGGTCGCTGAGCAGCGCTGCGAGTGTGGCGCCCTGGGCTTCAACCTCTGCGCGCTGGGTATATGAATAGAGCCCGCTGGGCATGCGTACTTTCATCGCAGCCTATACCAGTTCGGTTGCTTCCACCGCGTAGATCTCGGGTAAGTGCTGTGCGATGCGTGTCCACTTTTCTCCTTCGTTGCCGCTCATCCACAATTCACCGCTGGTGGTGCCGAAATACAAGCCCACCGGGTCGCGCGCGTCGGCCGTCATGGCTTGGCGTTTTACCGTCCACCATGCTTGGGTTTGCGGCAAGCCGGCATCAAATCGTTGCCAAGTCTCGCCTCCGTCGCGCGTGGCGTAGACAGCAGGTTTGCCTTCCGGGCTGGTACGTGGCCACACCATGGTGCCGTCCATGGGGAATACCCAAGCTGTGTCCGCATCGCGCGGGTGCACCACCATCGGGAAACCAATGTCGCCGACGAGCTCCGGCATATTCTTACCGATGCGTACCCACTCCCGCGAAGGCCGATCAAGGCGATAAATGCCGCAGTGGTTTTGTTGGTATAAGCGATCCGGATTGCTTGCGCAAAGCCGCACGCAGTGTGGGTCGTGAAAAGTAGGGGTGGACCGGTCGAAACCTTCTACGACATCAAGTCCCTGTAAGAGCGGTGTAAAAGTCTGGCCCCCGTCGAGGGTCTCGTGCACGCCGCCGCCAGACATCGCAAAATACAAATGCGCAGCGTCGCGCGGATCAACAATTATCGAATGCAATTTGGGACCATCCGGCGTGCCGTCTTGCACGCTACCCATCCATGCGCGGTATTGGGTATCATTGTTAATGGAGGAAAATGGCGCCCAAGTCACACCACCATCCTCACTACGGAACAACCCCTGGGGCGACGTGCCCGCGTACCAGACGTTAGGCTCGCTGGCATGAGCCGGGGTGAGCCAGAAAGTATGATCGACGGCGCGCGCCGCCTCGCCATCTGCAGCGGGCGCGAATGCCGGTGGCCGGGTAGCCTCTTTCCAAGTCCGCCCGAGATCAGTGGAACGGAAAATCGTGGGGCCAAGGTGTCCGGTCTTCGCTGCCGCAAGCAGCGTTTTGCCGTCGCGTGGATCGAGCATGAGGTGATTGATGATGTGGCCTAAAAAATGCGGGCCATCGGCACGCCAGGTTTTGCGTGTCGCATCCGAATGAAAAAGCCACGCGCCCTTACGCGTAGAAACCATCACCATCACATTCTTACTCATAACCTTCTTCCCCTCGCACGCTGGTTTTTTCTAAAATGTATAACACAAGACGGCAGACCTGTATCCAAGGCGGTAAACCGGCGGCCCGATGGCGAGCCAAACTTTCCTGTGCTTTTGAAGGAGTCGGACATTTTCACACTTAGCTTAGCGGTAAAAACCTGTCCATTCCATGGTGCCCCTGAAAAAAAGCTGCGGAAACCGCGGCCGTAATGTTTTATCACAACTCTCGTCCTAGGCTGTTAGGGACGGAATATCGGGCGGATAAGGGAGAGAGTCTCAGGTCCAGACTGCATGATTATATATTTCCACCTTAGTTGCAACGGCAGGGAGGAGAACCGGTGGTGCATGCGTAAAAACCGGTTTTCGGTTTAGCCCATGCCTGTACGGCGTGCACGACATTTCAGCCGCTTAAATTAATGATGACAACGACTCCCAGAACAACGAATAGCCAAGTACGCATACGAAACCTAACGTTGTTAGCCTTTGTTGTCACGCATTTTCCGATAGGTCTCATCGAAATCGGCACCCGATTTAACTTTCTTCAACAAAGATTGAACGCTTCCGGCGCCCGCCTTATTAAGCCAACGTTTTACTTCGGCCTTCGCAACGGCATAGTGGTTGGTTAATTCAGCGTTATCACCGCGGAAAAACTGCCAGCCATATTGCAAATCATCAAGATGGGCCGAATGCTCTTTTTCAACAAATAAATCATACTTTCTCGGTAGCCCACCTGCATTGCAACGCCTTCCTCAAACCACACAGGTATATGAAGCGTTCTAGCCCAATAGCCAACCTGCTCAAAGGTTCCAGAATGCACAAGCTCGTGCGAGATAACTTTTGGTCCGATGACGATGAAAGACTGGCCAGGAAGAAAATGTGTCGTCGCGTACTCGCTGGAAGAAAACCATTTTAATGAATCCATACCCATGGCCGCGATGATGATGGGCGAGGATTCCAGGTGGCCATAGGTTAATGCCACGCGGATTTTTCCTTTCTCTATGAGCGATAAAAGTTGCTTTCGATATTCCTCGTGGGTGTCGGGGGCCACATAGACGTTTTCTTTTAGTTGCACAAAATCGGAGTATCTCACCAGAGAACACGCAATCGCCTCGCGCCCGCGTATCGCCAGCCCACCAACTATTAGAACCAAAGTAATGGCAGCTATCGATGAGACTTTTTTCATCATGGCACCCACTCGTCCTTAATGATCAGCCCGATCAAGAGGATTTGAATAGCTAGGTCTGTGTTCATCATCTTCTCAAGATGTCGCTAAAAGAGATTTGGACTATAGGTTAGACGTGGTCAGGGTAGTAGCGTCATAGTGGTCAAGTGCAGCACCGAGCGTGCAGCATTTCTACTTTCTCGAATAGCGGGAAAAGAACGCCCACATCTGAGCACTGGCATCCAAGTTGCCACTGGTCTTACCGGCGATTTTCTCGGGGAGCCAGGGCTTGCCGCCCGGCCAAGTATGGCCACCATTTTCGATGCGGTAAAATACCACTTCACCACCATCCTTGCATTCGCCGTATTGGTAGCGTTTCACACTAGTGCCATCACCGACTACTTGGGGTAATGTTTCGGACGCCACCGACCCCGGCGCGCAGCCATTTTGTCTCACCCACCACTGCACGTATTCCTCCGCCGCCAGCGCTGACCCGCGATAGGTGCCGGCGCTGCCCCCAGTGTAATAGGCTAGGGGATCGTCTGTGCCGTGGATATACATTACCGGCATGGTACGTTTGGGTTTCCATCGATCGGCCACGCGTACACCGATGGTGCCGGCCACGGGCGCAATGGCCGCGATCCGATCCGATAACTCGATACCAAGCCGGTTCGTCATACTTGCGCCGTTGGATATACCGGTCAGATAGATGCGCTTGGTATCAGCGGAATACTTGCTCGCCAGCTCGTCGATCAATGCGCCGATGAAGCGTACATCGTCTACCTCGGGCACTCGACCATCGTTCCAGTACAGCTTGCCTTTATATCGCCCGATGGCGTTGGGGTACACAGCAATAAAGTTCTTCCGGTCTGCCAACTCGGACAGTCCGCTTAGCGATTCCATCTCCGCGCCTGAACTTTGTCCGCTATGCAATGCCATCACCACCGGAAACTTCTTTGACGCCGAAAAGGCGGTGGGTAGATGCAGGCGATAGCTGCGCGCGACCCCGGCTACCGAAATAGTCGCATCCCTGCTGCCCGGATCTGTGGGAGCCGCCAACGGCGACACCGGACGACTCACTGACGTGTCGACGGCAATCTGCATCGGCGCACCGGACACGAGTGCCGCCACTTGCGCAGTGGTCAGATAACGACCCTCAGGAAAATACTCGCCCATGCGTGCTCGCACCGCCTGTGGATTCTTACCGAAGGTGCAGAAATCCGCCTCCTTCCAAGTCACGCGTTGAGGTGCATGCTCCCAGGTATTTGAGCTCGTGGACATGATACGCATATTAATGCTCAACACGTCGCCCACCGGCCATGGTCGCCAGGTGACGCCATGTTCTTCCGTCGCGTTCGGCGGACGATCGCGCTCACGACCGATGACAATGAGGTATCGTCCGTTTTTGTCCAATGCGACGGTCTCGTCGGTGATATTGATCACAGGTGTTAAGCGTGTTGGCGTACCAGTCTGTAGCGTAAAATTCCAGTAACGCAGTTGGTCGGATGAACCCATTTTCGCATCACCGTTAAGGGTGCGAGGTGTGATGGGCGCCTTCCCGCGGAACACCAGTAACTCCCCGGGCGCGAGATTCGCCGCGCTGCCCATATAGGTATTGAAGCTGTGATGATTGCTGACATGTTCATCATTTCCCGGCGGGGATGCCTCTGGCCCCATGTCACCGAAGGCATAGCGATAACGCCGGGGGAGTTTTGTCCGGCAACCTTCCGGGTCGTTAATGTAGTCCTTGAGATAAGTCACTAGCCAAGGCGTCTGAAACGTTTTGTAAAGGCTTATCGTGCCATCCGGACTAAGCGGAATGATGCGGCGCGCCCCCGAGGCGGCGTTAGTCGGTTGGGCTGTGGTGGCGGCTTTCGCATATTGGCGCAGCGCGCGTTTGGCCTCTTCTTCCTTTAGTGACAGGCCGTTGTCGCCCGCCGGATTTTCCTCCAGCGAATACCCCTCCACAAACTTGCGCAAGTTAACGGGCATCGATCTGCTGATTGGCGCGAGCATTGGGTTCTGCCCCGGAAATTGCAGCCGGATGACCGGCGGCTCTACCCCACCGTATGGTTCGTATCGGTCGGGTAAATACATACGCATATATACCACGGGCCCATGCGTTTTATCGGCGCCGAACACGCTGCCGGGCGCGACGGTGCCGGTACAGCCGTAGCGCAGATTACCCGGCGCCCGGTATGGTGGCAGTACGGCTTTCGGGTTAAGGATCGCCGGATCGCCGTCGCGCAGTTCGAAGGTAATGTGGAAGTGCCGCCGCTTAGCGTTACGATCCGCGCCAGGCAAAAACGGATTGCTATGGCCGGGATCTGGAACGATATCTTCATCTAACAGATGAACTTCAGGGAGTCCGGAACCGTCACTGCTGACAATAGCCTTGTTGTTCCATGGTGCGCACACCTGGAAACTCATCATGCGCGCGTGCGGAAAATCGCCCTCAATGAGGATCTTCGTGCCTTCGGGCACCGGCCGGTCAAAGCGCCACAAGTAATACGTGTTGTCCGGTGGCTCGCCTTTGGCGTGGTTAAGATACCCGGAAGCAATCCAGGCTTGCGGGCTTTCGGCAAAAATCTTAAACCACTGAGCACGCAAATTCTTCGCACCGACCCAGTTAGCTGGCCAGACGATATCCGCCGGCTGGCTGGTATCGGTGACGCCCCAGCGTCCTGGAACTTCATCTTCGGGCAAGGCCACCGACCAACCACAAACAAAGAGTGCGATCACGAAGATTGCTCTGCGCATAGCTAGATGTCTCCAAAAGCAATTGCATCAACCGTGACTCTAGCCATTTGCAGCGTATTAGTCTCGCCTCAAGATGTAACAATATGTTTCAGTGCGGGCGCAAGGCCTTTATTCTTTCTGATAGAAGCCGGCTCTTAGCAGGATGACAAATGGGTTCATGGCTTCTATTGCGATGCCTAGCGACTCGGTTGAGGGAGCAGCAATGTAAACACAAATGGAAACGCGACGAGTCGCGGCTGTCTCATCGCCTCCGCCTCAATCCGGCGCTCGGGAAACTTACTTTGCCTCTAACTTCACGATGACGCGAAGGCCGGTAACATCGAAACCGCCGCCGAACTCAGCACCGAGTAACTCATGGGAGTTTTTCCATGTGATTCGGTCGTGACTGGCCCAATGCTTATACAGATATAAATTCTTCGAAAGCGATATTTGAGACTCAATTCGTTTTTCCGCTGAAAAAAACGAACCATTGATTTGGAGTTTAACCGGAAAAGAATAACCTGCCGGATAATACACTACGTATTCCGAAGTAGTGGGGGGTGTTTCATCAACCCGAACCACGGGTAATTTCGAAATGGTTTCTACGGGCGCCGGCTGAAAAACAGCGCATCCGACAAGAAGTAAAAAGATTACCGCAAGGGCGAATGGAGTTTTCATTTGTGTATGCCTAACGCAAATTAACCTGCCAGCCAAGAGGCTCGACGGTTGAAAGAGATTGAGCGACGCATTATACGTTTTTGAATGCCACGTGATATTTAATGGTGCCAGATTTGCCATCGAGATAACCTTGCTGTAGTTCTACAGCCATAAATGCGTTTTCCGACGTTGGGGTATTCGCACGTTATATGAAAGCGGATTGACGGCGAGAAACCAAAACGGGGGTAATACTCGAGATGCCCAATACGACTGAAGATATTCATATGCAAGACTTTCTCCATGCGAAGTTTGTGGATGCGAACGGATAGCGCTTTGAGGCCACTCCCACCTCAACTTCTAACACCATTTATGCCAGCGACCTCACCCAAAATGCCATTGCCGCATATAGGCCTATCATAAGCCAGGGAAGTGACCTAAAAAATTTGTTGTCGCGCGCAAACCGCGAGTAGTTAAATGCAAGCGCAATAAAGGCGATACCCAGCAAGATAAGCGCGAAACCGCCGACCGTGGCTGCTTTACCGGATAGGGGTGCAGGTCCAAAGAAAAACTCGCCGAACGAAGGCCCGGCTAGCGGTGGCAAATGTGCCGTGATGATTGCGCGCCCGCCCTGCCAAAGCAAAAAAATTGAGAACGGCGACACGATCAGAAACAATAGCAGCGTATGCAGCCAGGTCGGCAGTGTATCGTCTGATGGAAAAAGTGAGTATCGCATTCTGCCGGGTTAACGAAAGTGGTTGGGCGAAAAAGTTAGGTCACGCGAATGAACGCCTTGGATTGCTACTCGCCACCGGTTAAGCTGGGCCGGCGATGGATGAGTCGCCATTAGCCTCGTCTTTCGGGAGCTGCAACCGAGGCCCGCACCATCGTCACTTTTCTTCAGCTGAACCGCTGAACCAGGTATTCGTTGTGCAGTGTACTGCTACTTGGCGGTGGTCTCAACCGGTACGGCATCTAGTGGAGACTCAAAAGCGATAAAAAGCACGCAGTCAACCTTGCTGGCACAGTAGCCATTGTGGACTTTCTTAGCGGGGCCATATGCATAAGTTCCTGGTTTGAGTATAACCTTCTTTTGCCCCTCGTAGGTGACGTGCAGTTGGCCTGAAACCAGCACCATGCGCTCGGGCGAAGTGTGCCAATGCAGTGGAATAGTGGACTTGCCGGGCACCTTAAAGAAAACATCAGCATTGTGTTTTGCAGGGTCACCGTGGAGGACCGCGATGCCGCAACCCTTGGGCAGAAACGGCGGACATGGCATCCATTTAAGGCTCGCATCATTGGCCGTAATTGCCAGCGCCGGTTCAGACGCAGGCCCCTCGGCCAATGTGAATGGACTGATAACAAGTAGTAAAGTTGAAAAGACGAACTGCAGTAATTGCCTCATGTGACTCCTCCCCTATGAATGGATGACGTCTTACTCGCTGCCTAAACCCCCGTTCAGCGACCGGGCTGGATAATGTACCGCGTCCAGACACGGCCCAGGAAGACCCATGATCCAACGCGTTGTCACCACATTTTTCCTTTTACCTGTCCCAATCGTCGCATGCCGAAGAATGCTAGTAAATACGCGGCAACGAGGTAGCTAAATGGACTTCCCGCCGGCACTCTGACCGGATCAAACACAGTAAAACTGGCAGTTTCGGTCACCGTGTAGTTGCCGCAGGGCCTGGTGTTCTGGATGAACGCAGTGACTTGGTATGTTCCCGCTGGTAATACACCAACATCAAAGGCGGATGTCAGTGTCGGCGCACTCGGGAGGAAGCACGACTCACTAACCGATTGGTTGATCGTGAATTGATTGCCGCTACGTGTGATCGACGCGCTAGTAATAGTGGTCGCGCTGAAGTACTGATTTACCAGTTGGATTTGCACCGGCTGGGTCGAAGCCGGATTGTTCGGTATTACTACGATCGCCGCACTGGATGTCGTTGACGCAAGCGACAAACCCAAGAAGCAAACGCAATGGAGAAGGAGCGCGGTTTTCATGCGGTCTAACTGGATGCGAGTTGGGTGGAGCCAAGCGCTGCCTTTCGTGTTCGGCAACTCGCCACCCGTTAAGCAAGACGTCACTTTCCAATAGCTCCCCTTAGAGATTATTCCGCGTCACGTGATTAGTTTACCGCGAGGTAGGTCTCGGCGCGAGCGTTGCTTAACGTGTTGTGGTGCCGCGCTGCCACCACCATACAGGAAACGCTGCGCCGTCCTTTGGCGGCGGGACGAACTGCGTGCTAGAAATTGCTCATGAGCGTAACGTATTCTTTCGCAAAAGAAATTACATCGAGCTTAGCTTTCGAGCGCTTTGAACCATGCTCGCCATATAGATACAAAAATGGGTTTAAGTAGGTTCGCCCATTTATTTATCAATATCGCCCCGTATTTTCTTTGCGTGCATTATTTTGTTGCAGGCCTCTCTTAAATCGAGGGCTTCAGTATCTGAGTTCTGAATATCTAGCGTGGGGCGAATAGCCCGGGCACTCGCGCGGGTGACATTCGAACGAGAAGTTAGGTAATGCTTCGCGCTGCCTTCCCAGTTCGGCCAGGTGCGTCCGGTTAAATGGTGCGCCGCTTTGCAGCGCGTCCGCCTGAACGCCGTGTCAGACCAGCCGACAGCTTTGCAAATTCAACGACTGAGCGTAAGGCCGCATTGACTGATGCTGAATCCGGAAAGGACTTAGCCAGGTCAGGTTCAACAAGTACCAGATTTGAGCCTTCAACCTTCAAGCGATGGGCATAACGTCCACGTTCTGCCTTGGCAAAATCAAAATCGTATTCAGGGCGCAAATCGTCTTTTAGTTCATTTGGTTTTTTAGGTTTCATAGCGTTTTCTCTCTTTGCTGGTTGCTACTCGGTCATTGATAATTCGGATTGTGCCGACTCGTTCAGCGTGGGAGACCACTAGCAGTTTCCCATTCATCCCTAACCCGTAAGTAATTAGCAGAGTCTCTCCTCGGGAATGGTCGGGGTCAGGAAATGTCGCTGACAGCTCGTCCTCGAAAGCTCGCGCCGCTACCTCAAAGGAGGTCCCGTGTTTTCGAAGATTTGCTGCCGCCTTTGCAGGATCCCATTCAAACTTCATTCGATGATCTTAGCGTGTCTCGGCTGGCATTAGCAATCATTCCGCCAGTGCCGGCACGGGCTCCGTTTAACTTAAAGGTCGACTAAAGGGCTCTGACCCCTTAAACGCTGCGTTTAACGTGATAGTTTACCGCGAGGTGGTTCTCGGCGCGAGCGCTTAACGTTCAGGTGCCGTTGAACGGGTTGTTAGACCCAAACTGCTTCACCAATGGAAACCCTTGGATGCCGAATTCGACTTCAGGCGGGCCACTTTGCACGAAGCCGTTGCGTAAGTAAAAGGCTTTTGCTGTAGCGGTGCTGCTCAAGTGAATTTCGCTAAGCCCTGCATGCACTGCATGAGATTCCATTGCGCGAAGTAACGCATGGAGCGGCGCAGGACAGTACACGCTGCTTGGGCGTCCGTGGGTGGGGCTTTGCGAGTGCTTACGTTCATGGGCACTAACGTTCAACGTAACCGGCATGCGCGGGTAGGCGCAGACTCGGTTGACAGCCGGGCTAGCCTCCGACCCGAACTAGCGAGTTTGGTGACAGCTTTGCAAGGCATTCGAGCAGTTGGGGAATTAGTGGAAGTAGAGTTGGCAGTCTGTTGTTATGTGCCACTAATACGACCACAGCCAGTGGAAGGGCGGCAAGGTTTTGTTGGTATTGAAGGTTCTGATCCGCAGTTACGAAGACATCAAACTGTCCCGCCGCCAGAGCTAAAAGCTTGCCGTTCTGGACGCCAGACCAGCCTGCCTCAAAGACCGTGGAGACGGTGTGCTCGGCAAGTGTGCGAGATAGGCGGCGCGGAAGCGATTCATCAAGCAGGATGCGCATCGGGTGCTACGGCTTCGCGGGCCTGCTCAAGTGCCGCGACACAAAGATTCTGCGGCACCGACGGAAAATCTTCGCAAAACGTGGCGAGCGAGTCCCCCGCTTCCAAGTAGTCGAACAATGTTTTCACGGGCACACGTGTGCCCACAAACACAGGGGTCCCACCCTGAATTTCTGGATCGACTTGAATAACGGTAAGCGTCATGGTGAAAGCTCCGAGTGAGGAATGGCAGTATGCGTAATTATACCCTTACGACAAAATGGTTGGTGGCTAGGTGAGGGGCGTGGAGCGAGCGGGCGCATCCGGTTGGTGCGCGGTCAAACATGGGCTAAGGGGCGCGCCGCTTTTAGTCGAACTCATGGTTTTCCGTATCTAAGACGGTTCATCTGCTGCGCCTAAGTCTCCTTTTAGCACGGTCGATATCTTACCCTCGTTGTGGCCGGGTTCACCGGATCCATGTATGGTGAGTAACTGTGCCACGACCTTGCTAATCAGAGGAATACCGAAGGCGACAGTGTCACCCATGCCGGCCTCATGGATTGCTAAAACCGTGCCTGTCTCGGGATCAAAGACCGGCGATCCGCTCATGCCTCGCGCTGTGCGAACGTCAAGTAGCAACCGAGCAATAACTGTAGAGTGATCAAACGGTGCAATCGCCGAGATGTAGCCATGCTGCAATATGGGGCCTGACCGGTAGATTTGTTCATTCTCCCCGACTTCTCGCTTGAGAAGATTTTCTCCTGCCGCATACCCATACACGGCCACTGCGTCCCCTACACTCGTGGTGAAATCGGAGCTAAAACACACTGGCGATATAGAACGAAGTGGGTCATTCTCCGATGCACGTAACGAAATGAGTCCCACGTCAACGGGACGAGGCTCAATTGTCATCCCCATTTTATGGATTTCATAGAAAGTGGTTGCCATTTCGAGCCCATGCGGTCGAAGAAATGCAACGTACCGCCGATCGTCTGGCGCAGCTTCTTTCGCGGCGAACGCGTTTAAAGCGCGGAGGACGTGCCTATTCGTCATCACCGTAAGGGGCCCGACGAGAAAGCCCGTGCCAAATATCTTGAACACCGGCGCCTGTAGGTCACGCAAGTACTCGGCTACCGGAACCTTGAACGCTCCTATGGAGCAAGTTCGTAGTCGGAGAATGTCTAGCGCTGCACTGGACACCATACGCATAATCAATGCCGCTTAACGTCCCAAGTAGACTAGAAAGTTTTCCGTCCGAGGGCTAAGTGTCTGTGCGTCAAATAGGTTTTTCCCAAAGATGCTTCGGGCCCCATATAGCTGCTTGCCAAAACAGTGGCGTTCCGAAAAACGAAAGCTTGAATTCAAGGAGTGAGGGCTACGCTAACTCTTCACCCGCCCTACATTAGCCACTTTTTGGCTACGTATTTTACTTAGCGCGAGTTCGATCGCTTGATCCAAATAACCACCGTAAAAATCCGGTGTGAGCAAGCCTACGATGCCGGGCGCGACTTCGCGCCCATTCGCATCGAAGAGTTTAACGGTCGGGGTGAGCGCAACTTTATAGGCGTTGGCTAAATCGCTGTGGGTGGTTTTTCGGCCCAGAAAATCTTTTAGTGGCCCATCGCTGCTGGCTTCCACTTCACGAAAAATAACTTTACTGCGATAACCTGCATTTTTCTGCATGGGAATTAAAAAGTCTTGACGTACCTTTTCACAAAAATGACAACCGGAGGCAGAAAACAAAACCAGAATAGGAATGTTTTTGTTCTGCGCAATTTTGGCATCCTGGCTAAAGTCCGACGCGATAGAAATCTCATCCGCCGCTACAGCAGAGGGGCCGGACGCAAGCAGGCATGCTAAAATAACGCCGCGTAGATTAAACCAAAATTTGTTTTCCATTGTTCTCACTTTAAGGAAAAATTTGTCAGCCGTTAGCCAGCCATCCGCAAAAATTCAAGGCCCTACCCATGTGATTGCCTCAAGGGAATCAGCGCTGGCGATGTGGCAAGCCGAGCACGTCAGACACGCGCTTGCGGCGCAATATCCCCAACTCAGTGTAAAAATCCTGGGTATGACAACGTCAGGTGACCAAGCTATTGATGCAAACCTAGCAACGATAGGGGGCAAGGGGCTTTTTGTCAAGGAATTGG
>CAYYOS010000023.1:0-22461 GCA_964473355.1 uncultured Burkholderiales bacterium | reverse complement strand
TCCTCTTTTTGTGCATGATCGCTGCGGTTTAGCTGCAACACGTCTTCTACCATACGATCTAGGCGCAATCCATTATCCCGAATAATTTCCAGCAAGCGAATTTGCGTTTGGTTTTGCCCCGCTTCTTCCTGCAGAAGTTCGGTGGCGTGGCTAATCGCACTCAAGGGATTACGAATTTCATGGGCGATATTCGCGGTAAGCCGGCCTAGGGCGGCCAGTTTTAGTTGCTGCGCTTGAGTTTGCGCGACACTTAAGTCTTCGAGGAAAATGACCGTACCCAGTGATCGATCCCGGTCTATACTTACAAAACGCGTGCGTAGCTGACGGTTAGTTGTCAACACCCGAAGCGGATCAAACTTTACCTCGGGGTTTTCCTTCCACCGCCGCAGCCGTTCGGTTAGCGCCGGGGAATAGTCGCTTAGATTAAGTTCGCGCCGTCCTACCGAATTTAAACCCAGTAATTTCTCCACCTGTAAGTTACGTTGTCTAACGCGCCCTTTTGCGTCTACGACCAAGACACCGTCTTGCATATCTTGAATAACCAGTTGATTGACCTGGGCAAGATTAGCGAGATCCACGCCACGTTTAACTGCCACCCGTTCGCTTACAACAATACGTTGCGCTAAATAATGCGCGAGCACGGCGGTGGCAAAAAACCCCATGCTGAGCAGGCCGGTTTGCAGGAAAACGCCGCTTTCTTCTCCCAAAACGATTGTGCGATAAGTTTGTTCGAAGAGCACCGCAATGCTGGCAAGGGAAGCATAGAACACCGCCATCTTTCCTTGGCCAATTAAACCTGTGGTTGCTAACGATACAACGAGAAGTAAACCCAAGCCCCCACGCACGCCACCGCTGGCGGACATAAGCAAAACAATAAACGCAATGTCCACGCATATGTGCATCGCAAGCTGCGTTTTAAAACGTGGCCAGCGCAAGCTTATGCTCATAGAGAGCATAGCTGCTACTGCGGCGTAAACAATACTGGTTGCAAAGAAAAGCGTGGGGTTTGACCCGCCGAACGCGTTCGGGCCAATCAGGACATGGGCGGCCACAAACACGCCGGCGAGCGTCAGACGGTATAAATTAAAGTAGTGTAGCGAACGCCAAAATGATTCGGAATGCGTGCTGGGTTGCACGGGAATGATGGTGGGCCAGCTTAGCGGAATTTTTTCCATCTTCGAGTAAGCGTGGATAAGTGTCGCCTTTCCAGGTCTAATTGAATTACTTTTCTAATTTACGGTGGGCTTCACTACAAAAAACCTTGCCTTCAGCAAATAATCCCTCGCTTTTAGGAATGTGCACACCGCATTGCGCACAGCGTACCATATCCTCACTTATTTGCCCGGGGCTTTTAGATTGAGTCTTGGCCAGACTTTTAGTATAACCCTTAATTAGGCGGTATATTATCCAAACAATGACCGCAAGAAGAATTAATCTAATTAACATAGCTTATTATCTCACCATTTCTTCGGAGAACACAAAACGCTAAGAAAGCGGCAAGTGTATGGTAAAAGCCGCGCCCCCCAGCGCGCTTTGCGTGACTTTAACGCTGCCTTGATGGAGCTCTATAAACGCTTTTACTAAGCTTAAGCCTAAGCCCGTACCGGCATAGGTCCGTGCTGGATCGAGTCGCGCAAAGCGCTCGAATACTTTTTCGCGCATATCCGTCGGTATACCGGGGCCGCTGTCCTCAAGCACTACCTGGATGAGATTATCTTTCATCTCAGCTCGTAACAACAGTTTGCCCGGGCCGGGAACGTATTTCATGGCATTATCAAATAGATTAGCAAAAACTTGCGCGAGAATTTGCCGGTCACCGGTGAGCATCAAACCCGGCGCGATAGCTTCCTCCAATACCAATTGGTTTTCTTCCGCCGCGGGGCTATACAGCTCTATCATTTCGTTTAGAAGCTCGGTGAAGTCAATTGGCCGCTTGCGCAAGCGTTTGCTTCCGACTTCAGCTTGACTTATCGCGAGCAACGAACCAAATGTGGCCTGCATGCCGTTTAATTCCACCAGAGCCCGCTCTAAAGTTGCCCGACAGATATCGGCATCATCTTGTTGTAACGCCATTTCGACGTCCGCACGCAACCGGGTTAAAGGCGTGCGCAAATCATGGGCGATATTATCACCCACCTGGCGCACACCTTGCACCAATCTTTCTATGCGTTCCAACATCGCATTAACATTAGTTGCCAATAGGGCAAATTCGTCATTCCCGTGCACGGGAATGCGCCCCGAAAGTTCTCCCGAGGTGACAATTTGTTGCGTGACCTCATTGAAAGCTTCAATCTGAGCCCAAAATCGGCGCGCCAGCCACAGACCAATAGTTAAGCCCAGCAATACGATGAGAATCTCGGTTTTAATAAACGCGTTCCAGAACCCCGTGGTCAATCTTGTTGCCGGCAACATATTAATTGCAATTTCAGCGCGCATTTTTTGAGGCAGCTGGAAGCTAATGACGCGCGCCACCTGTCGCTCTTCGGTGGGCGGCATAGCAATGTGTAGTTCTCGAATGCCATCGAAGGACGGCAAGTTAGGAAGCCGTAGATCACCAGCTTGAAAGACGACTTGACCCTTGCGGTCCGTTATCCGGTAAGCCCGCTCATCTTTTCCCTTGCTCATAATCTCACTTTGGATTGCCCGATATACCCCGGAAAACCCATAGTGCTGAGCTTGCAGGACCAGTAAACTTTGCTGGTCTAAAAGAAGTTTGTCAATTTGCCGCGTGAGCGTGGCGGAGAGTTGATAGTTTAAGTAGCCAAAAATTAAAACCGAGCCCAGCGCATAAAGCGACAAAAACCCAAGTGTGAGCCTAACCGGGGTGGTAAATAGAAATTCATTTAGGCGCGCGTAGGACATAGCCAGACCCGCGCACAGTGTGTAACAAGGGGCTGGTAAAATATTTATCTATTTTAAAACGCAAGCGGCTAACGTGCACATCAACGACGTTGGTTTGGGGATCAAAGAAATAATCCCAGACATTTTCTAACAACATGGTTCGAGTAACCACCTGCCCCGCATGACGCAATAGATACTCCAGCAAACGAAACTCTCTGGGCTTAAGCACGATTTCCTGACCGGCACGAACTACGGTGCGCGCCAGTAAATCCATTTTCAAATCCGCGAGCTCCAAAACAGTCGGGACGTCGTCGTAGCTACGCGAGCGTCGCAATAGCGCATCAATACGCGCTTGTAATTCGTTAAAAGCATAGGGCTTGACGACATAGTCGTCACCCCCAGCGCGTAGTCCCTCTACCCTGTCATCTACTTCGCTTAACGCGCTCAAAATAAGCGCAGGGGTTTTTTTACCGGCATCACGCAACGTACGTAACACCGATAAACCATCTTGTTTGGGCAACATGACATCAATGACCCATAAGTCGAAGTTCGACTCTTGTGCCATTTGCGCGCCACGCTCACCGTCATGCGCCACATCCACCCCATAGCCGAACCCTTGCAAGCCCTTTTGTAAATAATCCGCGGCCGCAGTATCGTCCTCAATAATTAAAATTTTCATGGTTTATTCCTTTTATCGTTCAGGGGAGATTCTAATGAACTCCCGTTCTCGGTAAGTTAATAATTGTTAATGTAAATTTCCTATCAACATCCTAATAGGTAGCTATAATTTTCTGGTGGCTATCATCAATGCATTGGCGGGCAACATGACTATCCCTCAGTACCAGGTTGAATTTATACCCTTGGAGCGGCGACTTTCTGACCGGCGCAGACAGTCCAGCTCAGTAAAAAAAGATCGACGCAAAGTTTCCGAACGACGCTCCGATTTTAACGCCTCCGCGGCTCATTAGTTCACCGCAACTTTAATCGTGCCGCTGGGCCCGGCTGTCATGCGCCCGATTATCGCGGCCTGATTAAAACCTTGGCTTAAAAATATCCCTAACACATCCTTTGCCGCCGCTTCTGCGCAAGTAACCAATAGTCCGCCGCTAGTTTGTGGATCGCATAACATCAGCTTTTGCCATTCTGGAGAGTCGCCGGGCAAACTAATCGATTTTCCAAAACTCGCCCAGTTTCTGCCTGCCGCCCCCGGCATATAGCCCTGCTGCGCTAACGCGGCCGCCTGAGGCAATATCGGAATGTGGGCAAAAACGAGCTCCGCGGCCAACTTTGAACCACGGCAAATTTCTAGCAAATGTCCCGCCAAGCCAAAACCAGTGACGTCTGTGAGCGCATGCACGTCGGCAAGTTCCGACAATACCGATCCCGGGGTATTGAGTTTAGTGGTACTGGCCAGCATCTCCTGATAGCCTGAGGCATCCAACTTATCTTTTTTTAGCGCAGCGCTTAATACCCCTACCCCTAGTCCCTTTCCCAAAATAATGACATCGCCCGCTTGGGCTTGGTCGTTACGCTTTACTTTTTTCGGATCGACGATGCCCAGCACCACCAAACCATAGATGGGTTCCGGAGAGTCTATGGAATGCCCGCCGGCGATGGGAATACCCGCCTCGCGGCAGACTGACTCCCCGCCTTTTAAAATTTCGCGTATGGTGGCAACCGGAAGTTTGTCGACTGGCATGCCCACAATTGCTAAGGCCATTAGCGGTTTGGCGCCCATCGCATAGATGTCCGAAAGTGCATTGGTGGCTGCGATTCTGCCGAAGTCGGCGGGATCGTCCACAATAGGCATAAAAAAATCCGTGGTAGCAACGATGGCTTGATCATCGTTGATCCGATAAACGGCGGCATCGTCACTGGATTCTTTGCCAACCAGCAGATCAGGGAACGCCTGGGTTAAAGGGGAGCCTTCTAAGATTTCACTTAAGATGCCGGGGGAAATTTTGCACCCACACCCGCCCCCATGGGAAAATGCGGTTAATTTAATACTCATAAATGGTAATCGGTCCGATTATGCAACGGTCTCCTCACTCACGCGATTTTGCTGTCACCGTATCACAATTGGCAGCATTTGACGAATTGATAGACGTGCGCAGCCCCGACGAGTTTGCGGTCGATCATATCATCGGCGCCATCAATTTGCCGGTGCTTACCAACGAACAACGCGCTGAAGTGGGCAGCGAATATAAGCAAATTTCGGCTTTTACGGCAAAGCGCAAGGGTGCGGCCTATGTGGCGCGAAATATTGCCCAACATTTAGAACAAAGTCTTTCGGAGAAACCTAAAAACTGGCGCCCCCTCATCTACTGTTGGCGAGGCGGCGCGCGTAGCGGCGCGATGGTGGATATCTTTCGGAAAATTGGCTGGCAAGCAGCTCAGCTGGCCGGTGGTTATAAAGCCTATAGGCAACACGTCAATCTAAGCTTATCTCAGTTACCCCAGGTTTTTAGTTTTAAGGTCATAGCGGGGCCTACCGGCTCGGGTAAAAGCCCGCTATTAGTGGCGTTGGCGGAGCAAGGATTTCAGGTATTGGATTTAGAGGCCTTAGCCTGCCACCGCGGTTCTGTGCTTGGCGATTTACCTACCAAGCCCCAACCCACCCAGAAGTTTTTTGAAAGCCAAATTTGGCACCGGCTTAGTCTTTTTGATCCGCGCTTACCGGTATTCGTAGAAGCGGAAAGTCAGAAAATCGGTCGGTTACGCGTGCCTGTGTCGTTGTTAGAACAATTGCGGGCAGGTCAATGTATTTCTTTAAGCGTGCCATTGGCTGCGCGCGTCGCCTACTTAAAAGAAACTTACCAACATTTCCTCGCGGATCCCACTTTACTTAGCGCCAAGTTGACGCATCTGGCGCGCCTTCAATCCGCTTCTACTATCACAAGGTGGCAAACTTATGCGCTGACCCAACAATGGGACCTGTTGGTAGCAGAGTTATTGCATCTACACTACGACCCAAGTTACGAGAAATCCACCCACAGTCATTTTAGCGAATTTGCCGCGGGCTTCACCATTTCGTTAAGCTCGCTGAATGCTGCGGATGTGCGACGGGCCGTCCGCGAGATCGCCAGCCTCATTCCAAATTCCAGCGCCCAATGACTTCATAGTCCGGCCCAGATTTACTTAGCACCGATCGAACCAACACGAAATCGTGCACCCGCCAGTTAATGGGCCGAGCCGCGATTTCCACAGACTTGCATTCCGCTTCGCGGAGAAGCGTCACATGAGGAATAAAGATTTTCTCATCAAAGGCGATGTGTTTTTCCTTTAAGACGTTACGCAAGTTGTTGACCAGTTCGGTCAGCGCCGCGGGCGTGGCCTCTGGCGCCACCCACACCAGCCACTTGCGATGCCAACAGCCGAATTTTTTCAACTGTAAACTAAATGGTTGTCCTTTCACTTGACTAGCAGCGACACCTAAGTCGGGCAAAATGCTTACGGGGATTTCCCCGATAAAAACGAGGCTTAAGTGAAGTAGTTCCGCCAATATGGGCCTGCCGCCGCATACTGCGGATAATTTACCGGTGACGTTCTGTAGCCGCGTTCTAATCATCGCGCTGGGCCAAAGTGCGAAATAAACTCGCGCGGTTTCAATTTGCGGTTCGACAGAACCGCTTGACTTATCATCAGGCTTAGCTGCACCGGCTGAGTGGTTTTTAAGCTCGTTCATGCAATAAGGGAGATCGCGCTGGCCGCAATGCCTTCCCCGCGACCGGTAAAGCCTAAAAATTCGGTGGTGGTCGCTTTAATACTGATCTGCGAAGGTTGAAGTTTTAGATCTGCCGCGATGTTATCTATCATGTCCGGGATGTGCGGTGCGATTTTCGGTGCTTGCGCGATAATAGTCGCGTCTATGTTGATGACGGCACGGGAATTTGCCGCGAGTAACTCGCCGACAGCGACAAGTAGCGCGCGGCTGTTGATATTTTTATATTGAGCATCGGTGTCTGGAAAATGCTGGCCGATATCTCCTAAACCCGCCGCTCCCAGTAAGGAATCGCAAATAGCGTGCAGCAGCACGTCAGCGTCGGAATGGCCCAACAACCCTAAATGAAACGGAATATCAACGCCCCCGATAATACATCGGCGATTTTCTGCTAAAGCATGCACATCAAAGCCTTGGCCAATTCTTAATTTTGTAGTAGGCATATTGGAAAGTATAGTTTGCGCCAGCGCTAAATCAGCCGGGAAGGTAATCTTAATATTACTGGGATCACCCGCGATGAGCTTAGGCGCATGTCCTAGACATTCTACAGCCTGCGCCTCGTCGGTGACCATACTTTCGCTCGCCTTCAATGCCGCCTGCAAAAGTCCGAAGCGAAACATTTGCGGGGTTTGCGCGGCCCATAAATTCTTCCGGGCTTCGGTTGTTACCACGCGCGCCTGTGCATCGCTACGCTTAAGCGTATCTGCGATAGGAACGGCAAGCAGACCGCCAACGGGATCTTCCCCAAGCTCGTTAATAAGTCGTTGCAGATCAACTAACTTTAAGCAGGGGCGCGCAGCATCGTGTACAAGAACCCAGTCATCACCCGATACCTTAGTGCCCATTGCAGCCAAGCCGTTGGCCACCGATTGCCCTCGAGTGTTTCCCCCGCAAGGTAAAAAACTAACCTTAGACAACCGCGGTAGGTTTTTCCATGCGACGTCATCCGGTGCGACAACGACAAAGACGTGTGCTATTTTTTCGAAATCACTAAATAAGTTTAAGGCGTAACTAAGTAGGGGTAGGCCATTAAGGGGAATATATTGCTTGGGCACGCCACTAGCCATGCGCGCTCCGCTACCCCCCGCAGGTATTAAAACATAATAGTTAGGCATATTTTTTGAGCGCAAAGCGCGCTTATAGGTACTCCGGCGATCTTCGCAAGCACGAAGCTAAATCGCGCGCGTCGCAAGTGTTATAATAGCAGGCTTTAATTGAATTTCATGCTCGCCGGTTCACGCCCCGCTCCCGGATTAAAGTCGCAACTCCCCGCTGTGCACGGCTCAGCCGACGCCCTTGCGCTTGCTGAGTTCGCCACAATTAGCAAACCGCTGGTTATCATTGCCGAGACCGCGTTTGATAGTGAGCGCTTGGTCGAGGAGATCAAATATTTTAACCCCGCGCTCGTCGTACATTTCTTTCCCGATTGGGAAACGCTGCCTTACGATCAATTTTCTCCACATCAAGACCTGATATCAGAGCGGCTGGCAACGCTTTATACGCTAACGCAAGATCGACTCGACGTACTAGTAATTGCAGCTACCACCGCCCTGTACCCGCTGCCCCCTCCAGCCTTTCTTGCCGCCTACACGTTTTTTTTAAAGCAAGGCGCAAAACTCAAGTTAGAGGCGTTACGTGCCCAGTTTATTTTAGCGGGTTATACGAACGTATCCCAAGTGCTGGCCCCCGGTGAATTTAGTATCCGCGGTGGTTTAATTGACCTCTTTCCTATGGGTAGTACGCTGCCGTATCGGCTGGATCTTCTGGATGATGAGATTGAATCTATCCGTGCTTTTGACGTCGATACCCAACGCAGTATTTTTCCCGTGCCAGAGGTACGCTTGCTGCCAGCGCGTGAATTCCCCACCGACGACGCAGCGCGCGTATTATTCCGGCAAAATTTTCGTCTGCTGTTTGAAGGAGATCCCTCTAAGAGTCGTTTCTATAAAGAAGTCGGCAGCGGTTTTATTCCTGCGGGCGCCGAATATTACTTGCCCCTATTTTTCGAACATACGGCGACTATTTTTGATTATCTACCTACTCATGCTACGTTATGTCTTTATCATGACATTGGCAAAGCCGTCGAGACATTTTGGCAGGATACGGAATCGCGTTACCGCTTATTACGCGGTGATTACGAGCGTCCGTTATTAGCCCCCGCCAAGCTTTTCCTTAGCGTAGACAAATTTTTCGCAGCGCTCAAAGCGTTCGCGCGGGTTGAATTGCTGGCCCCTCCTGCAGATATCCCCGATCCGCTCACTCACCCTTTACCGGCGTTGCAAATAGATGGACGATCAGAAGACCCGCTGCTGCTTCTAAAAAAGTTTCGTGATACCTACGCCGGTCGATGCTTAATCGTCGCCGAAAGCTTGGGTCGACGCGAAACCATGGCGCGGCTATTTGCCGAACACGGCTTATTCCCCAAGCCCTGCGACACTTTCGCCGAGTTTATGGCCAGCCATGAGCCGTTCATGCTGGGCGTAGGCAGCGTGAGCCATGGGTTTATTGCCGCCGTCGAAAATTTTGCCGTTATTACCGAAACCGAGTTATATCGCTCACAGGTGCGACAAAAACGTGTGCGCGATAGCCGTCGGCCAAGTACTGAAGGAATACTCCGGGATTTGAGCGAAGTGCGCATTGGTGATGCTGTGGTACATGAGCAGCATGGCATCGGCCGTTATTTGGGTTTATGTAACCTTGATTTAGGGGAAGGCCCTACTGAGTTTCTGCAACTGGAATACCATCAAGGCGATAAGCTGTACGTACCCGTGGCTCAGCTGTATGTGATCAGCCGTTATAGTGGGGCTGCCGGAGATGCCGCACCCTTGCATACCTTGGGCAGTAGCCAATGGGAGAAGGCCAAATCCCGCGCCATTAAAGCAGTACGAGACACTGCGGCGGAGTTATTGAATCTTTACGCGCAACGCGCCAAGCGTAAAGGCCACGCCTTTAACATCCGCGAGCAGGAATATGAGAAGTTTGCCGCCAATTTCTCCTTTGAGGAAACTCCGGATCAGGCGGCGGCAATTAACGCGGTCATGGAGGACATGCGCACCGGTCGACCTATGGATAGGTTAATTTGCGGTGACGTTGGCTTCGGCAAAACCGAGGTTGCGCTTCGTGCCATTTTCTTAGCGGTAGCGGATGGCAAGCAAGCAGTAGTATTGGTGCCGACAACGCTGCTTGCGGAACAGCATTTTTTAAATTTTTCCGACCGTTTTGCCGAGTGGCCGTTTAAGATTGCCGAGCTCTCGCGCTTTCGTTCCGGCAAAGAGCAACTTTTAACCTTAAAGGAACTGGCCGAAGGCAAAGTAGATATTGTTATTGGCACCCACCGCTTAATTCAAAAGGACGTGAAGTTTAAAAATCTTGGGCTGGTTGTCATTGATGAAGAACATCGTTTTGGCGTGCGCCAGAAAGAGCAGCTCAAAGCCTTACGCGCCGAAGTAGATGTTTTAACTTTGACCGCCACCCCCATCCCGCGGACCTTGTCGATGAGCCTGGAAGGCCTGCGAGATTTTTCTATTATTGCTACCGCGCCGCAACGCCGTCTTTCCATTAAGACCTTCGTAAACCCCTACAGCGAGGGCATTATTCGTGAAGCAGTGCTGCGCGAGCTAAAGCGCGGCGGGCAAATCTATTTTTTACATAATGAAGTTGCCACCATACACAATATGCTCGAAAAGCTGGAAAAATTGTTGCCCGAAGCCCGCATTAATATTGCGCATGGCCAAATGCGCGAACAGGAGCTGGAAAATGTCATGCGGGATTTTTATCATCAGCGTTTCAATATGCTACTTTGCACGACCATTATTGAAACCGGGATTGACGTCCCTAGCGCGAACACCATACTCATCAATCGCGCGGATAAATTCGGCTTAGCGCAACTCCACCAGTTGCGTGGCCGAGTCGGTCGATCTCATCATCAAGCCTACGCTTACCTTTTAATATCTTCGCACGAATCCTTAACCAAGCAAGCCAGCCAGCGCTTGGAGGCGATACAAATGTTAGAAGATTTGGGCGCGGGGTTTCAGCTTGCCATGCAGGATTTAGAAATTCGCGGTGCCGGCGAAATATTAGGCGAATCGCAAAGTGGTGAAATGCATGAAATCGGATTTAATCTTTATTCGGAAATGTTAGCGGGTGCCGTTGCTGCGCTTAAGGAGGGCAAAGACGTCAATATTGAGATGCCGCTTGCAGTGACCACCGAAATCAATTTACATGTACCGGCGCTGTTACCGGAGCACTACTGCGCCGACGTGCACGAGCGTTTAGTCATTTACAAACGCATGGCTAATTGCACCCGTAGCGAAGAATTGGATGCCTTGCACGAAGAGCTCATCGATCGCTTTGGCCTGTTGCCGCCACCGGCGAAAGTATTGCTGGAAACTCACCACTTACGGATTAGCGCCAAGCCGCTAGGCATAGCTAAGATCGACGCCAATAGCGAAGCGATTCATTTTCAGTTTATCCCTAACCCACCGATAGAGGCGGGCAAGATTATCGATTTAATCCAGCGTCAGACCAACTATAAGCTGCATGGCCCGGATAAGTTAAAGGTCTTAGTGAAGACACCCGATGCCGAACAACGCATACGCCAAATCCAGCTGGTATTAGATAAGCTTGTCAGTTAGTGCGTTGACCGTGTCGCTACACGCCCGCGGAAAAGACAATCGTTCTTTTGCCGGAAACCATAATGCGTGACTCAAGATGAGCGCGCACTGCCCGGGCCAAGACAATACGTTCGATATCTCTACCCATGGCGCGCAACATTTCGGGCGCATCTTCATGGCTGACGCGCTCTACGTCCTGCTCAATGATAGGACCGGCGTCGAGCTCAGCCGTCGCATAATGAGCCGTTGCACCTATCATTTTTACGCCCTGCTCATAGGCTTGACCATAGGGATTCGCCCCTTGGAAAGCCGGTAAAAAAGCGTGGTGAATGTTGATAATTTTCTGATTGAATTCGCGAATAAAACCGGGGGAAAGAATCTGCATATATCGCGCTAACACAATCAGGTCTATTTCCTGCAGCCTTAATTCCGTGATCAGCTGATTTTCTTGCTGAGACTTCTTGTCCTTGGTGACAGGGAGGTGCAAAAAAGGAATGGAAAATTTTTCCGCAACCGAGGCTAGGTCTTGATGATTGCTAATAATAATCGGGAACTCGCAGCGAATTTCACCTTCCTGTTTCCTGAGCAATAAATCATATAAACAGTGGGATTCCCGGCTTACTAGAATCGCTACCCGGGGAATCTGCTCGGTGTATTGAACCGACCAAGTTAAAGCAAAATCTCTGGCCATGTTGTTAAACTCAGCAAGCAATGTTGCTTTTGGTGGCGCGCCCTCATGAATGGCGAGTTTCAGTCGCATATAAAACTTACATTGAGAAAGGTCGGTGTACTGCTGGCAATGCAGAATATTGAACCCGCGAACCGAAAAAAAGCTCGTAATTCCCGCTACCAGGCCCTTTTGGTCTTTGCATTGAATTAGAAAAATAATGGAACTCATAGGCGCGCCGCTGAAAACAAAAAAGTTTACCACGCGGGCGAGCTGGCGGATTCAGCTAGCGCGAACGCTCACGCTATGCGAATACCCAAAGCTAAAGAAAACAAACACCTCTTTAGCCGTCGGCTTTCGAGGTGTTTGTTGGCATGCGCTTAAAGCATGTCTTTACGCGATTGCTCAGCGCGAGCAGCCCCAATAGCGGTTTTTACGTCTTTTTCTTCCTCGGGTGGCGGCAACACGGCGGGCATGCCCAGCGAATCTATCCACAGCTCCCGAGCCCATCCTTTGGTGTGATAGAGATGCTCATCTTCCTCATCCTCCACTTCCTCGTGGGCTTCTTTTAATGCCTTGCCTTGTGGGCCTTTAAGTTTTTCCGCACACATACCGATGAGTTCCCAGTTTGCGTGATCTTTGGTTTCTGCCAGAACGACACACTCGGCTGCGACTAATTGCGCAACTTCAGGTTTACCGGAGTTTTTGGCCATTTCCATAGCCTCCACTAAAGATTCGCCAAGATGACGTACGATTTCCCTTCCCGGTGTTTCCAGGTCTGGGTCTAAACCCATTTTTTCCATCAATTCCAGCATTATCCGTTCATGGTTTTGCGTTTGTTCCAGATATTCTTCCCACTCCTCCTTGAGATCTTCATTAATCGCGCATTCGATTGCAGTTTGATAAATTTGGACTCCACCCATTTCGGTTTCCAGCGCTTCGTACAGCAGCGCGTTAAGTTGATCGTTCTTCATGAATCTCTCCTTATCGGTTAAAATAGCGTCTATGCCCTAAGGCATATAAAGTAGACTGAATTAAGTTTACAAAGTTTGCGCTTTCTAGTTCCTTCCGCCGCGCTTTAGCCCGAGTTACTGAAGCGTTATACCTGTCTTTTGAGACATTTAACCGATGGAAATCTAGGACTCCTCTGAATTCGTTTTTAAGTTGTAACCTTTGGCTTTATAAGCTCTTTCCTTTCTTGCGTTGGTGGCATCTGGTCAACCGGAACACCATTCGAGCCGACATCATCGCTGGCTTAACCGGCGCCGCAATCGTCCTACCTCAGGGCGTGGCATTTGCGACGATTGCCGGCTTGCCGCCCGAATATGGCTTGTATGCGGCGATGGTGCCTACGATCATCGCTGCATTGTTTGGCTCCTCTTGGCATTTGGTATCTGGACCCACCACGGCCATCTCAATTGTAATTTTTGCCTCGCTAAGCACCGTCGCAGAGCCAGGTTCCCCGTACTACATTAGCCTGGTGTTAACGCTCACCTTTTTAACGGGTGTATTTCAGTTAGCCATGGGATTCGCCCGTATGGGCGCGCTGGTGAATTTTATTTCGCATACAGTGGTATTGGGGTTTACGGCGGGCGCGGCGATACTCATAGCCGTCAGCCAAATTAAGAATTTTGTGGGTCTGGACATCCCGCGTGGCGCCTCGGTTTATCAGACTTTAAGCGCGCTTTTTAGCCACTTCCTTAACCTTAATCCCTATGTCCTCACAGTGGGCGTGGCTAGCGTTCTTGCTGGCTTGATCATACGGCGTTATTGGCCAAAATTTCCCTATATGATTGCCGCCATGGTGGCTGGGAGCCTGGTCGCCATTGCTCTAAACCGCCTATTCGGTCCCCAGGTGGCGCATATCCCAGTCATCGGCGCCTTGCCTCAAAGCCTGCCGCCACTATCCATGCCGGATTTTTCCAAAGAAGCGTTACAGCTCACGGCTTCCAGTGCGCTGGCTGTTACTATGCTGGCTTTAACCGAGGCAGTCTCAATAGCCAGAGCAGTAGCCATCAAATCCGAGCAGTACGTAGACAGTAACCAGGAATTTATTGGTCAGGGCCTAGCGAATATTTTTGGCGGGTTTACTTCCGGGTATGCCTCTAGCGGATCATTCAACCGTAGCGGTTTAAATTATAGCGCGGGGGCACGAACGCCGTTAGCGGCGGTCTTTGCCGCATTCTTTTTAGTTTTGATACTGTTTTTAGTTGCGCCCCTTGCGGCTTACCTTCCTTTGGCGGCGATGGCCGGAGTCTTATTCCTGGTGGCCTGGAGTTTAATTGATTTTCGTCATATTAAATCCATTATCCGCACCAGCCCCGCGGAAACGGGGGTGTTGTTCACTACGCTTTTAGCGACACTCTTGGTCGAATTGGAGTTTGCTATTTACATTGGCGTAATGCTGTCGTTGATGCTTTACCTTAATCGCACTTCACGGCCGGTGATTAAGTCAGTTGTGCCGGAACCCAGCGAAGGTAGCTATCACTACGTGAGTGCGGATCAATTTCCCGAATGTTGCCAACTTAAAATGCTTCGTATCAACGGTTCAATTTTTTTTGGGGCGGTGAATCACGTCAGACAAGCACTTACTGCGGTTGATGCAGACAACCCGCAAAAGAAGCATGTGTTAATCGTGGCCTCTAGTATTAACTTTATCGATATTGCCGGCGCCGAGATGTTAGCCCAAGAAGCACGGCGGCGGGCTGCCCTTTCTGGGGGCCTATATTTTTATCGGGTAAAAGAATCCGCCTGCAAGCTCTTAAAAAAAGGGGATTATCTGTCGCGCATTGGGGAGCAAAATATTTTTCCGGCCAAAGCAAACGTCATTGGTACGATTTATCCCAAGCTGGATTCGACCGTGTGTTATAACTGCAAAACTCGCATATTTAAACAGTGCCATATTGCACTACCGAATGGCGAACCACGTACCAACTAACACCGCCTAGGTGGCAGTCTCGTCAACTACCAGCTCGGGACGTTCGGCGTACAAAAGCCGAGCGAATTCGTCTGGGGGAATGGGTGGGCTAAACAAAGCGCCCTGAACCCCATCGCAATCGCGTTCTGCAAGGAAATTCAATTGCGCTTCGGTTTCCACCCCTTCGGCAATAACCCGGAAATTCAAGCTGTGTGCCAGCAACATGATGGTGGACGCGATGGCGGCATCCTGTGCGTCGTCGGGCAAATTCCGTATGAAAGTTTGGTCTAGCTTTAACGTATCCAAGGGGAAATGTTTCAGGTAGTTTAGCGAGGAGTAACCCGTGCCGAAATCATCGACGGATATGGTAATTCCCATCACTTTAAGTTCGCTCATCGTTTGTATTGCCGCTTCCACATCCGCCATCACTTGACCTTCGGTTATTTCAATATCCAAGTACTTAGCCTCTAGCCTGGTGTCCTCTAAAACTTGGCGGATAAGCGGAATTAGATTGGATTGCTGCAATTGTTGCGGTGAAAAATTGATTGCTATGGGAATGAAAGGTAGCCCGGCTTCTTGCCAGGTTTTATTTTGCTTGCAGACCGAATGTAGCATCCATTCGCCTATCGAAACAATGGATCCGGTCTCTTCCGCCAAATCCATAAACTCTGCGGGTGAAAGCAAATCCGACCCGGTAGGCTTCCAACGCAACAATGCCTCCGCGCCAATAATTTTTCGGCTAACCACATCGATTTGCGGTTGATAGTACAAAAGCAGTTCGTCTTTATCCAGAGCGCGACGGATTTTATTGCCTGCAACCAATTTTTCCATGGTTGCCGTGTGCATTTCCGGGACATAGTGCTGAAAGTTGTTGCGTCCCAGCTCCTTGGCCCGATACATAGCAATATCTGCATTTTTAATAAGTTGGTCCCCGTCGGCTTTCCCTTGAGGTTCGCTCCCTGGCCCAAAGGCCGATGCTATGCCAATGCTGCACGATATATGTACTTCCTCGGCGCCTAGAGTAAAATGCGGCACCATGGCTTCTAGGATTTTTTGCGCGATGACGTTGACGTGTTCTACAGTCGAGCGCCCTTCTAAAATCACTGTAAATTCGTCGCCACCCAAGCGAGCCACGGTGTCACTATGACGCACACAGCGGGTTAGGCGCTCAGCCACCGCTTTAAGTAATTGATCACCGGCGGCGTGCCCCAAGGTATCATTGATGTTTTTAAATTTATCCAGGTCTAAAAACATCAATGCAACCAAAAGATTATTGCGTTCGGCACGCGCGATGGCTTGGTTTAAGCGGTCGCGAAAAAGATTGCGGTTGGGTAAACCCGTTAAATGGTCGTATTGCGCCAAATAAGTGAGCCGTTGTTCACCCCGCTTGGTTTCTGTGATGTCACGAAACACCGCCACACCCCCGCGCACTTTATCGTCCGCGCCCTTTAGCGGCCGCCCGGTCACGCTTAACCAAATTCCGCCGGGATGCGTGGGCGTACGTATGAATACCTCTTCACCATTGATAGGTTCGCCATGCATAGCTCGCACCAGCGGGCGTTGATGTATGGGATAGGGTGTCACCATATCGGGTCTATAAGCCGCATATTGCTCAGCCCATTGTTCCGGCGTCAATCCATAGGGGGAGGAGCCAGTAATTTGCTCCGCAGCCGGGTTACAAAGTAGAAAGTTACCCAGGGTGTCGGCAACCACAACCCCATCACCCATGCTGTCGAGAACCGACTGCAAGATTTTGCTGTGCTCGCGTAACGATTCTTCAGCGCGTAATTGTTCAATTTCTTTGCGTTCGGTGATATCGTGCAGCACACCCTCGACACCTCCCGCGCCATCGCCCTCCAAGGACTGAACCCGGGCAGTCAAAGAGAATTCCACGCGCCGCCCGTCCTTGGTCATAAGGCAGACCTCTACGTCTTTCACCGCCCCTTCTGAGCGAATTTTTTCGATTACCGACTCAGCCTCGTCGGGCTCATAATAAAGACGCGATATTAATTCCCCTATCAATTCCGATTCTTTATAACCCAAATTGCTAAACACGGAGGGGCTTACTAGGGTTAACCTGCCTTGCATATCAGTCGAAAAATAGATGTCCGGAAACGATTCGAAAATTGTCCGGTATTTTCTTTCTTGGGCTTTAATTTCCAGTGCCTTATTGTGAAGATCGACAAATACTGACACTTTAGAGCGTAAAATTTCCGGGACGATAGGTTTAACCAGGTAATCGACTGCCCCCACTTCGTAACCGCGAAAAAGCTGGGCCTGGCTGGGATCTAGTCCCGTTAAGAAGATGATGGGCGTTTCTTTTGAATGGGCGCGGGAGCGTATTAAGCTGGCGGCCTCAAAGCCGTCCATACCCGGCATACGCACATCCATTAAAATTACCGCGAAATCAAATTTTAAAACTTGGCGTAGCGCCTCTTTACCCGATTCTGCTCGAATAAGGTTAAGGTCTAGATCGCCAAGCACCGCCTCCAGCGCCAACAAATTCGCCGGCTCATCGTCAACCATGAGCACATTAACTCGTGGGGAATTATTGCGGGTGCTGAACATGCATGGCTCGCCGGGGAGGCATGAAGGAACGGATATAAGGAATTATTTCAGGCAAGGGTAATACTTTATCAACCACCCCGCTGGTAATGGCTGCCTGAGGCATAATTGGACACTCGGCGGTGGTTGGGTCCTGCACGAGGACGTGCCCGCCTACAGATTTTATTTTTATTAAGCCGCGCACGCCGTCATCATTGGCACCGCTTAACAAAACACCTATGGTACGCGCGCCATAGCTATCCGCCGCGGACTCAAACAACACGTCTATAGAAGGCTTGGCGTAGGAAACCGGGGCATCGGTGGACAAACTAAAACGATGTTTTTCGACCATTAAGTGGTAACCGGCCGGAGCAAGATAGACTTGTCCGGGAAAAATAGGGTCGGCGTCGTCCGGTTCGCTCACGGTTAAGGCACAGTATTTTTGCAAGTGATGGGCCAATGGTGTTCCGGATTCAGGGTTACGATGCTGAACAATTACCACGGACATCTCAAACTGCGGCGGGAGCGAGCCCAATACTATTTGCAGTGTTTTAAACCCACCCATGGAAACGCCCATTACAATCATTTCAAACGAAGTCAGCATATTTTTCGGCTAATGCGATTTTTAGCATCAATATCTTCAAAACAATGGGCGTCTGGCGTCCCTTTTAGTGTTTCTTTGCTCCCCAGCCCTAAAAATCCAAACACCGCGAGGCTTCTGTATATAAGGTTAAAAACCCGTGCGCGTAATTCATTATTAAAGTAAATAATGACGTTGCGACACAAAATCACATTAAATTCATTGAAGGACCCGTCTGTGACTAAATTGTGCACTGAAAAAACCATATTCTTTTTCAACGAAGCATTGAAAATCGCACTGCCATAGTGGGCGGTATAATAAGATGAAAAACTACCCTGACCTCCGGCGAGCTGATAATTACGCGTATATTCCTGCATATTAGCTAAAGGGAATATGCCGCTTTGCGCTTTATGCAACACCTTCTCATTAAAGTCTGTGGCATATATTCGGCACCGGTGATATAGATTTTCCTCTTGCAACAAAATTGCCAACGAGTAGACTTCTTCGCCGGTGGCGCATCCGGCATGCCAAATACGAATGAAAGGATAAGTTTTCAGATATGGCACGAGCTTAGTACGGAAAGTTAAATAGAATTCCGGGTCTCGAAACATGGTCGTGACATTGATACTGAGTTTAGCCAGGAAACGCTCCAAACAGGGTGGATCGCGTAGCACCCGCGCCTGTAAGGAGGAAATATTCGGTAACCCTTCACTGACTAGGAGATCTGCGATGCGTCGTTTTAAGGAAGGCGCGGCATAATTGCGAAAATCATACCCATAATAGGAATAAATCCCATTTAAAAGCAGCTGCGTTTCCAACTCCTCCAAGTCAGCCGGTTGAGTTGCTACGTTTAGATTACTCATGTTTTAACTCGATACAACCACACCCGTAAAAGCGAAAGCAGTTGTTCGTTATCCACTGGTTTGGCAATATAATCTGACGCGCCGGCATCGATACACTTTTCCCTGTCCCCTTTCATGGCTTTGGCTGTAAGCGCAATAATGGGGAGATGTTTAAAGTTTTCCATACTGCGTATCGTCCGGGTAGTATCGTAGCCATCCATTTCCGGCATCATTACATCCATCAAAACAATATCCAGGTCGGGGTTGTTTTTTAAGGTCTCGATCGCTTCCAGCCCGTTTTCAGCGTGGAGTACTTCCATGCGATTTTGCTCCAAGATACTCGTTAAGGAAAATATATTGCGCATATCATCGTCTACGACCAAGACTTTTTTTCCTGATAACACGCCATCGTGTTGATGCAATTGTTTTATAACTCTGCGCTTCGCTTCCGGCATATTTTCTACCGCGCGGTGCAGAAACAAAGCGGTCTCATCCAATAATCGATCGGGCGACCTAACATCTTTGATAATAATAGTCTCGGCAAGTTTCTTTAGGCGGGTTTCTTCCTTTTTGCTTAAATCTTTGCCCGTGTAAACGATGATAGGGAGGGTTTCCGCGCCGGGCTTAGTACGTATCTGCTCGATTAAGTCCGTACCTTTCATGTCGGGCAGAGTTAGATCGATCACCACACAATCAAAGGTTTCCCTCGCGATGGCCGCCAAGCCCTCCTCCCCAGTAGATACTGCGGTAATTTTTAGGTCATCGTCTTGAAGCAGCTCTATCATGCTCTGACGCTGAACTTCATCGTCCTCAATCACCAGGAGCGTTTTTACGCGGCGATCTAAGAAGGTTCGAATCTTCGTGAACGCTTCGGTGAGCGCTTCTTTTTGTGCGGGCTTTTCCAAAAAGCCAATCGCGCCCATCTGCAAACTTTTCTGCCGCTGTTCTTCGACCGTAATAACATGCACGGGAATGTGGCGTGTTTCTTCCTCGTGTTTGAGTAAATCTAGTACCGCCCAACCATCCATATCAGCTAGTCCAATATCTAGCGTAATGGCGTCCGGCTGAAATTGCTTAGCCAAGTTGAGGCCGGCATGACCGCGCGTAGCGATGAGCGTCTTGAACCCCTGACCGTGGGCAAGATCAACCAGAATAGGAATAAATTTGGGATCGTTTTCAATAATTAACAACACTCGATCATCAATATTGATATCTACCCTATCATCTTCCACCTCACCGGCGGGAATTACCGCAGTTGTTTCGATTTCTGGCGCCGGCAGATTTTTCTTGGCCTGTCTCGCAAGCAAAACCTGCTCGGAAATTTCAACCGTGCGCGGCGTAAAATCAACTGGGACTAACAGCGTAAATTCGCTGCCCTCCCCCAGCTTGCTTTTTACGGTGATTTCCCCTCCCAGCAAACGACTTATTTCGCGGCTAATAGAAAGCCCTAAGCCCGTCCCGCCGTAGCGGCGGCTGGTAGTACCATCGGCCTGCTGGAAAGCTTCAAAAATAATCTTATGTTTGTTTTCATCTATGCCTATGCCGGTATCGCTTACCTTAAAGGCAATCACCGTGGATGCGGTTTTTAAATTGCCCAGTCGCCAACCGGTGGTGACCGGCGCGATGGTCAGCTTAACCTCGCCCGTTTCAGTAAACTTAAACGCATTCGACAAAAGATTTTTTAATACTTGCTGCAAACGTTTGATGTCGGTATTAATGGTTGGAGGTAGAGCGGGGTCGAGTTCCACGCTAAAGGCAAGGCCCTTGCTCTGTGCGATTTGTTTGAAATTACGGTCAACTTGGTCGCGAATGGTGGTGAAGCGCTCCTTTTCAAATTCCAGCGTGACTGTACCGGATTCTATTTTAGATAAATCTAAGATGTCGTTAATCAACGCTAGAAGATCCGTTCCGGCAGCGTGCATGGTTTTAGCAAATTCAACTTGCTTGGGTGTTAGATTATTTTCCGGGTTGTCGGCTAATAAATCTGACAGGATTAACAGACTATTTAGCGGGGTGCGCAATTCATGCGACATATTCGCCAAGAATTCAGATTTGTATTTAGAAGTTAAGGCTAACTGTTCGGCTTTTTCCTCCACCGACGCCTTGGCAATTTCTACTTCTCGATTCTTCTGCTCGACCTTGGCTTTTTGTTCGGAGAGCAATTGCGCCTTCTCGGTCAGCTCTTCGTTGGTTTGCTGCAGTTCTTCCTGCTGGTTTCTTAACAGCTCTTCCGACACTTGGAGCGTGCGCGCTTGCTCTTCTAAGGTTTCATTGGTTTTCTTTAACTCTTCTTGCCGGGTCTGTAATTCCGCCGTTAGCGTTTGCGACTGCTGTAACAATTCGACGGTACGCATATTTGCGGTAATGGTATTTAAGACAATTCCAATGGTTTCGGTTAGTTGATCCAAGAAAGATTGGTGAATCTCACTAAATTGTTCAAAGGATGCCAGTTCAATCACCGCCATGACTTCGCCTTCAAAGACCACAGGCAAGACTACGATATTCCTTGCAGGCGCTTCACCCAAGCCGGAATTTATATGCACATAGTCGTCCGGCACATGCGTCAATAAGATACGTTCCTTTTCATAGGCGGCCTGCCCTACCAAGCCCTCTCCCAGCTTAAAGCGCGTGGCTAGATTCTTACGTTTTTTATACGCATAGCTGGCCAACATTTCCAGTAACGCCTCATCTTCATACTGGCGCGCTACATAAAACACGCCGTGCTGCGCGCTTACTAAAGGTGCCAGTTCAGACAAAATCATTTTCGAAACCGTGCGCAAATCACGTTCGCCTTGCAGCATGCGAGTAAACCGAGCCAGATTAGTTTTTAGCCAGTCCTGTTCCATATTTTTTTGCGTGGTATCTTTTAAATTACGTATCATTTCGTTGACGTTGTCTTTTAGCGCTGCAACCTCGCCCATGGCTTCTACTGCAATGAAGCGCGTAAGGTCCCCTTTGGTAACGGCCGTCGCTACTTCGGCAATAGCACGTACCTGGGTGGTTAAGTTGTCCGCAAGTTGATTAACGTTGTTCGTAAGATCGCGCCAAATGCCAGCCGCACCCGGCACCTTCGCCTGACCGCCCAATTTTCCTTCCATACCGACTTCGCGCGCCACGTTGGTGACCTGCTCGGCAAAAATCGCCAATGTCCCGGTCATATCGTTAATGGTATCGGCTAACTCGGCGATCTCCCCCTTGGCCTCAACCGCGAGTTTTTGTTTTAAATCACCATTCGCCACTGCGGTCACCACCGCGGCGATATTTCTCACCTGGCCGGTTAAGTTAGCGGCCATAAAGTTAACGTTGTCGGTTAAGTCTTTCCAAGTACCGCCTACGCCTTTTACTTGCGCTTGGCCGCCGAGCTTACCTTCGGTACCTACTTCACGCGCCACCCGCGAAACTTCCGAGGCAAAGGAGTTGAGTTGATCAACCATGGTGTTGATGGTGTTTTTAAGTTGCAGAATTTCGCCCTCTACGTCGACCGTAATTTTTTTAGACAAATCCCCATTTGCCACCGCCGTGGTCACTTCCGCTATGTTCCGTACCTGGCCGGTTAAGTTGGCCGCCATAAAATTCACGTTCTCAGTAAGATCCTTCCAAGTGCCACCTACACCTTTCACTTGAGCTTGGCCGCCTAATTTCCCTTCGGTACCCACTTCCCGCGCCACCCGGGTAACCTCCGAGGCAAAGGAATTGAGTTGATCCACCATGGTGTTGATGGTGTTTTTAAGTTGCA
>CAYYOS010000022.1:0-22918 GCA_964473355.1 uncultured Burkholderiales bacterium | reverse complement strand
GGAGAGTTTTTAAAGGGGCAACGCGCAGCACACGTCATGCACTGGGCGCATGCCCAGATTTTTTCTTGCATGGCATCATAGATTTGCTCGACATTTTCAGTCCAAAGCAGTTGTACGATTTCGCGGGGCGAATAGTCGTAGAATTGGGCGGAGGGACACGTAGCGGTACAAATCCCACAATTCAAGCAGCCATTAAGCTCATGGTCGTAGCGAAAATCGTTACGAATGTCCTCGAAAATTTCGCGCATTTCGGCGTACGTTGCCATTACTACCTTTCCTGAAAAGACGTAACTTCCTAGACCAAGCGTCCGTTTAAGGATATTGTCGAACTGGTGATTGGACCCCGGATAATATTATGGGTTCCTTATATTACAGCAGGCGGGCTGCTAAATATATAGGCAAATGTCGGACTCGCCAGCGAATTCGAAAAAGCTGGCGGCGCCACCGTATTCTATGCCATCAATGAAATCGTCGTGATTAAAACCAAACAAATCAACCGTCATTTGGCAGCCTATAAACTTCACTTCGGCTTCCATGCACAATTGCCGCAGGTCGGTGACAGACGCTACGCCGGTATTTTGAATGGTTTTTTTCATCAGACCGGTTGCTAACGATTCAAATCCCGGGACTATAGCTTGGATCGCGTTAGGAATATTCCAGTTAACGTTACGAAACCATTTCGGGCCAAAAGGCATTTTCATCGGCATGCCGGGATTGCCTAGCGGGCTGACCTTAAGATGGTCCAAATTTTTACGCAATAATTGCAGCCCATAAAAAGTAAAAAAGATTTGGACTTCATAATCCAAAGCCGCTGCTGTAGAAGCCAGAATAAGCGGCGGATAGGCCCAATCTAATGTTCCTTTGGTAGCAATAATAGCGAGCTTTTTCTGTTCCATATTTGGTCTCCGGTACCGGCACCTGCGATTTTAGAAGGTACTACGCTTTCTTTTTCATAAAGAACACGTATTCACCGGACCCTTCACTGGAGGACAACAGTTCATTGCCCGTTTGCTTAGAAAACGCCTGGAAATCCTTAATCGCACCAGGATCAGTGGCAATTACTTTTAACACTTGGCCCGCGCCCATGTCCGCTAGGGATTTTTTTGTGCGCAGTATAGGCAGCGGACAATTGAGGCCCCGTGCATCTAACTCTTTATCAAAATTCATGGTACCTCCGAACAGTTAATGAAACGTAATTTATAATCTAGTTAGCGCAATTACGCAATCACTCCAATAACTAGAATTCAACGCTCGCTGTGGGATAGCCTTCCCGTACCCAACTTACGATGCCGCCTCTTAAATTATAGATGTTAGAATAGCCTTTATTTACCATAAAAGCGCTCGCGTCACCCGAGCGGATGCCGGTGTGGCAATAAAAAACAATGGGCTTAGCGGAATCAAGTTCGTCCGCTTTCAGCGGAATCAGGTGTAAAGGAATGTGTCTTGCGCCCGCGATTCCCCCCCGGGCCACCTCCCCGGCGCTGCGCACGTCGATTAGATCGATAGGACCCTGCGCCCGTAACTCATTAAGCCCGGCAGGGTCTATCTCTTTGTAAGGCGGATAACCCAACATATTGAGGATACGCGTAGTTTACAAGTTGGTAATATATCAAATTTCCAATATATTGCAAATAGCGTGAAGCGACCGCTTACCATTATGAACGAAGGAGAAAATGGAAAAAACAGATTTTAAAACCGATACGCGCTATACCTTAACGTGGCGTGATGCCGACGGCAAGTTGCGCCCCATTAATTTATACGTGTACCGGTTATATGAAAAGTTCATGATAGCCCGCATGACCGACAAAGATGGCTTTCTCTATAAAATCGCTTATGATGATATCATTAAAATTGTGATTGAAAAATCAGTGAGCCCGGACGAATATTTTGCTATTCCCGCGGCAGTGTTAGACGAAAAGAACTGGAAAGATCGTAGCGTCATGCAACGTTATTCCACCTCGCCAGGGATGGGAAAATAAGTTTTGTACTAATTTTGAGGGGGTGCCGCTAGCCTTTAGTGGTAAAAGCCCTATGAAGCGTATGTTAAACTTAAAACTCAACACCCCGCCAAATGTAAGGCAGCGCTGCCTTCGCGTTTCCGTCCGCAGGGAACGAATTAACTGGCTGGCGGTAACGCGATGTCCCAAGTTAGCCGAGATGCGGCTAAGGCAAAATTCTGATAGCGAGCTTTGACCGTGCCATTAACCAATTCCCAGAGGGGATAAGAAGGATCTGCGGTGTCTTTATTTAGACCAAGTATTTTTTCTTTGAATTTTTTGCATCCTGCACCGAATAAGCATCAAGTTTTTTCCCAGCTCGAAGAGCCCATACGCGGAGAAATTTTTAGCGTAGAGCGCTTAGAGCTACACGCCGAGACGTTGGCGGCCGCCCAGACTGTCACTGCTAACCCCCGCCGCCTGCGCCGGCTCACGCCCAGAGTGCGGGAAAACGGCCGAATATTGCTGGAGGCGTATCACGCCATCGCCGAGGCGGTACGTAATCAACGGGCGATTACCCCAGCGGCGGAGTGGCTGCTCGATAACTTCCATATTATCGAAGAACAAATTCGCGACATCCGCGATCATTTACCCGCCGGCTTCTATAAGGAGTTGCCGAAAATTGCCGAGGGTCCGTTGCATGGTTACCCGCGCGTTTACGGCATTGCTTGGGCCTTTGTTGCTCATACTGACAGCCGCTTTGACCCCGAACTCCTAAAACGTTTCGTGCACGCTTACCAGCGTTTGCAACCGTTAACCATCGGTGAACTATGGGCGCTGCCGATTACCCTGCGCATGGTTATGGTGGAAAATCTGCGCCGCCTGGCGGTACGCATCGTCGGATCGCAAATCGCGCGCTTTGATGCGGATACGTTAGCCGATGAGTTACTGGGTTTAGCCGGACCCCGTCCATCCGACTTTAATGCCATCTTAACCGCGCGTGACAACAAACCTTTAGCCACTGCATTTGTGGTGCAGTTCGCGCAACGCTTACGTTACCAGGACCCCAGCGTTAATTCCGGGCTGCAGTGGCTGGATGCAAAATTAGCCAGCCAAGGTGTGAGCGCCGATGAGCTGGTAATCGCCGAACACCATAACCAGGCAGGGGCTAACGTCTCCGTGCGCAACATTATCACCAGCATGCGTTTAATGTCGGCCTTCGACTGGCAGCAGTTTTTTGAAGACGTCAGCTTAGTGGATGAGGTGATGCGACAAGATCCGTGTTTTACCGCACTGGATTTTGTCTCGCGGGATCGTTACCGCCATGCAATTGAAGCGTTGTCGCGAGCCGCCAAACGACCTGAAATTGAAGTCGCGCAAGCGGTCTATGCCAAAACCGAAACCATGCGCACCAAAATGCGGGAGGCAGGCCGCGGCGGGGATGCGCGTTACGCGGACCCCGGTTACTATTTGATCTCCGCTGGGCGGGCAAGTTTTGAAAAAGAACTGGGCGTAAAAATCACGCCGCTGCATTTGTTAATTCGCACCTATACTGCCAATCCCACGCCCGCCTATCTAGGCACTATTTTGTTGTTTACCCTAATTCTGTTGGCCTTTCCGTTAATCCAAACTATGGAAGCAGGCGCGCCACTCTGGGGCTTACTGATATTGGCGCTGGCGGGGATTTTTCCGGCATCGGATTTAAGCATAGGCTTAATTAACCGCCTCGTTACTAAAGCCATCGGCCCGCGCCATTTACCTCGATTTAAGCTCGCCGATGGCGTACCTGCGGAGTTTCGCACCTTCGTGGTCATACCGACGCTGCTGTGCAATCCGCAAGATATAGAAGAGCAAATTGGGCAATTAGAGGTGCACTTTCTATCTAATTCCGAAGGTGAGGTGTATTTCGCCCTCCTCTCTGACTGGATGGATGCGCCGGCGGAGCATCAGCCTACCGATCAGCTCTTGTATGAGCAGGCGTTGGCTGGCATTGGAGTGCTCAATGCGCGTCATGGGCGCACCGCATCAGGCTTACAGCGATTTTATTTATTTCATCGCCGGCGCTTATGGAACCCCAGCGAAGGCAAATGGATGGGTTGGGAACGTAAACGCGGCAAGCTTGAGGAATTCAATCGTTGGTTGCAAGGTGCGACCAATACCACTGTCATCGAGATCACGCCACCGCCCCCGGATGTCAAGTATGTGATTACCCTGGATTCCGACACCCAATTGCCCAATGGCGCCGTGCGGCAACTTGTTGGTACCCTCGCTCATCCGCTCAACCGGCCGCGTTTAGACCCTAAGACGCGGCGCGTTGTAGAAGGCTATGGAATATTGCAGCCGCGCATTACGGCTGCTTTGCCCTCGCGGCGTGACCGCTCCATTTACCAACGACTTTTTTCCGGCCCCTGCGGGATCGATCCCTATGCCTCAGCCGTCTCCGATGTTTACCAAGATTTATTCCGAGAAGGTAGTTTTACGGGGAAGGGGATTTACGACGTAGATATGTTCCAAACCGTTATGGCGGGCCGCGTGCCGGAAAATACCCTTCTTAGTCACGACTTATTTGAAGGCACTTTTGCGCGTTGCGCGTTGGTAAGTGACATCGCTTTTTTTGAGGAATTTCCTTCGCATTCTGAAGTCGCAGCGTCGCGCATGCACCGCTGGACCCGCGGCGATTGGCAGTTGCTCCCTTGGATTTTGGGGCGCGAGGGCGCCGCTATTCCGGCTATTGGCCGCTGGAAAATGCTAGATAACTTACGCCGCAGTTTGTCGCCGCCGGCAATACTGGTTACCCTACTGGCGAGCTGGCTAATTCCCAACGCCCCGTACGCCTTGTGGACCGCGTTCATTTTGTTGGTTTTGGCGCTCCCCGCGCTCTTATCTTTTTTTTCGGATTTGATCCCCGCGCGCGGCGTATCACCGCGCAACCACTGGGGTTTGGTATGGCGTGATTTGCTTTCGGGATTTTCGCACATTGCCATTTCTGTGACGCTGCTGGCCCACCATACCTTATTAAACCTTGACGCGATTGTTCGCGCCTTAGTCCGGTTAACTATCACTAGGCGTCGCTTATTGGAGTGGGTCACGGCCGCTCAGGCAAAATCGGCAGCCAGCTTGTCGTTGGCGAGTTTCATTTGGCGCTTAAAAGGTGCCGTGTTGCTGAGCATCGCAACCGCTGGCGTGGTGTTTTTTCTGAACCCCGCCGCTTTAACCCTCGCTGCGCCATTCATCGCGCTGTGGTTCGCCTCTCCCCTTTTGGCGCGTACCATTAGCCTGCCGCCAAAAATAACGGATGAATTTGATTTATCTGATGAAGAAGTTAAGACCTTTCGTTTAACCGCGCGACGCATTTGGCGTTTCTTCACCACGTTTGTGACCGCCGAAGACCATGCCTTACCCCCCGATAATTTTCAGGAAGACCCGCATCCGGTTGTTGCGCATCGTACCTCGCCCACTAATTTTGGTTTGTATTTGTTGTCGATTGTTTCCGCTCGTCAGTTTGGCTGGATAGGCTTAATCGAAATGATAGAGCGGCTGGAAGAAACCCTGGCTAGTATGCAAGTGCTACCCCGCTTTCGGGGGCATTTTTACAATTGGTATGAAACTCGCGAAAACCGTGCCTTAGATCCACGCTATATCTCCTCGGTGGATAGCGGCAATCTGGCGGGTCATCTTTTGGCCTTGGGCGAAGCCTGCCAAGCGGCGGCCACCAGTGTGCTGGTTAATGCGCAAAGTTTTATCGGCGTAAGGGACACGCTGGCCCTATTCGACGAAAACATCCGGGCGACCGACGGCATGCCGCGCACTACCACCGTCACGTTGGCGCAATTGGAGGAAGCCAGCAAGGAACTACGGGTGTTATTAGAAGACCCGCCACAAACGCCGCGCGCCTACAGTGAGCGCTGGCAAGCGTTGTTAGCTAGAGCCGATACTTTGCGGGACATAGCTCGCGCTTTTGCCGCGGAACAGGGAGATGCCATCCATAGCGAACTTTTAAATTGGGCATTGCTACTGCACCGAGACATCGAAAGCCACGCGCGTGATTTATCGTTGTTAGCCAGCGCTAGCGCGCTAGAAGAATTATCCGCCCGCTATTCCAACAATCGCGACTTTACCAATGTGACGCCCGAACTGTGCACCATGCCGTTGGATAGCTGGGAAGAGCACGCACGCACCGCTCAGGAAAAATTGCAAGACCTAGCGCACATGGATAACGGTGATAAAGAAAGCGCGGTGCAAGCCCTACAAAACGCCGCGCAAACGAGTATTGCGGTGTTGCAACGACTGCAAGCCATCGCAGCGACCTCTAAACGTTTAGTGGAAGAGATGGATTTTCGTTTTCTTTTCGACGATACCCGAAAATTATTTTCTATCGGTTACCGAGTTGACGATCAATCTCTAGATGCGGGCTACTATGACTTGCTAGCCTCGGAAGCCCGGCTAACCAGCTTCATCGCCATCGCCAAAGGTGATGTGGCGGCTAGCCATTGGTTCCGCTTAGGGCGGGCGTTAACCCCAGTGGACAAAGGCGCGATCCTGATTTCTTGGTCCGGTTCGATGTTTGAATACCTAATGCCATCGTTGGTGATGTTTACCCCGCATGGCAGTTTGCTGGACCAAACCTGCCGTCTGAATGTCCAACGGCAAATCCAATATGGCGCAGAAAATAAAGTCCCGTGGGGCATTTCCGAATCCGCTTATCATGCGCGCGATTTGGCTTTTACTTATCAGTATTCTAATTTCGGTATTCCAGGGTTGGGGTTAAAGCGCGGTTTGGGCCAAGATTTAGTGATTTCGCCGTATGCCACGATACTCGCGGCCATGTACGACCCCCAGGCCGCGGTTGTAAATCTAAAGAGATTATCGGCATTGGGGGGGCGCGGCATATATGGCTTTTACGAAGCGCTTGATTTTACGCGTTCGCGCTTACCTGAAGATCAGGACGTTAGCATTATCAAAGCCTATATGGCGCATCATCAAGGCATGTCCTTAGTGTCGATTGCCAATGTCATCTATGATGGCGTCATACGGCGGTACTTCCATAGTGCGCCCTTAGTGCAAGCTTCCGAGCTCTTGTTGCAAGAACGTACCCCCCGCAACGTTGCCGTGGCGCGACCGCGCGCAGACCAGGTGGAATACGGCAGAATTCGGGACCAAGTTGATGCAGTGTTGCGGCGCTTCTATTCCCCGCACACAGCGGTGCCCGCCACCCATTTGTTATCCAATGGCCGCTACGCCGTGATGTTTACTGCTGCGGGATCCGGGTATAGCCGCTGGCAAGATTTAGCCGTCACCCGCTGGCGCGAGGACGTCACCCGCGATGCCTGGGGCAGTTACTTTTATTTGCGTGATACGGCCAGCGGTGAAGTATGGTCCGCGGGCTACCAGCCCACGGCGAAAGAACCGGATCATTACGAGGTTATTTTTACCGAAGACCGCGCCCGGATCGTGCGCCAAGATGGCTCTATCACCACAAGCATAGAAATTATTGTGTCTTCCGAAGATGACGCAGAAATCCGGCGCATTTCGGTGGCTAATAATAGCTTGCGGGTACGGGAAATTGAGATTACCTCCTATACCGAAATTGTTTTAACCGGATTAGCCGCCGATATCGCCCACCCGGCCTTTTCTAATCTTTTCGTACAAACCGAATTTTTGCCTGAGGTAGGGGGTTTGCTGGCCACGCGGCGCCCGCGTAGCCAGACCGAAACCACCATATGGGCAGGGCAAGTGCTTTCCATAGCGCGTTATGGCGCGGGCGGGGTTGAATACGAAACGGACCGCAATCGTTTTTTAGGGCGTAACCGTGGCAGCGACAACCCCATTTCAATAATGGATGGGCGGCCTTTGTCCAATACCATAGGTCCGGTATTGGATCCGGTATTTAGTTTGCGGACCCGCTTACGGGTACCGCCGGGTGCGACCGCACACATCTCCTATTCCACCTTTGTCGCCAACTCACGGGAAGAGGCGGTCGACTTGGCGGATAAATATCACGATCCCGCAATATTTGAGCGCGCTTCCACCTTAGCGTGGACCCAAGCGCAGGTGCAGTTGCACTATCTGGGCATCGAGCCCGAAGAAGCCCATTTATTTCAGCACCTGGCTAATCGTTTGCTGTACTCCGACCCGACTTTACGTCCTTCCAGCGAAATTTTAAAGCGCAATGAGTTAAGCGTTTCCGGACTTTGGGCGCATAGCATTTCCGGCGATTACCCGATTATTCTTGTGCGTATCGACGATACCGATGATAAGGGCATGGTTCGTCAGCTGCTTCGCGCCCATGAATACTGGCGAATGAAGCGGCTCTATGTCGACCTGATTATTTTAAATGAGCGCACCGCTTCCTATGCACAAGATTTACAAAACCTCATGGAAGGCATGGTGCGAAGCTGCGGCTACTTGGAAGGCAACACCAAAGGTGGTGTCACGGTTTTGCGCGCGGACTTATTAACGGTAGCTGAGCGCGATTTATTGCAAACCGCGGCCCGCGCTATTTTACTTGCGCGCCAGGGTAACCTAAGCGAACAAGTAACGCGTATGCGCCGCATCGAAGCGCGCCCGGAACTCCCAGCTTTAGAAAGCCATGCTGCCGCCGGCAGCGAGGCGGCTTTACTGGCAATGCCCGCGCTGGAGTTATTTAATGGCCTGGGCGGTTTTTCCGAAAATGGAAAAGAATACGTCACCTATTTAGGCCGGGGACAACGCACGCCCGCGCCTTGGATAAACGTCATTGCCAATGCCCATTTTGGCTTTCATGTTTCTGAATCGGGATCTAGTTACACTTGGGCGGAAAACAGCCGGGAAAATCAAATTACCCCGTGGGCGAATGACCCGGTGAGCGATCCACCCGGGGAAGCGTTTTACATTTACGACGAAGAGAGTCGAGATTTGTGGAGCCCGACCGCGCTACCTATCCGCTTAGAGGGGACGTCTTATATCGCGCACCATGGACATGGCTATAGTCGGTTTGAGCACTTAGCAAATGGTATTTACACTGACCTTCTGCAGTTTGTGCCTTTGGATGATCCGATAAAAATTTCTCGCCTAACTTTACACAACCGTGGCACTCGCCCACGCCGCATCGCCGTTACCAGTTATCTTGAGTGGGTCTTAGGTTTCTCTCGTACTACGACTGCGCCTTTCATTATTACTGAAATAGACCCCGATAGTGGCGCCATGCTCGCGCGTAATCCTTGGCATAACGAGTTTGGACGGCGGGTCGCATTCGCCCAACTTTCCGGGGGTACGGATCTTTACACCGCCGATAGAACAGAATTTTTGGGACGCAACGGCCATCTTTGTGCACCCGGCGCCTTAGTCCATGGCAAGGCTTTTAGCAAACGTGTTGGCGCAGGAATTGATCCATGCTGCGCCATGCAGACGTCATTAACGCTTAATGCTAACGAGAGTAAAGACGTTGTTTTTTTTCTAGGGCAATGTGCGGATAAAGTCCAAGCCCAAGAATTGATCCGGCGCTATCGTCGAGAAAATCTCGACGTGGTATTCCAGTCCGTGGTCCGTCATTGGCAAACTATCTTGCAAAAAGTCCAGGTAAAGACGCCGGACAAAGCCATGGACTTGGTACTCAACAGCTGGCTGCTTTACCAAACCATAGTCTGCCGCATCCTCGCGCGTGCCGCCTTTTATCAAGCCGGCGGCGCCTATGGATTCCGCGACCAGTTGCAAGACGTCATGGCGCAGGTTATCTCTCAACCCGAATTAGCGCGAGCGCATATTCTGCGCGCCGCCGCTCGCCAGTTTGTAGAAGGCGATGTACAGCATTGGTGGCACCCTCCGAGCGGACGCGGGGTGCGCACGCATTTTTCCGATGATTTATTATGGCTGCCCTTTGTCACGGCCCACTATATTGCGGTCACTAACGATCTTTCCGTGCTGGATGCGAAGGCGGGTTTCATTGAAGGCCCATTGCTGGCGGCCGATGAGGAAGATCGTTATTTCGAACCTACGCAATCGACCAAAACCGCGAATATTTTTGAGCACTGCGCGCTGACCCTAGATCGTAGTTTAAAGGTCGGCGCCCATGGCTTGCCATTAATAGGCGCCGGCGATTGGAACGATGGCATGAACCGCGTGGGGCATGGCGGCGCGGGCGAATCAGTGTGGCTGGCGTGGTTTTTAATTTCTGCTTTAAGTCAGTTTGTGGGTTACGCCAAACAACGCGGTCAGCAAGAACGCGCGCACGTTTGGTCGGCACACATCGATAAATTAAAAGTTGCCGTGGAGGCCAACGCTTGGGACGGTGCCTGGTATCGCCGGGCTTATTTTGACGATGGCACGCCCCTGGGCTCCGCGTCCAACGCCGAGTGCCGCATTGACTCCATCGCGCAGTCTTGGAGCATTTTGTCGGGGGCCGCCGAACCCGCGCGAGCGCGACGCGCGATGGAAGCCGTGGAGGAATATTTGATACGCCCTGGCGACGATCTGATTCTATTGTTTCAACCGCCTTTCGATAAAACCACACTCGATCCGGGTTACATAAAAGGTTATCTTCCCGGGGTGCGTGAAAATGGCGGTCAGTATTCGCACGCTGCAATTTGGCTATCTATGGCGTATGCGCGGCTGGGCAACGGTGATCGCGCCACCCAGCTTTTTGCCATGCTCAATCCCATCAATCATGCCTGCACTCGTACCGGCGTGCATCGTTACAAGGTGGAACCTTACGTCATTGCTGCGGACATTTACGCGGAGCCGCCACACGTGGGCCGTGGAGGCTGGACGTGGTACACGGGTTCCGCGGGTTGGATGTATCGGGCCGGGGTTGAATCGATATTGGGGCTTATGGTGCGGGGCAATACCCTAGAGTTTGACCCCTGTATCCCGCGCGATTGGAAAAGCTATAAGATTTTTTATAAACACAAAACTGCCGAGTACGAAATCACGGTAGTCAATCCTACCGGTGTATCGCGCGGCATCGCTTATTTAGAGTTAGATGAGGTGCGAATCTCGTCCCACGCCATTCCCCTACAGGATGATGGCACACGTCATCAAATTAAAGTAACCCTGGGTGTACCCGCTTAAAACTAACCTACTCGCGGGCTTAAAGCTTGCACTTTTTCGCCGCGTCTCGCCGGAAGATTTTAAGGTAACGCTAGATCAGGCCGTTTTACTGAGCTTACTGAATTTGGCGCTAGGCATAGTAGCTGACTATTTTGGCGAGTCGGGCGCAGTAAGGTTCAGCTGGTATGCCTTTAGTTTTGTGGGCTTCTACCTCGTTTTATTTTTGTTTGCCTCATATGTAATTGGTAGGCTGATATCACGCCAAATGCTATTGGAAATGCTGGTTTATGCGAGTGCCTCCGCCCCCCTGTTTTACGTTTTAGTTATCTTAACAATGCCGCTCTATCATTCTGAAACGTTCGCCCATTATGGGTATTACACGCAATGGGTGGTGTTTGCCTGGAGCTTGCTTGTGCTCTTCTCCTGCCTGCGCTTGGCATCCTCGCAAACAAGAATTAAGCTCGTACCACTCTGGATGTTGTTTCTCGCCATTTCTGTACTTCCTCAGATTGCTTTTTCCTCAGCGGATCGTTTTTGGTACGCCAAACCAAACTATGATTCTAGCGTTCCCGCGTCTCGCGTTAATGCGGAAGAGGTGTTTTATACACAGCCAGCAATGCTGAACAACATAAAGTCGTCGCTCGCCCCGCAGCGGCCTGGCGTCACTGACTTATATTTTGTTGCCTTTGCCGGCGACGGTTCTCAAGACGTTTTTATGAAGGAAGCAAAATCCGTAAAAGAACTTTTTGATACGCGCTTTGGGACTCGTTCCCGTTCCCTAGCTCTTATAAATAATCCGAAGACGGTAAAGGAATTTGGCATTGCGTCGATAACTAACTTGAGCCAAGTGCTCACGCATCTCGGCACTATCATGGACGCCGAAGAGGATATCCTTTTTTTATTTCTGACAAGTCACGGCAGTAAAAAGGGTTTGTCGGTAGAGTTTTGGCCGCTGGACTTAAATTCGCTGCCCCAGGCCACCCTGCAGACCATGCTCGCCATGACGCCAATTAAGTGGAAGGTACTGGTGGTGTCAGCGTGTTACTCGGGGGTTTTCTTGGAAAAGTTTAAGGACCCGCATACGCTCATTATTACCGCCGCGGGAAGTGACCGCACATCCTTTGGTTGCAGCAATGAAGCGGAACGTACTTATTTTGGTGAAGCTTTTTTTGAAAATGGCTTAAGGCGGCATAGCTCTTTTATCGCAGCATTTAAGGCGGCCACAATAGAGATCGCGGCGCGTGAAAAAACCGAAAAACTCCCCGCTTCCAACCCCCAGATTTATTTCAGTAGCGCGATGGAAAATAAATTGAAACAGTGGGAAGCACAACAAGCAGAACAGTATCAATTGAGTGTAGCTAAGTAGTTAGCCTCCGATCGGCTCTTCTGTCCTCATCCGGAATCGGCGCCACTTTTAAGACCTCATCTAAAGTCGTCATGCCGCTGGCAATTTTAATGGCGCCGCTTATCCTCAGGGGCTTCATGCCTTCCGTGGCGGCTTGCTTACGAATCTCCGCGTCACCCGAGGCAGCACTCACCAATGCCCGAATGGCCGGGGTCATTAGCATCATTTCATACAGTCCGGTACGCCCCAGGTAGCCTGTTAGTCGGCACTCTAAACAACCTACCGGTTGGTTGATAACCTCGGTATGCTCGGTTTTCCACTGGCCCACCAGCCACCGCCACGACGCTTCATCCATGGCACCCGCCTCTTTGCAATGCGGGCATAAGGTGCGCACTAGGCGTTGCGCCAGCACCCCCAACAACGTCGCGTTAAGTAAAAAAGGCGGAACGCCTAAATCCAACAGTCGCGTAATCGCGGAAGGCGCATCGTTGGTGTGCAACGTTGATAAAACTAAATGCCCGGTTAAAGCCGCTTGAATTGCCATTTGCGCGGTTTCAAGATCGCGTATTTCGCCCACCATAATGATGTCCGGATCCTGACGCATTAAAGTGCGGATGCCACCGGAAAATTCTAGCCCTATGCTGGGGACTACCTGCATTTGATTGAATAAGGGTTCTACCATTTCAATGGGGTCTTCAATCGTGCACACGTTGACTTCCGGCACGGCAAGTTGTTTTAGGGTCGAGTAAAGCGTCGTGGTCTTACCGCTGCCGGTCGGCCCCGTAACCAAGATAATTCCATTTGGTTTGGCGATTAATTTATTCCAGCGCGCCACCTCTTCGTCGGAGAATCCCAATTCGGAAAAATCTTTAACCAACACATCCGGATTAAAAATGCGCATTACCACCTTTTCGCCGAATACCGTCGGCATGGTGGACAAACGTAATTCGATTTCTTCGCCGTCCGGCGTTTTGGTTTTAATGCGGCCATCTTGCGGGCGGCGTTTTTCCACGACATCCATGCGCCCCAGTAATTTAATCCGGCTGGTAATCGCGTTCATCACCGCCTGAGGTATTTGATAAACCTGATGCAAGATGCCATCAATGCGGAACCGCACTACGCCGGCCTCGCGCCTCGGCTCCAAATGAATATCGCTGGCCCGCTGCTCAAAGGCATACTGCCACAGCCAATCGACAATATTAACGACATGTGCCTCGTTGGCATCGAGTTTGCCGGTTTTGCCAAGCTCCACCAGTTGCTCAAAATTGTTAATGCCCGCCAATTCCGAGCCATGAATTTGCACGGCGCGCTTAACAGAACTGGCTAGGTTATAAAATTCCGAGATATAACGGTTAATATCTACCGGATTGGCCATTACCAGCTTAATGTTTAGCTGCAGCATTTTGGAAAGCTCACGTGCCCAATCAGTCATATAGGGCTCGGCAGTGGCGATCACGGCCTCGCGAGGCGTAACCGAAATCGGCAGCACCTTGTAGCGCGCCGCGTAGGCTTTAGAAATTACCGTGGTAACCGAACTGAAATCAATTTTTAGGGGATCGATATGTAAGTAAGGAAGCCCGGCCTTGCCCGCCATCCATTCTGTGAGTGCTTCGATGTGCAAGGGGCGATGGGGCGGGAGGCTACTTTTCCATTTTTTCTCAGCAACCAGAAGCAAAGGATGCACATCCGAGCGCAGCGAGCGGCGTTCCGCGTGCAGCTTTTGCGCGTCTTCGCGGCTGATAAGCTGATCTTTGATCAAATCCCGCAATACATCGTTGAGCGTCAGTTTGCGGTCAGCCGCCAAAGATTTTTCCGGGCCAGTTTGCATCTTTCTAATACCTCCTATGCCGACTTAGCTTAAAACGTAGCAGGCAAGTCATTGCCTACGCCACGCTTTCTTATTATTGCCCATAATCAAGAAAGCGAGGCAACTTTCACGGAGGAATTGACTTTTCGCAAAATGCAAGGTAAAAAGAATAGGCATTTGTCAGGGTACTACTATTAAAGCGTTAGGAAAAACGCTCGATTCTATAGAAACAGCACATTCTATTTTTACCTTCTGGAGGAAGCATATGAAAAGTTTGAAACAGTTAGCACTGGGCCTAATCTCGCTCTCATTTTTTGTCAGCGCAGGCGTACTGGCCCAAGCAGCCATTGACACCCCCGTCTCTGCCCCAGCGGGCGTCAAAATTGTCGACGCCAAACAAGTACAGGAATTGCAAGCCAAGGGCGCCGTCATTGTCGATACTCGTAAAGCCGGTGAATTTGGCGAAGGTAGTATTAAAGGCGCTATTTCCGTCCCTTACGATCCAGAAAAAAGCGCGAAATCAGCCGACTTTGATCCTAAGCAGGACAAATTCGACATGAGTAAGCTCGCCGATAAAAACGCACATATTGTCGTCTTTTGCAATTCCGGCACCTGCTGGAAGTCTTATAAATCCGCCGTCGTACTTGCACAAAACGGTTACAAAAACGTGTACTGGTACCGTAACGGCTACCCCGATTGGAAGGCACGCAAGCTGCCGGTAGAGTAGTCGCGATCGCATTCGACACCTCTTTGCGAGCTAATTGCAAAGAGGTGTTTGTCATGGCCAATCACTAGGAGGGGAAATGGTTTATTCCAAAAAATCACCGGCGTTGCTTATCATCGGCCTAATTATGTTGGCCTGGGGTTGGCTTAACGCGACGGGCAAGGTTGATAACTGGCAGGTGTATCTGCAAAAAAGCGCATATTCAGATTACCTTAAAGTCAAAGAAAAATTCGACGCTGAGTCTCGCGTGGCAACGGAAATCGCCAAAGCGGACGGTACTCCCGTCCCTGTGATGGTGATGCCAAAAACAAAATTCGACGAAGAAAAAGCCAAGCAAGTGAAAATGTCGTATTTATTTGGTGGCATGTTTGTGGTTTTGGGCTTGATTCTTATGTTGCTGCCTCCCAAGGAGGGTAATCTTGATTATTACCTTTCGGTGGTGCCGGGCATCGCGTTTATTTTACTCATTGCCTTTGTGGTGCGTTGGGGCTTAGACCCCATTTTCGCCTATTGGGGAGGACTAGTTAAAAGCTCCGGTGCGCTCAGTTGGGATTTTGCGAAGATCTTTAATTTAAATTATGTGGTGCTGGGGATAGTTATCGGCATTTTGTTTGCTAACGTCTTTGGAATTCCTAATTGGGCTGCTAATGGCGTACGAACAGCGCGCTTCTTCCTAAAAACCGGCGTCATTTTATTAGGCACCTTATATAGCGCCGCAGAACTGGCCCAGCTAGGCATGTTAAGCGTAGTTATGATCGGCATTTTTGTCTTAGGATCGGTCTGGTTGGTGTTGATCATGGGCAAGCGCATGCAAGCCGGCAATTCCATGACTGCAGTGTTGTCTGCCGGTATGGGTGTTTGCGGCGTTTCGGCAACCGTGGCGGCATCTCCCGTCGTCCAGGCCAAAGCGGCGGAAATTGCTTACACCATCGGTACCATATTAATTTGGGGCGTGGGTTGCATGTTTTTGTTTCCCACCATCGGCCACTTATTAAATATGGGCCCAGTGCAATTTGGCGCATGGGCCGGCACGGGTATTCTAAATTCAGCGCAAGTCGCAGGTGCCGCGTTAGCGTTTGATCCGCACGGAATTGAAACACTAAAGGTAGCGGAAATTTTTAATATTACCCGCGTGCTGTTCTTACCCATCATCGTTTTATGGCTCGCCGCCTGGTATGTAAAACACGAACAAGGCGCAGCGCGGGTTAATCTCGGGCATGTCATCGTCGGAAAATTCCCAGTGTTTGTCTTAGGTTTTATCGCCATGTTTGCCCTAAGCTCCACCGGGGTTTTTGCGCCGGCAGGCCACTATCAGGGGAAATACTTCAGCAGCACTGAAGTAAAAGAAGACAAACTCCTGCGCCCAAAAGAAGTGCGCGCGCTACAAGCGGAATTATCTAAAGCTCGTACGCCACAAGAAACCGCCGCCATGCAAGCGTTGATTGACAACCGTAAGATCATGACGCGGGCTGACTCTGACACGTTAAAAGCCGTGACCAAAATTCCCGGATTTGACGCGGTCGCTAAGGGTGCCATCGAAAAAGCCGATAAAGCGTCTACCCATGACTCCAAAATTATTAAAGCTTTCCGCGATTGGATCGCATGGTTATTTGCCTTTGGTCTGATTGGCTTGGGTATGCAAATTACCGGCAAAGCATTAAAACAGGCAGGGGGCAAGCCGTTAATTATCGGTGGCGTGGTAGGTACCTTAAAAGCGGTCGGGTCTCTTATCGTCGTCTTGTTATTTGTTAAAGAATTCGTTTAGCAGGAGGCAATATGGAAGAAGGCTATAAAGAAATACGTGAAGAGAAACACTTTGACCGCGGCACCAACCTTTCTGTTTTTAAAAGCGATAGGTTCGAGGATTTCGCGGCTTTAGTAGCGGCTTTCGCCATTGCCATGGGTGTGTTGATGTACATAGGCAAGTAATTTTAGGCTGCTATAAACGCGTGGGCTCCGCTGGGTCCACGCGTTTTTTTATGTCCTTCAGATGGCGCGTTTAATGTCCTAAACTAAAGAGAATCGCTATGTTCATTCCCCAAACTATTTTACTCGCCTACCATGGTACCCCCGGCGCGAAACTTGCTGAAGCACTGGCCTTTGAAGTTGCTCACGAGAATGAAACCATCATTAAACATCTTCTTATCGTTCCGGATTTTTGGGAGGGTATGCAGGGAGATGATTGGTTGAATAACGCCAGTACCCGCGACGACTTCGGGCGCTATGTGGAGGGCCTATTGGAAGCAGACGCGAAAGAACAATTGTTATCAGTGAAAGCGAACTGTTTGGCGCGCAATCTTGCTTATGAATCATTTGTACGAGTAGGCGATCCCACTGAGTGCCTAGTTGAAGCCACCCAAGTTTTGCGCCCCACCCTAGCCATCATTGGGCCGCGTCGAGCCAAGGGCGTGGCGGGCTATCGATCGCATATTAATTTGGAAAAGTCGACACCCAAGCTGACGTGCCCATTACTCATCGCAAGCCAGCCAGTTTGAGCGCACCGGCTATTTCAACCGAAAATGCCGCTTGGGCTACGGTTGCGATCCCGCATACGCTTCAGGCGTCACTAAAATTTTTGGCAAATGTGGAACGCCTGTTCCGACTCAATCCGCATCTTGAGATCCATCATTGGCAAGAAACCTCAGCAGCGTTCGTCCCGGGGAAGCAGATTGAAGTAAAAATGCTCAACGAGATGAATGGCGTGTATTACGACGTAATTTTGACGTTAGAGTCAATCAGCGACACCAGTGTGCGCTTAAGTTATAACACCAGTTTCAAGGAATACTTGGAAATTAATATCGCAGCAGGACCAGATAACACCAGCACCCTCACGTTGGTGGAACGCTATCGCACGCTACCTGCAGAAGAACATCAGCAACGCTTAAGTGAAGTGGACCGGGGCTTAAGCCTTTGGGCGGTGGCGATCCGCCAATACCTCATAGGGATGCAGCGGTGGCAATGGCTCTGGCCTTATCGCTGGTATAGAGAAGGCTTTTGGTTAAAAATGATACCCCGCCACCGGCGCATCGCGCGCTTAATTTGGTGGACTACTCTACTGGAATTCATTGTTTTTATTTTTGTCGCCGTCATTTATTGGCTAGAAGCAGCTCGCAAAATCCCGATTACTTGATAAACTAAGGGTTCGCAAACCGATCAACTATCGACGAGGAACGCACGTGGAACGAAGCATAAAAGCCGACCAGCTAAAATCGCAACTGGCCCAGCCCAACGAAAATATTGTACTTTTGGATATTCGCCGCAAAACCGATTACGAGGCAGACCAGGTACGTATCCCCGACGCCACCTGGTATAACCCGGAGGAAGTGGACAAATGGAGTGTGACCTTACCTAAAAATCAAGAGATCGTGGTCTATTGCGTGCGTGGCGGCTCGGTAAGTAACAGCGTAATCGACAAATTGCATGAGAAAAATATTCCCGCCCGATACATCGAGGGCGGCATAGAAGCCTGGAAAGCGGCCGGTGGCAAAACAGAAGATAAGGAAGAGTAATGCGTTGGGTGACTCGAGCCCGCCCGAAGATCGATCGCATCGCTTGTCCGTGGTTAATCACTCAGTTCATTGACGAAGCACCCGAATTTTTATTTGTGCCCGCTGCCGAGGTGCTAAGCGTTGCGCAAACGCAATCCGCAATTCCTTACGACATCCCGGGGGTGGAGCTGGGGCACGAGGGCGACCTATGCAGTTTTGACGCATTTTTAAAAAAATACCAGCTATCCGATCCGGCGCTGCAACAGCTGGCCATCATTGTGCGTGGGGCGGATACCGCGCGTTTGGATTTGGCTCCGCAAGCCGCAGGGTTGTTGGCTATTTCCCTGGGACTATCGCACAACTTTGCCGATGATCACGCTATGCTTCGCCAAGGCATGATCGTTTACGACGCCCTGTATGCGTGGTGCCAAACTTTGCAAGGCGAGCAACATGGCTGGCCGCCCACCGGATAACGCGAATAGCTTAACTACCGGCTATCCAATGTCCGGATTTACCGCCACTTTTCTCCAATAAACGCACGTTTGTGATAACCATGCCGCGATCCGTCGCTTTACACATGTCGTAAATCGTTAGCAGCCCCACCGTTACCGCCGTCAACGCTTCCATTTCAACCCCAGTCCCGGCGACAGTCTCCGCCGTGACCAGGCAATTCACACTATTGCAGCTTTCGGTGATCGTAAAATCAACCTCGATATGGCTTAGCTGTAAAGCGTGACACAAAGGAATTAGGTGAGCAGTTTGTTTCGCCGCTTGTATAGCGGCAATGCGCGCCACACCCAGGACGTCTCCTTTGCGACCGGCGCCCGCTTGCAACATTGCTAGGGTCGCTGCCAGCATGCTAATCGTCCCTTCCGCACGTGCTTTTCTATGGGTGGGGGCCTTGCTTTTAATATCCACCATATGGGCGTCGCCCTTGGCGTTAAAATGAGTAGACATCGCAATGAAACTCTTATAAGAAAGCTTTATCATAGCACTATGCTCCTGCTCCGATTGCTCTTGCTCGGTCTCATCATCCCTAGCGCCGCCGCACAAAATCTCCCGGAGCTGGGGGATGCCTCTGAAGCCACCCTATCCAGTCAGCGCGAACGTGCAATAGGCGACGCCATCATGCGCGACATTCGCCAAGACGCGGCCTTGTTGGACGACGTTGAGACCAATGATTATTTAAACAAATTGGGGATGACCTTGGTGGGGCGTAGTGTTGATAAAGAACGTAACATCGAATTTTTTATCATCAAAGACTCAACTTTAAATGCGTTTGCGCTGCCCGGTGGCTACATTGGTGTACATACGGGGTTAATTCTCGCCGCGCAAAATGAATCAGAACTGGCGGGCGTATTAGCCCATGAAATTGCCCATCTAACACAACGCCATCTCGCCCGCATGATTTCCCGCAGCAAAGAAAGCATGCTGCCCTCCCTCGCAGCACTGGCGGTGGCAATACTTGCCGCGCGCTCCAGTCCGCAGCTTGCGAACGCAGCGCTGGCCACCGCGCAAGCCACTAGCATCCAAAGCCAACTGGACTTCAGCCGCGAGCACGAACGCGAAGCAGATCGCGTAGGCTTAAGTTTGCTGAATGATTCGGGTTTCGATCCCCGCGCCATGCCCGCTTTTTTTGAACGCTTTCAGCGGGCGGGTAGAGTATACGAAAGTTCGGCACCAAATTACTTGCGTACCCACCCCGTTACCACTGAGCGCATCGCCGACATCGCCAATCGCGTGGAAGCCATGCGTTATCGTCAAGTTATCGATACGCCGGATTTTCAGTTTATAAGGGCCAAGCTACGCGCCATGGAAGGCGCGCCCCAGGAAGCTGTGAATTTCTTTAAGGCAGGCTTAGCTGATAAAAAATTTAGTAGTGAAGCCGCGTATCGATATGGTTTAGCCTGGGCATCACTGCGAGATAAAAACTATTCTGATGCTCAGGAAGCGCTACAAAAATTACGGCAGCTGCACGCCCCGCACCCGCTCATTTTTAACCTGGCTGCCGAGATAGCGCTACGCCGGGGAAATGTAGCCGCAGCCAAAACCGAGTATCAAAAAGGGTTGGCGAGCTTCCCGCAGCATCGGGCTTTGGTTTATGGGTTTGCTAACGCCCTGCTGATAAATAAAGAGCCCCGCGCCGCGCTTCTGGCCCTGTCTGCTCGTGAAGAACAATTTCGACCAGACGCAGGTTTATTTGAGCTTCGCGCCAAAGCCTACGCACTGAGCGACCAGCCTTTATTGGCACATCAAGCGTTGGCAGAAGCGAGCGCATTACGTGGCAACTACACTGCAGCGATAGAGCAATTGGAAATAGCCATCAGGGCAAAATCAGGAACCTTCTATCAACTTTCCAGTTTAGAAGCACGGGCTAGCGAATTCCGTCGCTTAGAAAAAGAAGCTAAGGCCCAAAGCAAGCGCTTGGAAGTACCATAAGCCTTCATGTCGTTTGGGTAAAATTGCATCAGATCGGCGTTTTTTATCGGTCACAAATATAAGCACATCATTATATAAACCATGCTTTTTTGCACATAGCGATGTAACGCATATCCGCACGCGTATAAAACTTACCTTAATACGTAAAAAAACTTGCATAAAAGTGAAACTATTGAGTATGCTAGTGGCTCTTACACGGGCAGCATAGAACCCACATTTTATGCAGTTTTAAACAATTTAGATAATATTTAAGTTTAGATAATATTAAGTCTCGAGGAGGACGATATATGTCAAAAAGTGCTTCACTGTTGCTTAGCGCCGGCTTGGTGCTCGCATTGGAATTTGGGTTACCTAATGCCGTCTTTGCTCAGCAAACGCCCGCACAGCCCGCGCCGCCCCCAGCGCCGGCCGCTGCTCCTGCTCCAGTTAAAGAACCAACGGGTCAGGAACTGGCATTCGATCTTAGAAAAGGGAATTGCTTGGCTTGCCATGCCATGCCCACTGAGCCTAAGGCCGTGACCGAAGCAAATATCGGCCCGCCCTTAATAGCGATGAAAGCGCGCTTCCCTGATCGCGCCAAGCTTCGCGCCCAGATCTGGGATGCAACGCAAAATAACCCGCGGAGTTCTATGCCGCCTTTCGGCAAGCATAAGATCCTAACGGATCAGGAAATTGATAAAATAGTAGATTACGTCCACAATCTTTAATTAGAAGGAGAAGTAAATGAATCAATTGCGCAGAACGTTTATAAAAGGCACGGGTGCCGCCAGTACCCTGGCAGTAGCCATTGCCGCAGGTCTCTTAAAGCCAGGGCAGGTTTTTGCAGCGCCTTGGAATAAAGCTGCCTTCGAAGCTAAGACCATTCCCGACGCGTTAAAAGGCGTAGGAGCGACCTCTCCCGCAGATAGCAAAGATATCATTATTAAAGCGCCGGATATTGCGGAAAATGGCGCCGTCGTACCGGTGGAAGTCACCAGCAAAATTCCTGGCACCACCTCCATTTCGATTATGGCGGAGAAAAATGCCAACCCTTTAATTGCGGATTTTAATTTAGCAAACGGGGCCGAAGGCTATGTCTCCACGCGCGTTAAAATGGGCCAAACCTCTAAAGTGCAGGTTGTCGTGAATGCGGGCGGCAAGGCTTACACCACCTCTAAAGAGGTCAAAGTAACTATCGGCGGATGCGGCGGCTAGTCGAGCATCCTTCATTCTCGCGCGAGCGGGTATGTTTATAAATTTGTTTTAGAACGAAAGGAATTAACATGGCAGAACCAATGAAAATCCGCGCAAGCCTGCAGGGCGATGTCGCTGACGTTAAAGTTTTAATGAATCACCCCATGGAAACCGGCCAGCGGAAAGACGCTAAAACCGGCGATGTCATACCCGCACACTACATTCAAACCGTTACTGCCAGCTTAAATGGTAAGAACGTCCTAGATGCGCAATGGGGTGTGGCAATTTCCAAAAACCCATTCTTGGGATTTAAAGTTAAAGGCGCAAAATCCGGCGATAAGGTCGCAATTAACTGGGTAGACAACAAAGGCGATAAGAATACCGCAGAAGTAGCCATCGCCTAAGACGTCATAGCAACAGCAACCTGAGCCTGCAAGCTAACGCGGGCTCGGGTCTTAGCATAATTAAGTTAACGATAAAGGGCTGGTTTCCGAGGCTCAACTTTCAAGGAGAATGGGATGAATAAAGTTCTACTGGCGGGGGTGACCGCATTGGTTCTGGTGGGCACTTCTGTTAGCGCCTATGCCACCCCAGAACAAGATCGCAAACAAATTTTGGATTTATATAAAAATAAATTTCCGAATATTAAATTTAATGATTACGTATATGGCGCATTAAACCTCAACCCCGACTCAAAAGCGCAATACGATAGCATTATGAGTTTCCCGCCATTTTCCAATGAACTGGATAAAGGACAGGCGTTGTGGGAGAAACCATTTAAAAACGGTAAAACGTTTGCCAGCTGCTTTCCCAATGGCGGAAAAAATGTTGCCGGCAACTATCCCATGTTTGACACAGCAACCGGCAAAGTGCTGACCTTTGAAGGCGCCATTAACGCTTGTCTGAAAGCTAATGGTGAGACCGAGTACAAATACGATGATATGAAGACCATGGGCTTAGTTACCGCCTATGCAAAAAGCT
>CAYYOS010000021.1:0-23201 GCA_964473355.1 uncultured Burkholderiales bacterium | reverse complement strand
TCGCCACCAAAGATAGGAAGGGATTAAGTCCTATGGATATTGTGGCGGTGTTGACAAAGGTGACGCAGGAGCAGCAAAAAATGAATGAAGAGCAGCAGGCCGTGATTGCCGAGCTTACCTTGGAACTTAAAGCGTTAAAACGCGAGGTGCGTCTTAACGGAACTATGGGCAAATTAGACTAGTCATAAATTATCGGGATTCTCTTAACTCTGGGGGTGAATGCCCCCTTTTTTTGCAAAGGAAGCACCAATGAAACTATCTCACATCTCCATCGCGGTCCTAATACTATTTTCAGGAAACGCTACGGCGGGACTTGAGGGCGCTCAAAATACTTTTTATGGAACGGGAACGGGAGCTGCCACCTTAGGAGATGATGACCAAGCTACCTTTGTTGGGGCTTTTGCAGGTAACAATAACACCGGGCCTTTTAACACATTCGTGGGTAACATTGCGGGGCGCTTTAACACCACCGGGCAATCCAATACTTTTCTGGGTTATAGCGCCGGCAACGCGAATACCACCGGGAATTCCAATACTTTTGTAGGCAATACCGCGGGGCGTTCGAATACGACAGGCTTAAACAATTCATTCTTTGGCGTTTCATCGGGTGTTTTCACCACCACGGGAGAAGCGAATACCTTTCTCGGCACATTTTCCGGGCAAGCCAATACAGGGGGTGGGTTTAATACCTTCGTCGGGATGTTTGCGGGCGGCACCAACACCACCGGCAGCGGAAACGTATTTTTAGGCTATGGCGCGGGCTATAATTCTGACCCAACACTTTCAAATAAACTCTACATTGCTAACACCGACACCGTTACCAGGCCGCCGCTGATATATGGCGAGTTCGACACTAAAAAAGTGCTGTTGAATGGTAACTTGGAAGTAATCGGCCCCGACAATGGGCTTGTAAGGTTGGCTGATGTCAGCACTGACTTAACTACCAAGGGTTCCCGGATGGTATTGAAGCATTACAACAATGCGCAATTGCCCGTGTATCTTTTTGGCGCCGCTTCCACGCCGGGTCAGAACTTCGTCGCGCTGGGTGGAGGAAATAACATTGGCAACGCTGCTACGCAATTGGATTTGTTTACCGCGCCTACCACGACTACTGCCTTTGGTTTTGCGCGACTGACAATTTTGGGCAACGGCAATGTAGGCATAGGCACTCAAGCCCCAACCCAACCGTTACACATGGCCAGCGGTGCCCATGTCACCGCCGGCGGCGTTTGGACCAATGCTTCTAGTCGAGATTATAAAGAGAACATTAAAGACTTAAGCAGTAAAGAAGCGGCTTTAACCTTAGCTTCATTAACCCCAGTGACGTATAACTACAAAGTAGATAAAGGCCAAGCCCATGTGGGGTTTATTGCGGAAGACGTACCGGAGTTAGTTGCCACTAAAGACAGGAAGGGATTAAGTCCTATGGATATTGTGGCGGTGTTGACGAAGGTGACGCAAGAACAGCAGCGCTTGATAGCGGAACTACGTAGTGAACTAAAAGAATTAAAACAAGAAGTCAGATTAAACGGGGCACGTGCCAACTTACACTAATATTCAGATAAATTAGTCTGAACCAGAGGGCGGCGGTCCCAGACCGGCCGCCTTTTTTTCGTCCTATGGAGATCCCATCAAAGGCAGTAATTATCAATTAGTCAGGTGCCTGAGGGTTCCAAGAAAAATCTCTTAACGGGTCATGTTAAAATAAGAAATGAATAAAGATCGTGTAAGCCGTTGACCCGTTTTCACTACGCCACTCGTCGGATAGCCGCATGAACCCGCACATTTCACCGCCAACGTCGCTCCCGGCTTTGGCGGGTAGTCTTGTGCGAAATCGTCGGCTTGTAACGCAAATGGTTCGCCGAGAGGTAGCGGGAAGGTACAAAGGATCGGCATTAGGTTTAGCTTGGTCTTTTTTTAACCCCGTATTTATGTTGGTTGTTTATACGTTCGTTTTTTCTGAAGTGTTTAAAATGCGGTGGGGTACGGGGGGAGAAGAGAGTAAAACCCAATTTGCAATCGTGTTATTTGTTGGCATGATTGTTTATGGCCTTATGGCGGAAGTGTTGAATCGTGCTCCTAGCCTGATTTTATCTAATGTTAATTACGTCAAAAAGGTGGTATTTCCCCTTGAAATATTGCCAGTGGTTGCGATGGGCGCCGCGCTGTTTCATACATTAGTAAGCCTTGTCGTCTTAGTCATCGCCTTCGCCGCCTTCAATCACTACGTTCATTGGACCGGGATATTTTTGCCCTTGGTCCTGTTGCCCCTTGTTATCCTGACGATCGGCGTCGCGTGGGCGCTGGCTTCGTTGGGGGTCTTTCTTCGCGACGTCGGTCAAACTGTGGGAATAATTGTGACGGTGATGATGTTTCTCTCCCCCGTTTTTTATCCCATTAGTGCGGTGCCTCCCGCTTTTCAAGGGTGGATTCTGGCTAACCCCCTTACCTTCATTATCGAACAGGCTCGTGAAGTAATCATTTGGGGCAACCTTCCAGATTGGCGCGGATTAGCTATCTATACAGGCGTGGCCGTTTTTGTGGCCTGGGCAGGCTACGCCTGGTTTCAGAAAACTCGCAAAGGTTTTGCTGATGTCCTTTGAGCGCACCACGGAAGCTTCCGCTGAAATTGGTCAACGCGGGGCCAGCAGCGAGGACAACATTGCCATTCGGGTGGACAATCTTAGCAAGGGTTATCATTTATATGATCAACCTCGAGATCGGCTTAAACAATTTGTCTTGCCACGCCTGAACAATTTTATGGGAAAACCCGGCGGGCAGTACTTTCGTGAATTTTGGGCACTTAAGGATCTTTCCTTTGAGGTAAAAAAAGGCGAGACGGTTGGCATCATCGGCCGTAACGGTTCAGGGAAATCCACCCTCTTGCAATTAATCTGCGGCACCTTGTCGCCTACCAGTGGAAGTGTTGAGACCAACGGCCGCATTGCCGCTTTATTGGAACTAGGCTCCGGCTTCAACCCCGAATTTAGCGGCCGGGAGAATGTGTACTTAAATGCGGCCGTTTTGGGTTTAAGCAAACAAGAGATATTTGAAAGGTTTGATGATATCGCGGCCTTTGCCGATATTGGCCAATTTATCGAGCAACCGGTTAAAACCTATTCTAGCGGAATGTACGTCAGACTAGCCTTTGCGGTTGCCATACATGTGGAACCTCAAGTTTTGATCGTCGATGAAGCGCTGAGCGTGGGTGATTTTGCCTTCCAGACAAAATGTGTCCGCCAGCTTCGAGCATTTCTGGATTCGGGTGGCACTTTGTTATTTGTGTCTCATGACACCACTACAATTAAGTCGTTGTGTCAAAAAGCCATTTACCTACGTCAAGGACAACTGCGGCAGATTGGCGTTGCCAGTCAAGTTTGTGATGCCTATCTGGCGGAGGTTCAGCAAGAAGAAGGTCTTGCTCAAGGCATTAAGGCATTGCCGCCTGAAGATCCTGAAGATAAGGTCGCCACACCCAGTCTGCCCCATGCCTCGATTGAGACTTTTCGACAAGCGGTACTACCTTTTAGGCGTCACGCTTCCGCAGAATGCGAGTTTGTTTCGGTGGAAGTCCGGGGGATAGACGGAAAGGCAATTCATACCGTTTCCTGGGGCCAAGAGATCGTCCTGCGGGTAACATTATTGTCTCATGCTTCAATCGATCAGCTGGTCGTGGCGTTTTATATTCGAGACAAGCTTCAGAATGCCGTAATGGGCACAAATACCCAGTACGAAGGAATAGAGATCTCACCTACCTCCGCCGGGGAACAAGTAAGAATAGCCTTTACTTACACGAATATTTTAAGTGCGGGCGAATATGCTGTTTGCGTTATTGCAGCTGATCGCCCTATGGATACTAATAAATATTTTGACTGGATAGATATGGCGGCGTCCTATCGTTCCCTGGACCGCCCTGGTCAAGTAACGTGGGCGACGTTTACCCCGCCGATCAAAGTCCAAATGCACAAACAGGATGGGTCCAATGGCTAGCGTCCAAACTCCCGAGGAGTTAGATTCGTTTTACCAAGGGCCTGATCCCTGGAATTATTTTGAAACCCCTGACGATCAGCGGCGACGTATTGAGCTTCTCTCCGTACTTCCGCGCAAACAGTATCATCGGGTTCTTGATATAGGTTGCGGGAATGGATTCGTTACTTTTTCATTGCCTGGAGACGAGATACTCGGCATCGACATGTCAAGCAAGGCCATTCAGTGGGCACGCGAAGCGATTTCACATCAATCACGTCCAAATCGTTTTAGATTTGAATGTCTATCTGTGTTTGACCCAGAAATATTAGGTCTCGGAAAATTTGATTTGATAGTAATCACTGGGGTGCTATATGAGCAGTACATTGGAAAAGCCCAGGCGGTAGTTCGATGGAATGTGGATCAGCTACTCGCATCCGGGGGAATTTTAGCCTCTTGTCACATCCGCGAATGGGCGCGAGTGCGATTTCCTTATTCGCTACTCGATATGTCTTTGTATCCTTATCGTCAGTACACCCACCAACTCGAGATTTTTCTTAATGATCCTGCTTTACCATAAAATTGCGCCGGATGTTCCATCCATATGGTGGGTAAGTGCAGATGCGTTTGATCGGCAAATGGCAGACCTGCAAGCCTATGACGTGGTGCATCTTGACGACTACGATGCAACAAATCCACGACATGCCGTCATAACGTTCGATGGGGTCTACGAAAATGTTTACCGCTATGCGCTGCCAATTCTAAAAAAATGGGGCTACCCATTTGAGTTGTTCGTAATAGGCGCTCATATCGGTGGCGACAATTCCTTTGATTCGATTGAACCTTTGACGAAGTTCGCCTCACTTGATCAGCTTGAAGAAATGAGCCGAAACGGTGGCTATATTCAGTGGCACACCGCGACGCATCAGAGGCTTGATGGTCTGGCAGAGGCCGAACTCCAGCGCGAACTTACCGTACCTTTTCAAATTTCATCTCGAATAGGGCGCCCTAGTTTTCGCTGGCTCGCATACCCGCATGGGGACCACAGCGAGCAGACCGTGGCCGCGGTGAAAGATCGCTTTGATGGCGCGCTTTCTTGCGAGGCTGGTAACGATTTAGATCGCTACCAGTTGAATCGAGTAACGGTATTAGAGGATACGCGCCTCACCCACAGCAGCGTAGCCGTCATTATCCCGAATTATAACTACAGAAATTTTGTTGCCGAAGCAATTGAATCGGTCCTTGCACAGACAATACCCCCTGATGAGGTTCTCGTTATAGATGACTGCTCACTGGATGGTTCGGAGGAAGTAATCCAACGCTATGCGGAGCGGGTGCGCTTCGTTCGCAACGATCACAACTTAGGGATTGTGGAGAATTTTAAAAAGGCGGTGGGGTTAACAACAAGCACCTACATCGCCTTTCTGGGTGCGGACAATCGCATGCGCAGCGATTACATAGAGCGGTGTAAAGCGATTCTTGACAGATCGCAAGCTATTGGTGTGGTGTACACCGATATGCTCCTGTTCGGATCGCGCGCGAAGTTACTCGCTGATAGCATAGGGGCGGCGCAAGTGGGCGAATGCATCGTAGAGCGCAGCCCGATATATTTATGGCGCTTTCCGGAGCCAACAGATGAAGTGTTGGGAAATTTTGAAAAACTTAACTTTATCCACGGTTCATCCATGTATCGCCGTCAGGGCTATGACGAAGTTGGTGGCTATCGGGCTACAAAGGGCCCAGAAGATCACGATCTCTTCAAGCGCATGTTGCACAAGGGTTGGCTTGCTAAAAGGTGTCCGTATCCCTTAATCGAATACCGACAACATTCCGCTAGCCAGGATAATACGGTGCTTAACATTCAAATCGAATTAAGTTATTGGCGCAGCCAAGCGGCAGCCAATAGCGAAATTTTAGTTAAGCGCGAAGCTGAGATTATCGGATTTACCAAAACTTTAGAGGATAAGGACGTCCGTATTAACGATCTCAGTCAGCTACTCGAGGATCGTGACGGCCTCGTCGCCACTTTAACTAAGAATGCAATAGCGCAGGCGGAAACAATCGCCATCGTGAACCAGACCTTGCTTGAGAAGGAGGCGGTCATCAGCAATCTACATCTCACGGTGGCGGCTAAGGAACAGGTGATTTCAGGGCTTACCCAAGCAGTGGAAGCAAAAGACCAGTATATTCAAGACTTACATTTAGGGATTGAGGCATATAAGCGAACTCTTTCCTGGCGAATCACCACACCATTGCGATTTATTGGCCGTGGCCTAAAACGTATTACCAGTTTGCAACATTTACATTGGATATTAGATTCAACTTCGCAACAAGAACGTATACGTTCGTTTAAGAAAACGCTTCGAATTAAGTTTCTACAGCATGGCCGTACGATATACAAACGTTGGTTTAAGCAATTTCGGGTGGGTCGATGGCTTAAAGAAAAAATACTAAAACGCTATATTTCGCCTGAGAATATCCAACTTGCTGCCCTTCTTCAACCGGGCAACCCTTTAGCTCACAGCGACGGGGAAACATTCATCGGCGATAATCTTTCGCAGGTTCCAGGATTCCACTGGAGCCCGCCTTTAAGCCTCGTTGTGAGTTATAAGCTATCATTAACGCCACATATTAACGTGCTCCTTCCCAGTCTGCGGATTCGTCATATGTCTGGCGGTCCAAATACCGCGCTGTTGTTCGCTGCGCATCTAGCCGAGGCTGGGGAATTCGTGCGTTTAATCGCCACGGACGCGTCGATAGAAGGCGAAGAATCGGCGTTGTTCCCACATCTAGATGGTTTGTTCGGTCGTCGAGTCGTCCGCGAGCGAATATCATTGATTGACGGGTTCGATCGCTCAAAGACTATTTCAATAGGCGCTCACGACTTATTTTTTGCTACCGCCTGGTGGACAGCTCAAATAGCAAAATATGCAGTACGTTTGACGATATATGAGGATTTTATTTACCTCATTCAGGATTTCGAACCCATCCTTCACGAGGGCTCCACCTTTCAGGCTTTGGCATTAGAGACTTATGGGCTTCCCCATGTCCCAGTAGTTAATTCCAGGCTCTTATTGGACCACTTAATCAAGGAAGGCTGCGGGAAATATCATGATGTGAAATTCGCTAACAGCGCATTATTTTTTGAACCGGCAATAGACCGGGATCATTATTTTCCGGTCTTATCTGACGATTTAATTCAACCCCGCAAGCGAGTGCTGCTATTTTACGCGCGTCCAACCGTGGCAAAAAGAAACTTGTTCGAAATTGGCATCGTCGCACTCAGGACACTTGTTGCCTCCGGGCACATCGACAGTAACAGCTGGGAAATGTGGGCCATCGGTGAAAAGTTAGACCCGATCGATCTCGGGCGTGGAGTGGTTTTGAACCCGCTGCCGTGGATGGCTTTTGATGCCTACGCTGAACGAATCCGCACCGCTGACGTGTTGTTATCGCTAATGCTTTCTCCACATCCCAGCTACCCCCCCCTCGAAATGGCGGCCTCTGGGAAACTTGTAGTTACAAACAGCTTTTCGGTAAAAACTTCTGAACGGCTGCAAGCGCTCTCTCCAAATATTTTCGTGGCCTTACCTAACGCGGAGAGCGTTGGAGGTACGCTACAAGAGGCGATAGGCCGTATCAATGCCGGCTTGCCGAGCCCAGATCCATCGGGCACGATGGATTTACCTCGGAACTGGGATGAAAGTTTGCGCAAGGTCATACCCCAGCTAATAACTAGGATCAACAATCTACGCAATAATGTTTCCCTACAGGCTAAAGCGACCAGCGAGGGTTATCCACCTGACCCGTTATCGGATTACGAGCATTTTCGCAAGCGAAGATTAATGCAGCGACGCACAGATGGGCAATACTCTCTGGAGACCGGGCTTCTTAGTTTTATAACGTGCGCATACGATACCCCCCCAGAGTTCCTTGAAGAATTGGCCTCTAGCGTATTTCTACAGGATGGAGGCACAAATTTCCAATGGTTAATTCTGGATAACGGCTCTACGAAGGATGCCACGCGCGCAACATTACAAGCCCTAGCTCGGCACCCCTGCGTGTCCCTAGAGCGGGTAGAAGAGAACCTTGGCATCATTGGAGGGATGCGCTTTTGCTTAGAACGCGCCACGGGCCGCTATGTTTTGCCACTAGACTCTGACGATCTGCTAGAACCTGACTGTGCGCATGCAATCACCCGGGCACTTCGCCAAGCAGATTACCCCGCACTAATTTACACCGATGAAGACAAATTGGCAGATGGTCGGTTCGGAACCGCCTATTCAAAACCAGATTGGGATCCCGTTTTATTTATACACTCTTGCTACATCGCCCATCTATGTGCCATGGATCGAGCGAAGGCGTTGGCGTTGAATTGCTATAACGATGAGAGAGCGGAGGGTTGCCACGATTGGGATAGCTTTATTCGTTTCATGAACGCTGGGTACGTTCCCTATCATTTACCTGAGGTGTTATATAGCTGGCGTATACACTCACAATCCACCTCAGGAAACATTTCTTCTAAATCCTATATTTCCGCCTCACATCGCGCCACATTGCAAAAATTCTTGGACCATGTTACGGCACCCAATGTGGCGTTGGTCGAAAGCCCCCTTTTCAAGCACGGCGTAGATTGGTGGTTCCGCCGCAAACGAGAAAACCCGCTGCGCTGTTTATCAGTGGTAATCGGCAAAGAACCCGATGCATTAATTGGTCCGGTGCCGAGCGAAAAAACAGCTTATCTAAATCCCGAAGATGGGCTAAAAGGTCTCACTCAAATCCTTACGAACACACAAAGTGACTTGATACATTTACGTTGGCATGGAATTAAGCCGGTGGATGATGAGTGGCTGTGGGAGGCGATGGCCCTGAGTGAACTGTTTTCTGATGCTGTCATGTGGGCGGGAACGTTACACGATGGCGCCAAAGTAAAAAGCGCAGCGCTTGTATTCGGATTTGGCAGAGGATGCGATTGCCCGGATCGTGATCGATTCATATCAGACCCGGGATATTTCGCGCAAATGTGGAAACCGCATTCAGTGTCTGCAGTTTCCAGTGGGCATTGCGTCGTCCGGGGCGATTTCCTGCGGAGCGTTTTGCTCGAGTTAACTCAACAGCAAGTCCCTTTAAATATGCTAGGACCTTGGCTAGGCGGACTGGCGCGAGAAACAGGCAAACGGGTCGTGTTTTCGCCTTTTATCAGCGCGTTAACGGAAACTGTACCTGAAGATTTTAGTAGTGCTGGGAGTAGGGCTCATTTTTTGTCACGTTTCTGGCATCTTTGTCCTGATGCAAAGTTATACTCGCCCAGGCTAGGTCTTGATGCCGAGAGTGCATACATGGTGGTTGATGAAATTGTGAGGGCGCGACATCTAAAGCACCTGCAGTGGGAAGGAATAAGCTATTTGGAATGGTTTCCTCGGCATGTAGAATGCAGAGCAAACCATTACCCCGTGCCTGAGAAGCACGCAGCAATCTCGATATTAACCACCATCTATGAGCGAACCGATATCGCACTTCTAGATGAATTAGCCGACTCGATTATTACACAGTCTCTGCGTCCACACCAATGGATAATCGTGGCACACGGCCCCATATCCGAAGCTAACTTAAAGCACTTTAGCGGTCGGGCGAAGTCAGTCTGGGGTGCGACCTTTGTCAGGGAAATCCAACCTTTGGGCATAATTGGAGCAATGCGACGGGGACTAGACTTTGTTGAAGGCCAATACATCATCCCAGTGGACGCTGACGACTTGCTTACGATTGACGCTGTTCAAATACTGGCACATGAGATTACCCGTTTGAATAAGCCTGACCTCATTTACTCTGATGAGGATTTTTTGGTGGACGGCCTGCCCTCTAACCCATACTTTCGATGTAGCTTCGACCCCGTCCTAAATCTTGACAGCTCCTATATTTGGCACCTGTGCGCTATAAAGCGCGAAAGCGTACTCAAGTTCGAACTTTATAGTGACGCTGCAGCGACTTGGTGTCACGATTGGGACAGCGTTATGCGCATTGCTAACGCTGGCGGAAGAATTGAGCATGTGCCAGAAATCCTTTACCACTGGCGCCATCACCCCGGTTCCACTACAAATAAACCAGAAGGCGATCCGCGGTCTTTAGGTTCGGTGCGCCATGTGCTTCAGAATCAGATCCTTCGCACCAGTCAACCAGAGCGGTACGCAGTTGAACCTTGGCCTATTAATCGAGGTGCGAAAGAGCTATATATTGCCCGCAAGGATGTGCAACTTCCCAAGTTCGTCTGGATCAATGATTTACAATTTGACTGGACACCCGATAAATCACATGAAGATCTGGTGCTAGTCGCGGCTTCAGGTGGTGTATTCATTGAAAACGACAAGGTTTTTACGGAAGTAGCCCGTTTGTTTGAGTTGCACTCAAGCATCGCTGCTATAGGAGGCCGCATCGTCGATCCCGACGGCTGGATCGTAGATGGCTGCTTTGTGATGAATCAGGCGGGAAAAATGGAGAGCCCTTGGGTCGGGCACCATAAGGATGATCCGGGTCCTTTTGGTTTAGCGCTTAAGACCCAAACGGTCTGCAGCACGGGAAGAGCACTTGCATTTTTCCGAATCTCGGCGCTCCAAGACATAGGGGCTCTACCACCCGCGCACCCTTCTTTTGTCTCCTCATGGAGTCTTTCCACTTGCGCGGATCTAACTAAAGCTAAGTGGCGAATCACCTATACTCCGTTAGTATGTGCGCGGACCACGATGGCTTACCGAGGTGATCGCCAATCCAATCAATTTTTACATAGTTGTTTGGACCAATCTGCATTGCTTTTTGGGAGGGAAAGATTAATGGCAACAAGTGAAGCCGAGAGGTTAGGATGAAGGTAATTATTTTAGCCGGGGGTCTTGGCACGCGAATCAGCGAAGAATCAGTCCTGCGCCCAAAACCAATGATCGAAATTGGAGGTAAACCCATCCTATGGCACATTATGAAACTGTATTCTGCGCATGGTATTAGTGATTTTGTAATCTGCTGCGGGTATAAGGGCTACGTCATTAAGGAATATTTCGCCAACTACTTTCTGCATATGTCTGACGTCACGTTTGATATGAAGCTTAACAAAATGGAGGTTCACCAAAATAGTGCCGAGCCCTGGCGAGTGACACTGGTTGATACCGGTGACGAAACAATGACGGGCGGGCGCTTGAAAAGAGTGCGCAATCATATCGGAAATGATGATTTTTGCTTTACCTACGGGGACGGGATTGCGGATATTGATATTTCGGCTTTAATCGCTTTTCACAAAAAAGAGGGTCGGCTTGCTACCCTCACTGCCGCCCAGCCTCCCGGACGTTTTGGTGCCATCAATCTCGAAGGAAATCAGATTCTTAGTTTTCAAGAAAAACCGCAAGGAGACGGCGGCTGGATTAACGGCGGTTTTTTTGTTCTCAATCCCAAGGTGATTGACTATATCGATGATGACCAAACGGTCTGGGAGCGGGAGCCGATGGAAAGACTGGCGCGCGAGGGGCAGATCAACGCATGGCTACACCGTGGGTTCTGGCAACCCATGGATACGCTTCGTGACAAGAATCACCTTGAGGAATTATGGTCCTCGGGAAAAGCGCCTTGGAAAGTGTGGTGATGAACCGCACGTTTTGGGCAGGCAAGCGGGTATTCTTGACTGGACACACGGGCTTCAAAGGGGGCTGGCTAGCGCTGTGGTTAGCTGATATGGGGGCTGAAGTCCACGGCTACGCGCTGAATCCGCCCACCGAGCCCAACTTTTTTAGCGTAGCTAAAATCGACGGGCTTATGACTAGTAACAACATAGCTGATCTCCGGGATAATAAAAAGCTTTGGGATGTGGTGCAGACCACGCGCCCCGAAATTGTTTTTCATTTAGCGGCTCAACCCTTGGTTCGCTATTCGTACGATCAACCCGTAGAAACGTACGCGGTGAACGTCATGGGAACAGTGAATTTGCTAGAGGCCATACGCGCAACGCCTGGTGTGAAAACCGTCGTAAACGTTACCACTGACAAGTGCTATGAAAACCGCGAATGGGTGTGGCCCTATCGGGAAGATGAGGCTTTGGGCGGCCACGACCCCTATTCCAGCAGCAAAGGCTGCTCAGAGCTGGTCACTGCCGCTTATCGCAGATCATTTCTGGGTCCCGCCGGGATTCAACTTGCCAGCGCTCGCGCCGGCAACGTAATCGGTGGGGGTGACTGGGCACAGGATCGCCTTATACCCGACTTCCTCCGCGCGCTAGATTCCGGGCAAACACTAAAGATACGTTCGCCGAATGCGATTCGGCCATGGCAGCATGTGTTAGAGCCACTAGCCGGCTATTTGACGCTGGCAGAAAAACTTTATTCCGATGGGGAAAAATTCGCCGAGGCCTGGAATTTTGGGCCCGACGATTCGGCTGCCCGCCCGGTAAAATGGATAGTAGAAAATCTCTGCAATCAAGTAATGGGTGCTGCCTGGGAGGAGGACAATGCGCCGCGACCGCATGAAGCGGCTCACCTCAAGCTCGATAACTCAAAGGCCAAGAGTCAATTAGGTTGGTATCCTCGCTGGGACCTGCCAACCAGCCTCCGCCATACGGTTGCCTGGCATCTTGCTTGGAAACGTGGGGCTGATATGGCCGTCACGAGTCTTGCGCAAATTCGCGAGTATGAGGCGGACACACGCCGTGACTAGCCGATTTGATTTTTTAGATACCCCTATTCAAGGTTTAGGGCTAATACAACGCAAGCCCTTTGCCGACGATCGCGGTTATCTCGAGCGCCTATTCTGTACTGAAGAGTTGGAATCTCTCGTCCAAGATAAAAATATCGTCCAGATAAACCACACACTTACTCATAAACGTGGCGCGGTACGCGGTATGCACTTTCAACACTCGCCCCATTGCGAAACCAAATTGATATGCTGTATACGCGGTGAGGTGTTTGACGTCGCCGTGGATTTGCGCCGAGGCTCCTCGACCTTTCTGCTTTGGCACGCCGAAATATTGAGCGCCAATAATCACAGAACTTTCATAATCCCGGAAGGCTTTGCCCATGGTTTTCAAACTTTAACTGAGGATTGCGAAATGCTTTACTTACACACCGCCGCCTATCGCGCTGAAGCTGAAGGGGGATTAAATGCGATGGACCCTAGGCTAGAAATTCAATGGCCGCTCGCTGTCACCGAGCAATCAGTACGCGACTCCGCGCACCCTCCTATTTCTGATGATTTTCCGGGGATCGCCCCATGAAGTGCAGGCATTGCGATTCTGAACTTAAACTGCCGCTGATAGATTTGGGCAGCGCACCGCCTTCAAACGCTTATCTTACCGCGGAGACTTTAAAGGCGCCGGAAAAGTGGTTTCCTCTTCGCGTGCTGGTGTGCGAGCAGTGTTGGTTGGTGCAGACCGAAGATTTTGCCCAGGCAAATGAACTCTTCGATGCCGAGTACGCATACTTCAGTAGCTTTTCCAGTAGTTGGCTGGCGCATTCCGAGCGTTATGTGGCCGACATGGTAGACCGTTTTAAGCTTAACGCCGACAGCCATGTGGTCGAGGTGGCGGCCAACGATGGTTACTTGCTACAGTTTGTGAAAGCTCGTGGCATTCCCTGTACCGGTTTCGAGCCTACGGCCAGCACGGCCGCGGCTGCTAGGGCTAAAGGGATTCCCATTGTGGAGGACTTTTTTGGCGTGCGCCTGGCCGAGCAGTCAGTGACCCAAGGAAAGCAAGCTGACTTAACTGCCGCAAACAATGTGTTAGCCCACGTGCCGGACATTAACGACTTTGTCTCAGGCTTCGCGCGTTTACTAAGACCGCACGGCGTAGCCACTTTCGAGTTTCCGCACCTGCTAAGACTCATCGAAGAAAATCAATTTGATACTATTTATCACGAGCATTTTTCTTACTTATCGCTTACGGCGGCCGACCGTATCTTTGCGAACAATGGACTAACAATTTTTGATGTTGAAGAATATTCCACCCATGGCGGAAGCTTGCGTATATTTGCCCAACGCACAGACACGGGTAAACGCCCGCGCAGCACCAAGGTAGAAGCATTGTTGAAAAAAGAAGTGTGCGCGGGTATCACGACTGTCGCATACTATACCGGGCTGCAACCAAAGATCGAGAAAGTAAAAGATGATTTCTTAGATTTCCTGCTGGAAGCTAAGCGCCAGCGCAAGAGTGTGGCGGCCTATGGCGCTGCCGCGAAGGGCAATACGTTGATGAACTACGCAGGCGTGCGTCCCGACCTAATTTCGTTTGTGGCGGATCGCAACCCTGCAAAGCAAGGCAAGTTTATGCCCGGCAGTCGTATCCCTATCGTCAGCGAAGACCGTATTCAGGGAGCCAAGCCGGACTATGTAGTGATACTGCCCTGGAATCTTAAGGCTGAGGTTATCGATCAGCTGAGTTACACCCGGTCTTGGGGCGCTCAGTTCGTAACTGCAGTCCCCGCACTCAGAATCGAATAATGAAGGTCGCGGTTACCGGCGCTACGGGCTTTATCGGAAGGCATGTGTTATCAGAGTTGGCGCGTCACAATGTCGGGGTGGTTGCTGTCATGCGCACACTGGCAAGAACAGACTTAATCCTTCCAAATGTTGAAATTGTACAACTGGATTTAGAAAACTATCCTGAAAATGCCTTTGACCTTATGGGCAAACCGGATGTCTTAATTCATCTCGCGTGGGGAGGCTTGCCCAACTATCGTTCATTGCGCCACTTTGAGCATGAATTGCCGATCCAATATCGGTTTCTGAGCGCGCTGATCCGATCGGGTCTGGAGGGTCTTGTGGTCGCAGGAACTTGCTTTGAGTATGGTATGCAGTCCGGGGAGTTGAGCGAAAACCTGCCCGCGCAACCTAGTAATCCGTATGGCTTTGCTAAAGATACGCTGCGCCGCCAACTCGAATATCTCCAGAGCGTTCAACCCTTTGCTTTTACGTGGGCCCGACTTTTTTACCTATATGGCGATGGTCAAGCGGAAAACTCGTTGCTCCCCCAACTAAAAAAAGCTGTTGACCAAGGAGAGGGCCTCTTTAACATGTCCGGCGGGGAACAATTGCGCGACTATCTTTCCGTAAATGAAGTGGCTAAAAATCTCGTGGCCCTGGCTATAAAAAGAGCGGATATGGGGGCAGTAAATATCTGCTCGGGCAACCCCATTTCGGTCCGGAGGTTGGTAGAAAATTGGATCAAGGAAAATGGCTGGAAAATTAGCTTAAGCTTTGGCTATTACCCTTACCCCGATTATGAGCCCTTTGCCTTCTGGGGTAACCGTGAAAAGTTAAACAGCTTCCTTGAATCAATAGGTAAGGACATTCAGGTGCCCTTCGCTCCCTACACCAATTAACGGGTTCGATAAGCGCTGCAAACGAGATGAATTTGCCTAACCTAAGTTAGACAAACTAGCTTTCCAAGTCTAACCGCACGCGAGGCGGAAAGGCCAACGCGAAATCGCTTTCCAAAGAAAAGTTTGGGCTGTAAGCCGGATCCTGCAATAGTCTCGTTCCCCAGCGGTGTCGCATTACTGCAGTTTCCGCCGCGGCTCGTTTCTGGCGTGCTCTCGTATCGTCATATCCTCTACTCACGGATTCATGATGGTAAAGTTCAGCATAAGGAGTCCAGACATTTTGGTAGCCTTTTTGCATAATACGCAAGCAAAGATCCACGTCATTACAGGCTACCGGAAGCGCTTCATCTAACCCTCCGACTTCCTCATAAATCGCTCGCCGTAACAGCATACACGCCGCTGTGACCGCAGCTAAATTCTGAGGCACCAGGCAGCGCCCTTGATCCCCCGGATATCCCCGCGGTTGTCCGGGGAATATATGGCCTGCTATCCCATGCAATCCCAGTATCGTACCGGCATGCTGTATCGTATCGTCTGGGTAAAAAAGCATTGCGCCTACCGCCCCGGTTTCCGGTTGAATGGCATAACCTGCCATTTCTTCTAGCCAGTCCGGGGAAATAACTTCAATATCATCATTTACCAAAGCGAGGAGCTCCCCGTTAGCGTGCCCCACCGCAAAATTATTGATGGCCGAATAGTTAAAGGGCGCGTCGTAGCGCAACACTCTTGCCTGGCCGCGCGTTTCTAATTCGCTCAAGTATTGCAGGGTCTTGGCGTCGCGCGATTGGTTATCAACGACGATGATTTCGTAATTGGGGTAAGTCGTTTTTTCTATTATGCTATGCACGCACTTAGTAAGAAAAGTGAAGTTGTCCCTTGTCGGAATAATTATTGAAATTTGCGGAGGCGGACTAGGTAATGCGTATTGAATTCGTAGGCGCTCACCTGCTGCTTTAATAAAGCTGACCTTTCGGCCGACGCGCAAAAAATGTGTCGTCAATATTTGTTCTTTAAATCTAGCGGTGTGGCTCGGATTTAACTGTTGTTCGTTGGCTTCATCCCCATGACTTAACACGCGAGGGATATGTTTAATATGTTCGGCTTTGCAAAAATCAGTCATGCGCAATGCGATATCCCATTCCAACAGTTGGTCAAGCGTGTCTTTAAACCCCCCAGCCGCTTGTAACTGCTCTTTTCGGTATGCCACCGCCTTCCCCATGTAGTTCTGAGATAATAACAACAGCGGGTTCCAGTCCGGCTTAAAGTTTGGATGGCATCGTTTTCCGTGCTTATCCATTCTATCTTCGTCGCTGTAGATAATTTCGGTGTTAGGATATCTGTTGAATTCCGCAGCAATGAAATACAAGGCTTGGTCAGATAAGATGGTGCAAGGGGTAAGAATTAATATCCACTCTCCCGCGCTTTCTGCTAATAACTTATCAAAGTTGCTTGCCAGTGAGGCCCCGTTGCTTGCCGGAAACCATTTTATTTGGTCATGTTGCGAAAAAAGTTCTGGCGGCGCCTGATCGTCGAAACTCGCGCCTGGCGAGATGAGTAATTGCCAGTTTGTGTAGGTTTGCCGAAGTATCGATCGGACCGAAGGGTCGCATGTATTAAGGGTATCAACAACCATTAATATGGAAAACAGGGGTCTGTGCGCCAACGTTTCTTGATGGATCGGAGCGTTGTCATATAACCGCACCCAACGTGCGTACTCTCGTTCAATACTTTTTGGCCCGCCGTAACGTCTTATTAAGTTCGGCAGTCGACCCGAACTTATTGTAAGTAGAGCCTTTCTAATCAGCTGCATTATCGCGCCAGGGCTGCGGATCGCGGGCTTTAAATGCCGCAAGAAAACTTGGTAGATCTTTTTCAGTTGTTGATAATCCATCGGCATGTTATACGCTTATTTCACCCATAAGCGAACATTAAAGCGCTATTACATTAGCGGCAATTTAGTCGGAAAACCTTACAGCTGGCAGCCAACCATGGGCTATAGCCGAATTAAATGATTGATTTGTTTACCCTTAAATATTGGTATGTTATTTGCTTCCTTTGTAGCAAAGAAACCCCCACAGGAACCATGATGATGAAGACTAAAACACTTTTAATTGCTAGCATTGTTTGCGGCAGCCTCATTAGCAGTGCGGCCCAGGCCATTCTCCTGACATTTGAAGGACTTGGCGACAATGCGCCAGTTGGAAGCTTCTATAACACCGCTCCCCAAGACTTCGACCTCGTATTTTCTAGCAACGCGATTGCGCTTATTGACAGCGACGCGGGCGGTACCGGTAATTTTGGTGGAGAACCTTCCCCGAATACTGTCATAACGTTGTCGGGCACCAACCCCAGCGGCGTAACCATCGATTCGCTAGCGGGCTTTGGCACTTCCTTTTCACTGTACTACTCAGCGGTAAATACGGGTGGTAGCTTCGCTGTTTATTCCGGGGCCGGCCAAACGGGGTCGGTATTAGCTTCACTAAATCTTGCCCCAACCGGGAGCACCCCAACACCCGGCGATCCAGGCTTGTATAGCCCCTTTGTGCCGGTGGGCGTGCTTTTCTCCGGTACCGCTCGTTCGGTAGGCCTGATGGGCACTGAAAATCAAATCCTGTTTGATGACTTAAACTTTGGTGCGCGCCCAAGAGCCGTTCCAGAACCTGGTACTTTGGTTTTATTGGGTGGCGGTCTACTACTACTCGGAATTTTCGGCATAAGCCGCCGTAAAATTTCAAAGTAAAGTCAGTTTAACTGGGCTCACCCCTCCAGCATTCGGAGAACGAGTTCGCGTATTTGAACCTGGCTGCTCCAATTTAAAACACGCCTTGCTTTGCCTGGGTTCGCCTGACTGACCATCGCCTCGGTGGGACGAGACAGAGCTGGTTTAGATACGACAAAGTTTCGCCAATCCATACCAGCTTCTCTAAAGGCAATCTCAACAAACTCTTCCAAGCTACGGGTCTCACCCGTAGCAATCACATAGTCGTCAGCTTGTTCTTGCTGCAACATCAACCACATCGCTTCAACATACTCTGGTGCCCAGCCCCAGTCGCGACGAATCGATAGGTCTCCCAATTCTAGCTTTTCCTGCTCGCCCGCGCGGATTTTCTTGACCGCGGTGATAATTTTTTGCGTTACAAAACGCTCCGGTCGCAGGGGTGATTCGTGATTAAAAAGTATCCCGGTGCTGGCGTGCAAACCATAGCTTTTTCGATAGCTTAAGGTTTGCCAAAACGCTGCAGACTTAGCTACCGCGTAAGGGTTCTGCGGGCGAAAAGGGGTAAGTTCGGTGGCCGCCTCACCTTCAGTATCCCCGAAACATTCACTGGAACCGGCTGAAAAAAAACGGACTGTGGGTGAAGCTATGCGCACAGCTTCGAGTAAGTTGAGGTTGGTTTGGCTAATGCTTAAATATGTCTCGCGTGGCTCAGTAAAAGATAGGCTGACTGAGCTTTGTCCAGCTAAATTGTAAATTTCCTGTGGCTGAATGTTCTGAATGACTCGCGCCACCTCCCCATAGTCCATCAAGTCCAAGGGAATAAGCGTTATCGCTGATGCGATGTTTAGCCTTCCTAGGTTTACCGGCGTACGCTCGGCAAAACGCGTGCTGCCAAAAACCTCATAACCCTTGCTTAACAAAAAGGCAGAAAGGTAGGCGCCGTCCTGCCCGGAGACGCCGCAAATGAGGGCTTTTTTGGTCACTTAATTGGTGGCTGAATCTATATGTATTCTGCCGATTAGTTTCTCGGCGAAGCGCAGATTATTTTTCGTCATAGTCGTAGGCCATATAGCCGTGGCGTTTAACCAGTTGATCACGTTCTGCTGACTTTAAATCTTCCCGGACCATTTCCGCTACTAATTCTTCAAAACTGATTTTTGGCGTCCAGCCCAGCTTGGCTTTGGCTTTACTAGCGTCGCCCAAAAGCGTTTCCACTTCCGTGGGACGAAAGTAACGCGGGTCCACGCGCACAATTACCCGGGGGGCAGTCTTGCCGGTTTCGATGAGGGTACCGGTTTCGTTTTCATTTTTACCCTGCCAGGCTATCTTTAATCCCAGTTCGGCGGCAGCCGCATTGACGAAATCTCGCACGGTGTGCTGCGTTCCGGTGGCGATGACAAAATCCTCGGGGGTCGGTTGTTGCAACATCAACCATTGCATTTCAACGAAATCTTTGGCGTGACCCCAATCCCGCTTAGCGTCGAGGTTGCCCAGGTATAAGCAATCCTGCAGCCCGAGTTTGATACGCGCCAAAGCGCGCGTAATTTTTCGCGTCACAAAGGTTTCACCGCGTACCGGCGATTCATGGTTAAACAAAATGCCGTTGCAGGCATAGAGCCCGTATGCCTCGCGATAGTTTATGGTGATCCAATAGGCATACAATTTAGCAACCGCGTACGGTGAGCGCGGGTAAAATGGCGTGGTTTCTTTTTGCGGCGTTTCTTGCACCAATCCAAAAAGCTCCGAAGTCGAAGCTTGATAGAATCGAGTCTTTTTCTCTAAATGCAAAATACGTATGGCCTCAAGTATCCGCAGTGCGCCTAACGCGTCGGAGTTCGCCGTATATTCGGGCTCCTCAAAGGAAACGGCAACGTGGCTTTGCGCCGCCAGATTATAAATTTCATCGGGCTGCACTTGTTGGATGATGCGTACCAGGCTACTTGAATCGGTAAGATCGCCGTAGTGCAGGATTAGGTTGGCGCCATTTTCATGCGGATCTTTATAAAGATGATCTATTCGGTCAGTATTAAAAAGAGAGGTACGGCGGCGCAAGCCATGGACTTCATACCCCTTGCTGAGCAGCAGCTCAGCGAGATAAGCCCCGTCTTGCCCGGTAACGCCGGTGATTAAAGCAACTTTTTTCATATTATCGATTCTTTGCCATTTTAATTTTAATATCCTAGTTTACCGTGCGATAGACAAAGCCTAAACGCGCTAAAAAATTCCAGACCAATACTAGGCCCGTCGTTATGATTTTTGCAAACACTAAGCTTAACCCTAATTTTTCTATAAATAAAAACATTAGGAGATTGCTTAATATTAATCCTACGACGCTAACTGCCAGCACGCCGGGGTAGGCCTTTGCCATGTCTCTTAAATGCCACGGTCGATTGAAAACGAACCGATGGCCGGCGAGAAAGTTTACCGTGTTGGCGATTAAGAAGCCCACGGTATTCGCCACGAGATAGTGAAAATGATTGGCTAAAAATAGTGTTACTGTAAAATCAATTAGAAACCCCAGCCCACCTACGACCAAATACGCTTTAAATTTTTTCGCTAACATACGTAGGAAACTGGTCCGTAAAGAATGCTATTCTACTCGCTGTGGTAACGGCACGGAACCTACACCATTTTGAATCAGCCGTCTTTATTAAAATCGAAAATGTTTTGGATCGGCATTCTGTACTTTGCCGAGGGCTTTCCGCTGGGCGTTTTTTACGAAATATTCCCGGTATATTTTCGTAACCAAGGCGTCGAGCTTAAAGAAATAGGTCTACTAAGTTTGCTGGGCCTGGCGTGGACGCTAAAATTTATTTGGGCCCCCGCTATCGATTTTTTCCGGCGGCATCGCTGGTGGATGTTTACCGTAGATATGCTTATGGGCGCGGTCATGCTTTTTTTTGCCGTGGTCGCGGGCTTTGGGCCGTGGGTATGGGTGGCGATAGGCGTGTTTACGGTATTGTCGGCCACCAATGATGTGGCGATAGACGGCTACACCATTGAGCTCTTGGATAAGCATGAACTGGGGCTCGCCAACGGCATACGAATTGGATTTTATCGGGTCGGCATGCTCGCTTCCGGCGCCATTTTAATTTTAAGTGATTACCTAGGTTGGAGCGGCGCGTATATCGCTGCAGCCATTACTTTTGCTGTCATCGCGTTAGCTTGCCTAGCGGCGCCCAAAGAACAACTAAAGCCGCGCCTCGCATCAAGTGGTTTGCGCCAAGAGTTTAGCAATATTTTTCGCGACCCCTACGCCTGGGCAGCCATACTTCTTTTCGCCTTGGGGACGCTGTGGTTAATTAACCGCGTCACCAAATGGTCGGCGCTTTTCCCTTATTTTTGGCTCGTCGCCTTTGGCATCGCACTAGGGTTATGGGTGCTTGCGGTGCTGTCTCGGAAGAATACTGGCGGCCCGGTGGTGGCTAAAACTGCGCTTAACCAAGGCCCGATGTTTGGCGCTTTAATGGAAATGCTCGGCCGGCCTTATATCATCCCCGTCATTATATTTATCCTAGTTTTTAAGCTCGCTGATAGTTCTATGGGTTTTATGATCAAACCATTTTGGGTGGACGCGGGCTTTACCAATGCGCAGATTGGCTTTGTGTCAGTGAACTTTGGCTTGGTGCTTTCCATTGCCGGGGGCATTGCCGGCGGTTGGTATACCGACCGGGTGGGGATTTTTAAAGCACTGTGGATACTGGGATTATTTCAGGCTGTATCGAACTTGGGCTACGCGTACGTGGCCAGTGTGTTGCCTATCATTCCCAAGGGGACCCTGTATACGGTGCCCCTGGCCCATCAAGTTTTGATGTACAGCGCCAGCGCCATTGAATCTTTTACCAGTGGCTTAGGCACGGCCGCATTTCTGGCTTTTTTAATGGCCATCGTAGACAAGCGGCGCTCCGCTGCCGAGTATGCTTTGTTGTCGTCGGTATTTGCGCTGTCGCGGTCTTTTGCGGGCTGGGCAGGCGGCTATGGCGCGCAATCCCTGGGTTACGCGCCCTACTTCTTCCTGACATTTTTCCTGGCGTTTCCGGCTTACTTTTTACTCCCTTGGGTTTGGAAAATGCTAGATTACGCCGACACTAAACTAAACATAAAGGAAGCGCCTAAAACGCATAGTCAATAATTAAGGGCGCATGGTCAGAAAAGCGTTCTGCTTTATAAATAAACGCCGCTTGGGCCAGCGCGGCAACGCCCGGGGTAGCGATATGGTAATCGATACGCCACCCTACATTTTTTTCCCAGGCGCGGCCACGATTCGACCACCAGGTGTATTGTTCACTCTCCTGGCACAGGCAGCGAAACACATCCACAAAACCCACCTCTTCAAATACCCGAGTGAGCCAGGCGCGCTCTTCCGGCAAAAACCCGGAATTTTTTTGATTACCGCGCCAGTTTTTTAAGTCCTTCTCCGTATGCGCGATATTCCAATCGCCACATAAAATAAACTCGCGTCCACAGGCTTTAAGTTCAATCAGGCGCGGCAAAAAGCGTTCGATAAATTTAAATTTTACGGCTTGGCGTTCCTCGGAACTGGAGCCGGAAGGGAAATAAATCGAGGCGACGCTCAAATTCGCAAAGTCGGCTTGCAAATAGCGGCCTTCGTCGTCCATATCCGGCCAACCCAAGCCGGTAATAAGGTTATCTAGGGGTGACCTCGCATAGATGCCCACCCCGCTATATCCTTTTTTTTCTGCGTAGTGAAAGTAGCCCGAATAGCCAAGAGGTGCTAATAACGCTGGCGTCATATCCGCGCTTTGCGCTTTTAATTCTTGCACGCAGACGATATCGGCGTCTTGCTTGTCCAGCCATTCGAAAAATCCCTTGCGAGCCGCGGAGCGGATGCCATTAAGGTTGAGTGATATAATTCGCATATGCCATCGCTAAGTCATGAGTTTATAGAATTTGCTATGCGCCACAATAGCTTAGGCTTCGGGGAATTTAAAACCAAAGCTGGGCGCACCTCTCCCTACTTTTTTAACGCCGGATTGTTTTGCGACGGCGCTTCGCTGCACCGCTTAGCGCAATTTTACGGGAATGCCATTGCCGCCGCGCAAATTTCCTTCGATATGCTTTTTGGGTCGGCGTATAAAGGCATACCTTTGGTCGCTGCCATCGCCTGCGTGTTGGCGGAAAAAGGGCACAATGTGCCCTTTAGCTATAAC
>CAYYOS010000020.1:0-23349 GCA_964473355.1 uncultured Burkholderiales bacterium | reverse complement strand
CGGAGTCGAGCTCGGCGTCTCCCGTTCCCATTAGCGCATTTAAATTTTGCGTCACTAAGGCGGAGGCCGGCAAAGCAAAGCCCATCTGGCGGGCGGCCTCCATAACGATATTCATATCTTTTTGATGCAGTTTAACTTTAAACCCCGGTTTATAATCATCGTCTAGCATACGCTTGCCGTGCACTTCTAAGATCTTGCTGCCAGCAAAACCGCCCATGAGCGCGTCCCGCACCCGCGCCGGATCAACGCCATTTTTCCTGGCAAACAATATCGCCTCGCTGACGGCTTGTATGCTCACTGCTACCACGATTTGATTACACGCTTTGGCTACTTGGCCAGCACCATTGTCGCCCACATGCACGATATTCTTTCCCATGCATTGAAACACAGACTGGACGCGAGAAAATGCGGCGGCGCTGCCGCCCACCATGATGGATAAGGTCGCATTAATCGCACCCACCTCCCCTCCTGACACCGGCGCGTCTAACATCAGAACTTTATTTTTTGCGAGCGTATCCGCAATGGTTCGGGTGACACGGGGGGAAATAGTGCTCATGTCTACGACAATGCTGCCGGGGCGAGCACCGTGAATGACGCCGTTATCACCCAAGATAACTTGCTCTACGTCCGGGGTATCGGCAACCATGATGAAAATAATATCCGCAGCCTCGGCGACCTCGCGACAGGTTTTCGCGGCCTTGGCACCCGCTTCCACTAAAGGCTGCATACATTCTTCACGTCGCGCGTAAACAACGAGTTCGTGGCCCGCCTTATGGATATTTAGCGCCATGGGCCGGCCCATAATTCCTAATCCAATAAAACCAATTTTTTCTTTCATGCGACGCCCTTATAAAATTAGCCACAGCCAAAGTGGTAGTGAAATTAAGAACAGTGCTAGGCTCCACGCGATCATGAGGCCCGCTGTATCAACGTCCAAATTAAAACGATCCGCAAAAAGGACCGCGAGGGTCATCGTGGGCATCGCTGCTTCAATAATAGCAGCGTAGTGAGGCTCCGATAATGGCGAAAACAAAATTTTTGCGAGCGCCCAAACGATTAGCGGAAACAGTAAGAGTTTAATCGCGATCACCGTGAGCACGGCCCCACTCGGCCGCAACCTCCGCCAAGGGATCGATAAGCCAATCACAAAAAGCATCGTCGGCACCGTCGCGCTGCCTATCAACCGCGTAGCGTTGATTAGCGGCGCCAGCAATAGCTCGCTGTATTGCAACCCCAAACCGGCAACAAATCCCCACAAGGGTGGTTGCCGCACCATGGTCCTCCATACGGAAATGTCCTCAGCTCCGGGGGAGGCACCCAAGCGCACGCATATCCACACCCCTACGCTCCACACCAGCGGTATCGATACCACCATATCGACATAAGCCGGATAGCGCTGCGCGCTTTCCCCATATAAATAGGTAAGGACGGGAATACCAACGAACAATACATTGCCAAACATGCCACTTAACATCAGTACGGCACGGGTTGCCGGGCTCAACCCAAGAAATAAGGTAAGTTTAAATAGCAATAAATAGAGAATCGCACCCGATATCAGCAAGCCCAGACCTACCAGCAATGGCACGGATAAGAGTTCTGGAGATATGGGTGTGCTGGCGGCGATGGCAAACATCAGCGCCGGGGAAAAAATATATAAAACGATATGATTTAAGCCGCGGCGCAGACTGTTTATCGCTGACTTTTCTCCACGCCACTGCCATGCCCCACCGGCGCCGACTAAAAAAGCCATGGGCAGCATGACCTCTAAGATCAACCCATAAACCAAGTTTAAATTCATGATGAGGCTAGGAACAACGGAAAGACGTGACTAACCGCTTATTAGCTATAGAGCTTATTGGGCAGCCACAAAGTTAAGCCCGGCCACCTATACATGATGATGAGACATAGGATAACAATCAGCATATAAGGCATCATGCCGGCGAAAATATCTCGCAAGCTAACCGAAGGGGGTGCCACCGCCCGTAAATAAAATGCAGACATCGCGACGGGCGGCGATAGAAAGGCTGCCTGCAAATTCACGGCCACCATGATGCCAAACAAAATCGGATCAATATTAAAATGAGCGAGCAAAGGCAGAAAAATCGGCACAAATATAACAATAATTTCTGTCCATTCCAGCGGCCAGCCGAGCACAAAAATAATGACCTGCGCCAAAATTAAAAACTGTAGTGGGCTCATGTTTAATCCCACTACCCACTGTTCAATAAAGGCTTGTCCGCCAAGCAGCGCAAAAACCGCCGAAAACAGCGCGGAGCCGACAAATAACCAGCACACCATAGCCGTAGTTCTGGCTGTTAGAAAAACCGATTCTTTCAGTCTCGCAAAGGTTAATTGCCGATACATCGCGGCCAGCAGAAAGCCTCCCAGCGCGCCAATTGCAGCTGATTCCGTGGCCGTGGCTATGCCAAACAAAATTGCGCCCAATACTGAAGCGATTAGGAGAACTAAAGGCAGGCTGGACCAGGCCACCATTTTTAAAACCGTTTTTACTGGGACGTGTTGTTCTGGCGGCAACGGCGGTGCAAGTTTAGGATTAATTAACACCCGCACGATAATATACAAAAGATAAAGACCAGCTAATAAAAACCCAGGGAATATCGCTCCGGCGTATAACTTAACAACGGATATGCCGGCCACCGCAGCGTAAACAATCAACATGATCGAAGGGGGAATGAGAATACCGAGCGTGCCGCCCGCGCAGATTACCCCGGACGCAAATTTTTTGTCATAGCCCGCTTTTAACATAGTGGGCAGCGCCAATAACCCCATCAATGCCACCACCGCCCCCACGATGCCGCTCGCCATGCTAAAAACTGTACATACCAGTAAGGTCGCCACTGCCAGTGAGCCCGGTAAATTCCGAGCCGCTAGCCGAATGCTATGGAACATCTTATCCACCAATGTGGCACGTTCAATGATGTAACCCATAAACACAAACAACGGTACCGAGATCAAGACGTCGTTCGTCATCACGCCATAGGTGCGCGAAACCATAAGATCAAACACGCCGTTTTCAAACCAGGGTATAGCGGGGTCGTAAAAAGTGACGAAGCCGTAAATGATCCCTAAGCCCATTAAGGTAAATGCGGTAGGGAAGCCCAGCAAAATGGCAATAACGATAATGCCCAACATAGAAAGTCCGAGCATGTCGTTACTCATCTTTTTTTGACTCTTCCGCTAATTGAACATTAACAATATCGAGTTCTTCCACGTCATGCGGGCGCTTCGGCCAAACACCCGTTTTTAGGCATAGGATGCAGCGCATAATTTCTGCTATGCCTTGCAGCATGACTAAAACCCCGGCAATGGGTATTAAGGTTTTAAAGTGGTAAAGCGGAGGTCCGTTAGAAGTTAGACTAGAGTGCTCTTTTAGCGTCCAGGACATTTTTGCAAAATCGGTGCCGGCATAAATCAATGCGGCAATGCCGGGAATAAAGAATAATAAATAGAGAACTAAATCTAAAGTAGCTTGTTTGCGGGGCGAAATAAAGCCGTAGATCATATCGCCGCGCACGTGCCCATCCCGCGACAGCGTATAAGCACCCGCCATCATAAACAATGAGCCATACAGAATATAGCTCGTATCAAAGGCCCAATCGGTGGGTGCGCGAAACAGATAGCGCGCGAACACATCGTAGGTTACTACTAGAGTAAGCGCGACGATCAACCATGCAAACGTCTTACCAACGAAGGAGCTTAAGTGATAAATTAAAAGCTCAATGCGACGCATAGGCGAAACGCATTGAGCTCGTTACTAGCCGCACGAATTTTAAGCGCGTTTTCCGAAATAATGGCTATAGGCGAGATTATTTGGGACAGTAGTTAGGTCGTTCCACTCCACCACCCGCCGCGCCCACTTCTTTTGCGATTCCAGCACTTTGGCAAAAAATGCGTTTTCCGCGGACTTGCGCGCAATAACTACATCCCAAGCTTTTAATTGCGCTTGCAATACCTCGGTCGGTGTTTTAACGAACTTAACACCTTGCTTGGACTTCATTTCGTTATAGTCTGTCGAGTATCTATCCATCGCCTTCCATCCCATGTCTGCCGATGACGCTTGGGCGGCATAGCGAATTATCGATTTTAAGTCGTCGGACAGGGCGTTATATTTTGTTTTATTAAAAAGCACCTCAAAACATTCCAAAGGTTGATGATAACTTTGCAACATGCAAACCTTGCTTACGTCTGGGAAGCCCAGCAAACGATCCGAAGAAGCATTGTTGAATTCCGCGGCGTCTAACAAGCCGCGCTCTAAGGCAGGCACGATTTCCCCGCCGGGCAAAGCCACGACCGCCGCGCCCATTTCTTTAAATACATCGATGGATAAACCTACGGTGCGGTACTTCAAGCCTTTTAAATCCGCTGCCGTTTTAATTTCCTTTTTGAACCACCCCAACGGTTGGGTAGGCATGGGGCCGTAGAGAAAACCTTCCACGTTAAATTTCATCAAACCGTCATGCAATTCATCGTATAAGGCTTTACCGCCACCATATTCATACCAACCCAATAAGGTATTAGCGTCCATGCCAAAAGAGGGCCCGGTACCGAATAAAGAATAGGCAGAGTTTTTGCCGTACCAATACGCCGATACCCCATGGCCGCCGTCTAATATACCCTTATGCACGGCGTCGATTAAGTCAAAGGCTTTGACCACCGCACCAGCCGGCAGAACATCAATTTTTAAGCGCCCGCCGGACATTTCATTAACTTTCTTTGCAAAATCTAAGGCGTATTCATGGAATATGTCCTTGGTCGGCCAAGTGCTTTGGAAGCGCAAAGAAATAGGCTCCGCGGCGCGGACTATTGCGGGAAAACTCAGAGCGGCAGCGCCGCCAACCGAGGCGGCGGCAGCACTTAAAAATTTTCTACGGGATAATTGATTTTTTGCGGACGGCAAAGGGCGGAAAAGATTTTTCATGAGATCTCCTATGAAGTGGTGCAGCGTAACAATTTTTATTAACAGCTTATTAGATAGTAGTCTTGCAAACCTGACTTTTCAAGCTAGTTCCGTAGTAATTACGCCGTAACTAAATAATGCACGCTAAACAAAGCATCGTCATCAACCCAGACTGCGGCCGGCTTAAAGCCCGCGGCTATCGCCAAGGTTTGAAATTCCGCCACGCTATATTTATAAGAATTTTCGGTGTGTATGGATTCGCGCGCATCAAAGGCGACGCGCCTCCCTGCTATGGTGACGGTCTGTGCCACTAAGCTTAGTAAATGCATTTCAATGCGCCCTTCTTTTTCATTGTAGAAAGCGTGATGCTGAAACAAGTCTAGGTTAAAGTTAGCATCGAATTCGCGATTGAGACGCGCCAATAAATTTAAATTAAACGCCGCCGTCACACCCTTTCGGTCGTTATATGCGGCATTTAATATTTCCGGCGATTTTTTTAAATCAACGCCGACAAGTAAGCCGCCAGGCGTAGCCAGCTCATGAACACCCCTCAGAAAGGCCCGGGCTGCGCTCGGCGTAAAGTTGCCGATGGTTGAGCCCGGAAAAAAAACGTGTTTCGCCAGCGAATTGTTAGGTCCAAGTTCGGGCAGACTGAAAGCATGCGTGTAATCCGCGACGATAGCCGTAATCTTAGTTTGCGGAAAATCCACCGAGAGCGCAGCGGTGGCTTTAAGTAATTGCTCCTGGGAGATATCTACCGAATAGTAGAGTTGCGGTTCTAAGGCTGATAACAACAGCCTTGTTTTTTGACCGCTGCCAGTGCCAAACTCGATTAATAGTTGCTCTGAACCTAAACGGGTTCTGATTTCTGCGGCGTGGTCACGTAAAATTTGAATTTCCGTGCGAGTCGGGTAATATTCGGGCAACTCGCAGATTGCCTCGAAGAGGCGACTACCGTGCTCATCATAAAAGTATTTTGCGGGAAGCGTTTTTTGTGCTGACCCCAGGCCGTCTAAAATCTCATGCCTTAAGGTGTCGTCCCCGGGTCGCAGATCGTGCACTGCAAACGCAGGGGTAAAGCTCATTAAATATTAGCGGTAGTGCGGAGATTTAAGGGCGGCCATAACACGCTTACGTTTGTCGTGCTTAACTGTCCGTACATTTTTTCGAGGCTTCGCTTTCGCTAATCGAGTGGGCGTAATTCCTTCCATCCATTGCTTAACGCGTAGGGCGTCAGCAAGACGGGTAAACTTTCCGGCGGAATCTAGTAGCACCATAATGACCGGCTTATTGTTTAATAAAGTCTGCATGACCAAGCAACGGCCAGATTCATTGATAAACCCAGTTTTGCTTAAACCTATGACCCAGTCTTTTTCGTTTACTAGCTTGTTGGTATTTTTATAAGGAATGTAGCGGTCCCCATCTACCACGTAATAACCGGGCGCAGTGGAAAGATCACTAATCAGCTTGTACCGGTAGGCTGCTTTTACCATTTTTACTAAATCTTCGGCGGTGGCGATATTACGGTTATCTAAGCCCGTGGCATCGGCAAAGTGGCTGTTTAGCATGCCTAAACTTACTGCCTTACGGTTCATGGCAGCCACAAATGCGCTTGTACCACCGGGAAAGCTCCGCCCTAATGCCGCTGCCGCGCGGTTCTCGGAAGCCATGAGTGCGAGTTGCAATAACTCCAATCGAGTCAATTGCATCCCTACCGCTAGCCGGGAACGTGTGCCTTTGAGATAGTCAATTTCTTCCGGACTAATGGCAATTAGCTCGTCCATGGGCAAATTGGCATCCAACACCACCATAGCCGTCATTAATTTAGTGATCGACGCAATTGGGGTTTTGTATTGCGCATTTTTGGCGTACAGGGTTTTACCGTCGGTTTGATCTACGATTAATGCGACCGATGACTGCAGCGTGGGGTTGCCCTTGGTTTCCACCACCACGGGCGGCGCAAATTGATATTCACTGGGCAAGTTCGAAATATTACTAAGCGATACGGCCACGCTGTCCTCAGCCATAGCACTACCCTGAGCAAGTAAGCCGACAATAAGGCAGCAAAGGTTCCTGGTACGACGACGAGACATGACGGTCCTAAGAGCAATAGTTATAAACAATCTTATAAGTATCTCTCTTAGCTCGTCAAGTCTTTTAATGTTTCTTCTTAACGCGTTGATTTTACTAGAAGACTAGCTTCCCAAGAAATACTCCAAAAATCAAAATAATTAAAAATATGGCGATAAAAATGAAAAACAGGATCTTAGCTATACCGCGTGCGCCCGCGGCTACGTCGGTAAAGCCAAGAAAGCCAGCTACCAAAGAAATTATTAAGAAAATAATGGCCCATTTCAACATAGATGTGACTCCATTTTTCTGGTCAAGAATACATGCTTAACGTGCTATTTTTCACTAGCCGGTGTAACGACTATATTCGGCACATCGACCTGTTTCTTTTCTGTTTTAACGTCAATATCAGTGGGCACCGTTACATCTTTTTTCTGGGTAGTAATGTCTACGTCTGGCGTTTTTACGTCATATTTTGGTAAGTTGCCATCAGTAACTTCCACCTTGGGCATACGCCCTTCCTCTTTTTTCTCAACCTCGCAAGCGCTTAAGCCTAAGGTTAGCGTCGTTGCAAGCAAGATGACATATAGTTTGTTCATAATCTTCCTCCTGTAGGAATTACAAGTTAGTTACGTGTTTCGAGGCTTACTAAACTTTGACGGGCAGGCGGGGTCTTAAGTTTACTATCTGCTTAAATTTTCTCATTATCGGGGGTAGATATCCCCTTTAGCACCTGCCGTGCTGGGCGTTTACACCAAGGAGACACTTGTGAAAAATCTGTTAAGTTTACTAATGTTAGTCGTATCTTTTTCTGTTTTTGCCCAAAGCATTAATCCGCCGGATCTGCGGAATCGCCTGGAATACGCGGAAAGAACTGGGCAAATCAGCGTGTCTGATTTGATCGATTTAAAACACCGCGTGGAATACGGCGATCGGACCGGAGAGCTAAATGAAAGGGAAGCCCAGGGCCTACGCGACCGCATTGCCGCACTAGAAAATCGCAGCTTAAACCGCAGCGTTAACCCGCCCGATTTACGCCGCCGCTTAGAACAAGCCGAACGTGCCGGGTACATCAGCGCGGAGGAATATGCGCATTTATCGGAAAGAATTGAGCTAGGCGACCGCAGTAATGAATTAAATGGCCGCGAGGCTCAAGGTCTGAGAGAACGTCTACATGCCTTACAAACCAATAGCAATGTTATTAGCTTTGTTGAGCTCAATTCACGTATCGATTTGTACGCCCGTGGAGGAATGAACCGACGCGAGCTCGACGATATCGATGCCCGTATAACACAGGGCGAAATTAACGGCATACTCAATGCCGGGGAGGTGGCGCGGTTGCGCGATAAATTACGTATCCATTATGGGACGGCGCCACGCGGCGATGCCCGTTACCGCGTTAGTCGTTTGGACGATTTTATCGCACGGGTGAATGAGTATCAACGCGAGGGTGAACTCCGACCGCGTGCTGCGTACAATCTGAAACGTCGCGCCGAAGTGCTAGCTGCGGCCCGCGGTCCGAATAATCGGGCTTGGCGCGATTTAGAAATCGATCTGCAAAGAAATTTAAGATAGTGGCTGCGCGTTCCCTCGCATCTGTCGTCATTTCATTCGGCCTGGTGAGTATCCCGGTGCGGCTTTTTTCGGCCGGCCAGCCGGCGGGGGAAATTTCTTTTAATCTGCTCCACAAAACTTGCGGCTCACGACTAAAACAGCAATATATTTGCATAGCTGAAGAAGTCGTCGTACCGCGGGACGAGATGATAAAGGGCTATGAATATGAAGAAGGGACCTACGTCACGTTCAGCGAGGAAGAATTAAAAGCGCTCGCCGAGCAATCCACGCAGACGATAGAAATTACCGAGTTTGTCCCGGCCACCGCGATTGATCCCGTCTATTTTGATAAGCCCTACTATATTGCGCCTGACAAAAAGGGCGCTAAGCCTTATTCCTTGTTGGCCGAAGCAATGCGTGCTTCAGGCCGCACGGCTATTGCGCGTTATTCGGCGCGCGGTAAACAGTATCTGGTACAAATACGGGCAGTGGATAACGGTTTAATTATGCAACAATTGCTTTACGCCGATGAAGTGCGGCCATTTTCTGACATCCCTATCGAAACCATGGCAGTGAAAGAACCGGAGTTAAAGCTGGCCTTACAGTTAATCGATCAGATTTCGTCCGAAACTTTTAGTCCAGAAAATTATAAAGATGAGGTCAAAGAGCGTATTGAAAAACAAATTGAACTCAAAGCTGCGGGTAAGCCCATCAAGACCGCCAGCCCCGTTAAAAGCGCCCAGGTAATTGATATGATGTCGGCGCTCAAGGCCAGCATCGAAAAAGGTCAGACGAAAAAAGACATAACTGCAAAACCAAAACGCGTTGCCGCAAAACGTTAGTTATTCCGTTTCCAAATAGAAAATGACGCGAAGGCGAGCCGAAGACAGTATGAATAATACGGCAAGGCGAAGCCGACAAAGTCAGTTTTGATTTGGCAACGGAATTAGATTTTTAATTCCTTTTTAATTGCTACAGTAATGCTTTGTTTGATGGTCGCGTATTCCTTCCATGGATCCTGTTTTAAGCTTTCCAGCCGTGTCGGTAAGCTCTTGACCGTAAAGTGATCAGACGCGGGCGTTTCCTCTAGCTCCGCCCACGCAAGCGGCGTCGATACGGGCGCGTGCGGTTTGGCGCGCGTGGAAAAGGCGGCGACCGCAGTTGCCTCGCGCCCATTACGCAAGTAGTCGATATAAATTTTCCCTATCCGTGTGGCCTTAGTCATTTTCGAAGTAAACCTTTTCGGATCGGCTTTTGCAAACTCTTCCGATAAAGCTTTCGCAAAAAGTTTTACTTCATCCCAGCTGTGCTTGCGTACTAAAGGCATAACCACATGCAGGCCTTTACTGCCCGTGGTTTTCACAAAACTTTCTAACCCTAATGACTGCAAGCGCGCGCGCATCAGCATCGCTGCTTCGGTTAAGCGCGACCAGGGCAACGTGGGGTCCGGGTCTAAATCGAAGGTTACCCTATCCGGGCATTCCGGTTTATCACTCTGCGATCCCCAGGTATGAAATTCAAGTACCCCCATTTGCACTAAGCCCACAATCGCTGAAACATCGTTAGCATTCATGTAGATCACCGTTCCCTCGGCTTCTTGGATTTCAATACGCCCTATAGCTTGGGGGACGGTAGCATTCGCGTGCTTCTGATAGAAGCACTTTCCTTGGCCGCCATCGGGGCAGCGCACTAAAGTGAGGGGGCGATGGCTGAGATGCGGCAAAATCCATTCGCCTATGCGCTCGTAAAATTCCGCGAGTTCATACTTGCTTATGTTTGCGTCCGTAAACAGCACCCGCTCCGGATGGGTAAGCTTAACGCCCGCAACAACCGCATCTTTTTTATGGGCAATCTTTTTCAAGCCGCTGCCGTCTTCAGGGGGAGAACTGGGAATCTCTTTAACGACGTCTTTAGCCGGTTTGTCTTCGCGTAACCCATGAAAAGTAGGATGACGCAGCGACCCGGCATCAGTCCATTCACTAAACCCAATCTCCGCGACGAGTTCGGGTTTTACCCAATGTACGTCATTAAATCCATAGCCCCTAGGCGGGTTAACTAACGGCGAATTTTTTTGTTCGATTTTGCGAAGGCGCTTATGTATAGCTTGCAGAGATGCTTCATTAAATCCAGTGCCAACCTTACCGCTATAAAGTAGCTGACCGCCGTCGTAAATGCCCAGTAATAACGCCCCAAACGCGCTGCGACTACCCGCGGGCTCGGTGTAACCGGCAATAACAAATTCTTGACGACGCAGACATTTCGTTTTTAACCAGGTACGGCTGCGGCTACTCGCGTATGGTGCTTGTCCGTCTTTGCTAATAATGCCTTCCAAGCCGTGCTGGCAAGCATAGCGATAAAAAATCTCGCCTTCAATTTGCATATGATCGCTATACAAAATATGGCTGTTATCAGCCTTGAGATTAGCCAGTAGTTTAGCGAGGCGTGTTTTGCGTTCCAGTAGCGGTAACGCGGTTAGGTCTTCGCCATCGAGATACAAGAGATCAAAAACATAATACAAAATATTGTCGGGCATGCGGCCATTTTCCAAGCCGTTTTGTAAAGCTTGAAAGCTCGATACGCCCTCTGCGTTTACGCTTACCACTTCGCCGTCCAGCCAGGCGTTTTGCAAAGGTAGCTGGCCGGCCTCCATAACTATGTTAGGGAAAACCGTGGTCCACTCCTTTTCGTTGCGTGAATAGATCCGAGCGCCATTTTCGTCGATTCGGCAAAGCATCCGGTAACCGTCGTATTTTATCTCGTGCACCCATTTGCTACCGCTGGGCGCAGTGTCAACCAGGGTGGCGAGTTGCGGTTTAATAAAGACTGGGGGGGCTGGCAAGTTTTTCACTGGGCGCTTTTTAACACGCGCGTTGTTTTTGGGTTTGGAATTCCATACTTTATCTTGGCCTAACGCAAGTTCGCTAACATCGCGTCCGCTTTCAACACTTAAAGGATGCGTGGCGACAACGTCAGCCGCGTCGCCGGTTTTTGCCTCTTGGTCATTTTCTTTAATCAATAACCAATTTTCTTTTGGTCCACCTGCGGCTCGCCCGCCCATGCGAGCAAGCGTCCAGCCCCCTTGCAATTTTTCACCATGTAGTTGGAATTTAAGTTTGCCTTTGACGTAAGCTTCCTGCGGATCACCTAACGGTTCCCAAGTGCCCCGATCCCAAATAATCACTGAGCCCGACCCATATTGTTTCGGCGGAATTATGCCTTCAAAGCCGCCATATTCTAAAGGATGGTCTTCCACGTGAACCGCTAGCCGTTTATCTTTGGGATTAAGGCTGGGCCCCTTGGGCACCGCCCAACTTTTCAGGGTGCCATCCAACTCTAAACGAAAATCATAATGCAGGTGGCTCGCCGCATGCTTTTGGATAACGAAGCTTAATGCCGTGGATTTGGCTCGTGCCGCGACTTTGCCTTTAGGTTCCGGCGTCGTCTCAAAATCGCGTTTAGTCCAGTATTCTTTTAGACCCATGATTGATTGCTATCAATAGATGCAATATTAACAAACCACCCGTGGAGGCACTTTTAATCACCACCGTGGTCCTATGCGTCACACTTAAAAAAAGTTAGACTAAGCCCAAAATCGTTAAGTTCTAAGGAAGCGCTATGAGTAAAAAATTCAACGCAGAGGAATTGCTCCCGGGCGAAGCTTCATTGTTAATCTGGCAATTCGGCTTCGAAGACGACGATGACCCTTTCTACCGCGCGCTATGGCAAGCTATTTCGCGGGCCTGGTTAAGCGACTCCGAAACCACCGGTGCGGTTCCTTCCAGCCATTTGAAGCGCTTGGCGCTGGCCTACCCCGATGAAATAGCGGTGTACTTAAGGTTTAAATCCGCGAACGGTGAGAAATACTGGCTGGATTTATTGGAGCGCGCGGGAATCGAAGATCGCCGCAAACAAAAAAGTACCGCTACTGCGGCGCGCCGCCGCCACAGCGATAAATCACTACAGCAAAAACAGCCTTAAGCGCCCGCCTTCCTAAAATAAGTAATCAAACGTGCTATCGATGGTAAAGCGCGGCGAGTTGTTATGATCTACCGTCACCCGAACCCAGTCGGTAAAGGGTGAGCCCGGTACTTCTACGCGCGTTACGTGCTGCAGAATGTTCCCTTGCTTATCCTTTAAGGGTTGATCCACCCGAAATAAATGCGTATCGCCGTGCGCAATTAAAATGGGTTTATTAAAGCCCGCCGCAAGGTCTTGCAGGGCGGCTAAGAATTGCTGATAGCCGCCGGGTGAACGTGAATCTCTTTCGAAATAGGGGTTGGCGTGAATAAGAATTACTAGGCCGCGCATCTGGGGGCGCGCCGCTACGTCAAAAGCTTTCTTTAGCCATGCATCGTTGGCTTCCTGACGTAATAGGAATTCTTGATTATCCGCACTCTTAATATAGTTATTATTGCTTCCCGTGATGTTTAGTCCGACAAACACGATGTCGTGAAAACGCCATCGCACATTTTCCGGGTACGCCGCGCCTTGTCTACGAAGTTTTAATTTCTGCTTCCCTAGGCTATAGGTATTACTGAAAAATAACTCCCGCAACTTATTGAGACGTTCCACGGGATTGCTGGATTTATCTGTCGCCGGGCAATCCGTCCATTCATTGTCTCCGGGTATATAAATAAAGGGATGCGCGGAATGATTAAATTGCCGCTTGCGGCGTAGAAATAGCTCATCGCTACACGGCGTGGCGCTGCTTTTAAAATCCCCGACGTGGACCACGAAGGCCAGCTTTTCATGGTCAAGCGCCCTCAACATTGCGGTAAACGCCGGTTCTTCAAAACTTAAGTAAGGGGTATCACCGAGCAGCGCGAACTCAAATTGCGCGGGCTCGCGTGCGCCGCACGTCGAGCTCAACAACAAACCTATAAAAAGAATGAACAATCGCAGCACGGTTTGCGCCCCCGGGGAATTATAAATATAACTCCATACGAATATGGGGTATGCCGGCTTCTTCGAATACCTCGCCAACGCAACGGAAATGATGCTTAAGATAAAACGCCTTAGCCTGTAATTGCGCGTGCAAAATAACGTAGCGTAAGTGATGCTGCGCTGCGAGTACTAGCAGTTGCTTAAGAATTTTTGAGCCTATGCCGAAACCGCGATAGGGCTGTAATACTGCCATCCGACCTATATGACCTGATCGCAAGAGGCGCCCCGTGGCGATGGGCTTATGGTCCAATTGTGCCAGCACGTGAATAGCATCGGCATCCTCCCCATCCCACTCCAATTCTTCTGGCACGCCTTGTTCGATGATAAATACCTGGCGGCGGACCACACTAATTAACGCAGCCGTTGTTTTCCAGTTTACTTCTTGAATAAGCGCACTATCGGGCGATGAAATACTCATATAGTAGCGAGGAGATTTTTGTTATGGAAGCAGTAGTAAAAATTTATGACGTCATTATTGTCGGTGGCGGCCCGGCCGGTTTAAGCGCAGCGCTCGTGCTAGGGCGGTGCCGTCGCAACATCATCGTGCTGGATTCCGAACAGTACCGCAACGCGCCGTCTCATGCAATGCATGGATTTTTATCGCGCGATGGCTTAGCGCCCAAAGAATTGCGGGCAATAGGCCGCGCTCAACTTGAGCCATATGGTGTTGAAGTTCGTCACGCAAGCGTAAGCGATGCGCGCCGTACTAAGGATATTTATGAAGTCGCCACCGCTGAGGGTATTTTAAAAAGCCGTAAGTTGCTATTGGCTACCGGGATTATCGACAATCTGCCTGAAGTTGACGGTTTTAGCCAACTCTATGGCATCAGCGCTTTCCACTGCCCGTACTGCGATGGGTGGGAAAATCGCGATAAACGCATTGTGGCGTACGCCAAAGGTAAGGAGGCAGCGGTGTACGCTTTAAACCTGCGGCCATATAGTGCCGATGTGATTCTTTGCACCGATGGCGACAAAAAGCTACCAGAAACGGCGCGCGCCCGGCTCGCAAGAAACGGGATTGCGCTTATCGAGAAACCGATCGCGCGCTTAAGTCACGATAATGGAAAACTGCAGGCGGTCGTGTTTGCCGACGGCAAGGCAATCGATCGCGACGCCTTGTTTTTTCATCTGGGGCAAAAACAACGTTCCGATTTAGCCGCGCGCCTGGGGTGCGAGGTCTCCAACAAAGAGGGTGCGAGCGCCGACTCTTTTTGTGAAACAAACGTGCCCGGTCTTTATATAGCGGGAGATGCCACGCGCGATTTACAACAAGTCATCGTCGCCGCGGCGGAAGGTGCGAAAGCGGCATTTGCCATCAACACCGCCTTGCGCGACGAGGACCACATGTGAATAGTACTTTCAATTCCCGTTGAAATACCCATCAAGCTTTGTGGAATACCCATCAAGCTTTGGCGATAAAGGGTTTTCGCGTTTAAATTTTTGACTTTGCTTTTAGGTTTTAGGGGCCCCTTTCCACACCGCCGAGCAGCGCAACCAAGCCGGGGGTAGTCGGCGAGCATTGTTCGAATCCCGAGGCGCGGGAGCGCCGAGGTTGAGTTGCGCAGCCGCCTGGTTTGGTGAGCGGGAACAGAACATAGCGTGATGGGGAGGGTGGCCTTATCAAGGGTTACTTTCTTTAAGGCCTTACAAAAGACGGGCGACCGCTTTCGCGAGGAGCAGTGCCTTCCGAAGGAAGGTGCGACGCGAAAGCGGGATGCAGGCACCCGGAAAAACACGCGGTCGCCTGGCGCCCTGACGCTGCCCGATCCCGCGTTGCGGGTCCCGCGGGCGACGCTCTTAGGGCGCCTTAGCTGCCGGGCTACCCCCGGCATTCGATATCAGAATCTGGATTCCCGCTTCTCGCGGGAATGACGGTACAGTCGTTGCAAATTGCCGTTCTTACTCTACCTGCTGAATCCCCGAGACATACCATTTGCCATCCGTACCATTCAGACTTTTTTGTATATGCCAAATCTCATTAAAGGGCTCTGCGGGGCCATTCGCTTCTTCTCGAATTAAGCCCGAAAATTTTACGCTTGCGGTTACTTTATCGCCTTCAGTTACGACATCAAGCATGTCGGCGTTAACGGTCATAACTTCCGTTTTTTGCGCCACACCGCCCCGCTCTTGTATTTGCATGCTAATTTCAGCAAACATCTCGGGGGTGACATATTCGCGAATATCGCTTAAGTCAGCGGAATCGTACGCGGCTTGTAGGCGAATAAAATGCACCTTTGCTTCCCGTAAAAATGGTTCATCTTCAAACCAGGAGGGGCGCGAGGAAGGGACATTTACCGCAGAACTCCCGCCGAAAGGAGGCGCCGGATCTAACGACAACTGATGACTGGTATTGGCGCTAGCAAAGCGCATCGGTTGTGCCAAAGCTTGCTTGCGGCGCATCGCGCGGAAAATAAAAAAGGCTGCTGCGGCTATCCCCAGGAGCAACATAATATCCATAGGTTTAATGCCATCGAATCCGTCCCCAAAGAATAAGGAGGCGAGCAAACCGCCTGCAGCGAGCCCTGCCAACGGGCCTAACCAACGACTCCCTCCGGCGGGCGTAGCAGCCGAACCGGGGGCCTGGGCAGGCTTAGGGGTAGCTTGTTGCTGTTGTTGATTATAACTGCGTTGTTTACCGATGCTTTTCCCCCCGCCAAATCGTTTGGCGTCCGCGTCCGTGGCAACAAAGGAAAGGCTAACGAGTAGCGCAACCATTAAACTAAAAATCTTTTGCATGGGGATTCTCCGTTTGACTACAGGATAAGAACATTTTAGCAGGCAGGAAGTTTCGTTAGGAATAAATTCAGGGTTTCGAGTCATTTAAAACGTTTGCTTGTCTGATCATTGTAGCTTACAAGGCGCCGCTCAAGGTGTTAGGTGCCCTACATTTCACCCCTAAGGGGAAATTTCCGCCGCGTTGCCTCGCGGCACAATGAGAGGGAATATGGTCACAGAAGAGCGTGCCTCCATTCGCAAGGTGATGGTCATCTATAACCCGCGTTCGGGCACCCTGCTCGCAGCCGGTGACCACCCGGAGGCAGGCCTTCGCAAACTGTTTGAAGATCGTGGCGTGAAACCCGAGCTTCATCCCTTTGATCTGAAGGCGCTGCCTAAGCTTCTCGCTAGCGCCGAAGAGAATTTAACCGATGCGGTCGTTGTTTGTGGGGGCGACGGCAGCATTCTCGCCGTGGCCTCGGCACTGGGTGATCGCAAGCTGCCGCTCGGGCTTCTTCCCGGTGGAACCATGAATATTCTAGCTCGGGACTTGGGCGTCCCAATGCAGCTCGAAGCCGCCGCCGATGTCATCGTAGGCGGGAAAATTAAGACAATCGATATGGGCTACGTAAATGGGCAGCCGTTCCTTTGTAATTCCGCCATCGGCCTCATGCCCCACTTGGCTCGCACGCGCGAGCAATTGCGCGAGGTTTCGTGGTGGCGTAAATGGCCTAGGGTGGTCACGGAGTTTTTTTACTTAATGCGAACCTATCCGCGCTTACGGGTCACTATCGAAGTTGATGGTAAAACGCACCACTTTCGTACGCGAGCGGTAGTGGTCTCCAATAATCTGCTGAGTGATACGCAAGGCCCCATACCCGATCGCGAAACCTTGTGCGCAGGCACGCTGGGCGTCTACGTGGCGCGCGACACTTCACGCTGGGCCCTTCTTCGCATCGCAGCGCGAATGATGGCGGGCACTTGGCAAAGCGATAGGTCGCTAGAAGCCAGTTCTGCCAAGTCGGTGGTTTTATCGCTAGACCGCCCGCGGCCGCTGTCCGTCATGAACGATGGTGAACCATCACAAATGCAGACGCCATTGCATTACACGATACGCTCGTGCGTCCTGCGTGTTTTGGCTCCGGAAGCGAATTAACTCATGATTCGTATTGCGCACATTTCCGATCTGCATTTCGGGCGTGAAATTCCGGAGATCGTCGAAGCGCTCGTCGGCCAGCTCAATACTGACCGGCCGGATCTTATCGCGGTTTCCGGGGATTTGACGCAGCGCGCCCGCGACAGCGAATTCAAAGCAGCGCGTGCCTTTTTCGATCGTCTGCCACAACCTTTACTCGTCGTGCCTGGCAATCACGATGTGCCCGCTTACTCCCTTCCCCTACGCTTTGCAGCGCCGTGGCTGCGCTGGAAACGCTGGTTATCAGACGAGCTGGAACCCGTAGTCAGCGGAGATCACTACTGCGCCGTCGGTATCAACAGCGCGCGCCGCTGGGGTCCGTATCTCGATTGGTCGCGCGGTCGCATCAATCTCGAACAACTCGAACGCGCGGAGGCTATTTTTTCTAAGTGCGCCAAAGATCTCCACATCGTCGTGGCCCACCATCCTTTTTTACTCACAGAAGCCAGTGCCAACAGACACACGATCTCGCGCGCCAATCTCGCCTTACCGCGCTTGTTGAAATCCCAAGTCGATCTTCTACTCGGCGGCCACGTGCATCTTGCTTATTCTGGGGTGGTCGGCGGTATGGTCGTGGCGCAAACCGGAACCTCGCTATCCAGTCGCTTAAAGGGCGAGCCGAATAGTTTCAATCGCATTCGTGCGAATGGCGAAACGATCGAAGTAGACAACATGGTGTGGCAGGCCCACGACTTTGCATGCAAGGGTACGGCGCATTACCACAGAACAGAAGGCGAATGGCGCCCCGCTAACACGACGGCCCCAGCCATAGAAAGCTAAATCACTGAGAAGGATGACACCGTGCCAGAAGGCCCGAGCATCGTCATTTTAAAAGAAGAAGTCCAGCAATTTACCGGACGAAAAGTCATCTCCGTGGCTGGCAATAGCAAGATCGATCAAGTCCGCCTTACGGGAAAAAAAGTCATTGCCTTTAAAACCTGGGGCAAACATTTTTTGATTTGCTTTAAGGGATACACTTTACGCGTACATTTTTTGTTGTTCGGTACCTATCGGATTAATGAGCGCAGGGATGTGCCGGCGCGACTGAACCTTACATTTAGCAATGGCGAATTGAATTTGTACGCTTGTTCACTCAAATTCGTGGAAGGCGATGTCAACGATCACTACGACTGGTCGGCGGACGTGATGAATGAGACGTGGAACGCGAAACGTGCCCGCAAGAAGCTCGATGCTGCGCCGGATAAACTGATATGCGATGCCCTGCTGGAGCAGGATATTTTTGCCGGGGTGGGTAATATCATCAAGAACGAAGTGCTGTATCGCGTGTGTGTGCATCCCGAATCCCTGACCGGAAAAATTCCAAAACTCAAGCTAAGCAAAATTATTCGGGAAGCGCGTACTTACAGTTTTGAATTTCTGGCGTGGAAGAAAAAATACGAGCTGAAGAAGCACTGGCTGGCGCATACAAAAACTGTGTGTTTGCGGTGCAATTCGCCCATCATTCGCAAGTACACTGGCGTTAAAAAACGTCGCAGTTTTTTTTGCGAGAATTGCCAGGTGAAATACCCATGAGCGTGCTCGTACGGCCAGGTTGCTCTAGCTATTACAACCGCCAATGGCTGGGCATTTTTTATCCTGAAGGCATGCCAACCAAAGAATGGTTTGCGTATTACTGCACGCAATTCAACACCTTTGAGTTAAACGCCAGTTTTTACAAATTTCCCACCGCCAAAACGCTGCAAACCTGGTACAAAAAAAGTCCGGAACGATTTGTTTATTCGATCAAAGTGCCCAAGCTTATTACCCACACCAAAAAATTTGTCGACTGCGTCCACGAGCTAGCAGAGTTTTACAAAGCTTGCGAATCGGGCTTGAAAGATAAGCTGGGTTGCGTTCTATTTCAGTTGCCGCCCAGTTACCACTACACGCCAGAACGCTTGGCGCTCATACTCACGAATATTAATCCGGATTTCGACAATGTAATCGAGTTTCGCAATGCCAGTTGGTGGACCAAGGAGGTGTATCAGGCATTCATCCAGCACAAACTCATTTTTTGCAGCGTGAATTATCCCAAACTGCCCACCGACGTCATTGCGACTACCAAGACCGCCTATGTGCGCCTGCACGGCAATCCGCGATTATTTTATTCGGAATATGGCCAGGACGAGCTGGATGAGGTGATGCATCAGCTGGCGGCGCACAAGTTCAAACAGGCATTTGTGTACTTCAATAACACGGCCAGTCCAGCTGGCATACTGAATGCCCTCACGATTAAACGCCTGCAGAATAGGGCTTGAAGCGGGTCTCTGTTATCGCACGTAACCCCGCTCCGCAGAAAGTGCTTTAATGTCACGCTGTCTTTCACTGGGACAAGAACCCGGTTGATAAGCCCAGTGTTGATAAGACCTATTAAGAGTGCTATTATTAATACTCATATCAACACTGGAGTGTAGCCATGGCAAATATGATTCTCGCAGAAACGACCGCCAGCGTTTCCGAACTCAAGAAGAATCCGATGGGCACCGTTGCTGCCGGCGAAGGTTTCCCGGTGGCCATTCTTAATCGCAACGAACCCGCGTTTTACTGCATTCCGGCAAAAGCCTACGAGGCTTTAATCGACAAACTGGAAGACATAGAACTCAATGCCATCGCGGACGCAAGGAAGGATCAAGCAGAAGTGTCTGTTAAGCTCAGTGAGCTATAGCCTTAAATTTAAAGAAGAAGCCCTCAAAGAGTGGGGTAAGCTAGACCCCGGAGTGCGAGTACAGTTCAAAAAGAAACTCGAAGAACGATTATTAAACCCGCGTGTTCCCGCCGCAAAACTGTCCGGCCAAAAAGATCGGTTTAAAATTAAGCTGCGGAATATCGGATATAGATTGGTCTACGAAGTCCGCGATAACCAATTCGTGGTTGTTGTCGTCGCAGTAGGTAAGCGCGAGCGCAACGCCGTGTATAAACTCGCTGCTAAACGATGAAACATGGCGACAAATGCCACAGGGCAGCGTTTATCGTTACCCTTACTAGCATCCAACTCTACGAAGATGGCCTGTGGACGCTTATAAAAAATGTGTGCTCAAACGCATTTAGCCGAGTTACCATTACAGAGCCGACGTTGTAAAAGCACCTTCACGGCCGGAGTCGGCGCTGATTTCAGTGCCACGTCACGATAACGATGCGCTGAGTCGACATTTCCGTTGCGCCGATGCAAATCGGCCAGTACCGCAGCCCCCATGTAAGAAGTGGATTACCCAACTTGGTGGTTCAAAGCCCTGGAGAAGGACGAGTCCTGCGGCGGGTCCGCTGTCATGGCAATGGGTGCTCGCGTAAAAAATCCAACATGGCAGGCTCGTGATCGATATTGCTACCGTCGGCAACGCCGTCGGGCCAGCGCATATGATTAATCAGTCCGACGGTGGCCGAGCAGGTCAAACGAGTTGAGCACATCTTCGCCACTTCGCCGTTGCCGGCGATCAAGCGCCACAGCGCATTCGGGTTGCGCACCTTAATCGGCAGGTCTTGCGATATCCACGGTTCGACGATATGGCCGGGCTCGATGACAGTTCCACTACTAGCGAACATATCGGCCTGCGCCTGATTGCAGGCGACAATGTCGCAAGTACGCGACACCAGCAAGATCGGTACCGTCGAGGTGGGATAGGGATCGAGTTGATAGCTCGGTACCTGATCGCGGCTGGTGTTGTGGAACGGATCGGCCGCCGTATACGGCACCACCGCCGCCACGCGATTACCGCCGGGCGTCGGTGTCGTGTGCCGCGCGATGGCGTACATCTGTCCGAAAAAGCCGCCGTTCGACCAGCCCATGACGTAAATACGCCGCGTGTCCACCGCGCCGGTGGCCACGAGTTCGTCGATGAGACGATCGAGATGCGCGATGTCGGGGTTGGTCGAGGGCGAACGCAGGTCGCGATAATAAAAATCGTGATGGCGGCCATCGCGGTTATTGAACGTCGGGTAATGCAGGTTGCGTCCCTGAACGGATACCAAAAAGAACCCCGGACGCGCGGCGTTGCCGAGGACATATGACTCGGCCTTGGCGCGCAACGACGTGAAGTTGTAAACGTTGCCGGCGTTACCGCCACCGCCACCGTGAAGAAAAATCAGCAACGGTCGTGGCGCGCTCACCGATGCACCGCCGGGTTGATACCGGCACGCATAGCGATCGACGCCATCGGCATCGACCGCGCGGCGCGGAGCGCCGTCATCATAGGCGGCGCGCCCGGGTTCGGTGGTGCGGCATACCGGCACGAAACTCGGCTCGGTGATCTCGGAAACGTTCAACTCGTCCGCCGGACGCGTACACGGATTGGCCTGCGTGCATACCGCTAACGGCGCTGGCAGTCCCGTGTGGGGGCCGCTGCTCGGCCCCGTGTCGTTGCCAGCCCCGCCGTTGGCGCCGCCCCCTCCACAACCAGACAAAAACAGTGCTGAAGATATCGTGAAGAGAGCGACTATGCATTGGTTAGGTTTATAGCGATCCATCGGCATTTCCTCGTTTAGCTCGGTCGCGTGACGTGCGTCGTAAGGCAGCCTGAGCAGCGGCGTCACTAACAGTGATCAGCAGGCTGCAAGCCTGCCGGTTGTGTCACCGCTCCATTTAGTTCAATGCAAACAATTGTAGCTGCACGCTGTAAGTAAGGTGTTTCCGTAGCCGGGTCAGATGTAACAAATAGTTGCAGCTTCCGCTTGCATGCGCGTCCTTTTTATTGTGACAACACTAGTTGAACGTCACGCAGGCAGCGCGAGCGGTGCTCGCTCGAACGAGAGTGAGGCGCCGCGAAGCCCTACTTTCGAGTGAGACAACGCGCCCTCCGTTGAGCAGTGCCTTCGATACGGGTCGCCTTCCATAAGCTCCCTTATTCCGCGACATGACATGAGTGAACCGTGAGCTAAGGATTACCGCCTCACTCCGATGTTAGCCCTGGCTCTTGTTTCGACGAATGGGAGCGGTTGCACACCTAAACGCACCACCCAGCCAGGCGTGCCAACTGAAGTCAAGCGGGATGACTCGAAATCCCCGCTTTCGCAGATCCTGCTGTAGTTGAATATGCCGTGACTGAACGATGATAGTTTTGGCGTCTAAAACCAAGACATTCGTCCCCAACTCTCGACGGGTGCGTGCGTCAACTTCGATGAACTCATAGGTATCGAGAGGCGGCGGCAAAGGATTGATCAGCGACTCAGGATGAATGATTCCTAATCGAGGGCCAATGAGCGTCATGCAGCAATCCAGATGGAGAATCCCTGAAACAGCCAGCGGTACGGGGACTACTTTTGCTTTCGTTCCCAACTGGCTTTGTAGCCACTCCACGCCCTTGGCATTGCTGGCATACTTGCCTACCCCGACGTAAACGTAAGGCAAATCTACGATGACGTCACCCCCTTCAAGAAAGATGTCATCGGAGGAAACGGAAGCGACGCGCGTGCTATTGTCTGACCAGGCACTCAATAAAGCGCCGAATCCGCGTCGCTCTTTACGGCGCATTTCAATTTGAAGTTGCCCGACAATCAGGGTGTGGCCAACAGCCATAATTGGGTCACGGGCAAACATCTGGCCAAGCCCTAACGGTTCTTCAGCTAATGGCGTAATGGGAACCGGGCGATGTACGGTGACACCATGCTCAAGAAGAACTTTCCGCAATGTTTCCAGTTCAGCAACATACTTTTGGGTAATCCATGTAGGGACACGGCGGCCCTTTGCAATTGTGTAGAGCATGGCTGCCAAAACCCTCTGCCACCATCGGTTCAATGGTTCCAATTCGATGGGGTGCGTTGCTGGAAAATATAATTCTGGCGCGATGCCCAGAATAACTGCTTCCAATCGAGCCCATTCACTGTGAACGGATACTTGTTCCATCATGCTCCTAAAAACATGCAGGCTTGCCGGGTGAGAAGCGGGCTAACGTTCGAATTAGCGGGCACCAAAGGTGGGCCGCTGGAATAAGGTATTATGCCCCGTCATGTACGTGGAACT